>CAZGQL010000130.1:11849-12815 GCA_964527905.1 uncultured Syntrophobacteraceae bacterium
GAACAGAAGCAGACCTATCTTCGGCCCATTGCCTCGGGCAAACGACTCGCGGCGTTCGGTGTCACGGAATCGGGCGCTGGGAGCGATGTGTCGGGGATCCAGACCACTGCCGTCCGGGATGGAGACCATTATATCCTGAACGGCACCAAGCAGTGGATCACCAGCGGTGGCGAAGCGGAGATCTACTCGGTGCTCGCCATCACGGACCGCGCCAAGGGTCCCCGGGGGGCCAGCTTTTTTATCGTGGAGAAGGGAGATCCGGGATTCTCGTTCGGAAAGAAGGAAAAAAAGATGGGGCTTCGCGCCTCGGCGACGCGAGAGCTCGTTTTTCAGGACTGTCGCATTCCCAGGGACCGTCTGATCGCGCGCGAGGGAATGGGCTTCATCATCGCCATGAAGACCTTCGACAAGTCTCGGCCCGGCATCGGCGCCCTGGGTGTCGGTCTGTCCCAGGGGGCTTTGGACATCGCGGTGGAGTATGCCCGCAAGCGTGTTCAGTTTGGAAAGCCTATCATCAACCACCAGGCCATCGCCCACAAGCTCGCCAACATGGCGACCAAGACCGAGGCGGCTCGAGCCCTGGTGTACTCCATCGCGCGTTACATGGATTCGGAACCGGGTGATGTGAGCAAGGTCGCCGCCATGGCGAAGATGTTCCCCGGGGATGTGGCCATGGAGGTGACGACCGAGGCGGTTCAGGTCCTTGGGGGGTACGGCTACATGCAGGATTATCCCGTGGAGAAAATGATGCGGGACGCCAAGATTCTGCAGATCTACGAAGGAACCAACGAGATCCAGCGCAACATCATCGGCCAGGAGCTCAATAAGGAATACGGGCGGCTGAAGGAGACGTTCTTTTAGCCCGCCGCTCACTGGGGAGGCAGCGCAATCCATGCATATCGTGGCATGCATCAAACAGGTTCCCGACGCCAAGAACGTTCGGATCGATCCGAACACCAACACGCT
>CAZGQL010000131.1:0-9351 GCA_964527905.1 uncultured Syntrophobacteraceae bacterium
ATTTCATCGTCCTCGGGGAGCTGGTCCGCAGAGTCTCTGGACTCACGCTGGAGGCGCACTGCGACCAGGAAATTTTCAAGCCCCTCGGCATGAGCCGCACGACGTTTCGGCCCCCGGCGGCGTGGCGGCCGTTCATCGCCCCGTCGCATCCCGACCGGGGGCAAAGCCCTCCCGAAGCGGTCCAGGACCCGACCGCCCGCCGCATGGGTGGCGTCGCCGGGCACGCCGGCCTGTTTTCGACGGCGGACGACCTGGCCCGGTTCGCGTCGATGCTCCTCGATGGGGGCGCGGCGGACGGGCGACGGATCCTTTCGGCCGAATCCGTCGCGGCCATGACCCGCGCGGCCCCGCTCCCCGGCACCACGACCTTGCGGGGTCTCGGCTGGGACATGCGATCGCCCTACAGCCGGGAGCACACCGATTTCTTTCCCGAGGGGTCGTTCGGACACACGGGTTACACCGGGCCGTCCATGTGGATCGACCCCCGCTCCCGGACCTTCCTGATCCTCCTCGCCAACCGGTTGCACCCTGATGGAAAGGGCCAGGTGAAAAGCCTCCGGGCGGCGGTGGCCTCTTTGGTCGCGGCGGCGTTTCACCTCGGGCCTCCGGCCGAGGGCTCCCGGCCCCGGCCGGACAAGCCCCAGGCCGCCGGAACAGGCGCGGCCGGCCCTTCCAGCGAAGGCCCCAATCCGGACCGCTTCCCAACGCCCCTGGAGCCCCACCCGTGCGGGGATGAGCCCGCGGGGGGCAACTTGGGGATGGAACGGCTGCTCCGAGCAGGGAATACCCCTATGGAGGGAGTCGCGCGGAGGCACGGCGATCCGCCGGCTGTCCGGCCGGGGATCGACGTTCTGGCCGCCAGAGGCTTTGCTCCCCTGGTCGGAAAGAGCGTGGGCCTGATCACCAATCACACGGGCCTAGATTCCGGCGGACGTTCGACCGTCCAAGTCCTGCGGCATGCCCCTGGAGTGAGGCTTCGGGCCCTCTTCAGCCCTGAGCACGGGCTCTTCGGCCGGGTCGACGCAAAGATCGCCTCGGGGATTGACCCCGGGACGGGCTTGCCCGTCCACAGCCTCTACGGGGCCGTCAAGCGACCCACTCCGGACATGCTGCGGGGCCTCGACGCCCTGGTCTACGACATCCAGGACGTCGGCGCCCGTTTCTACACCTACATCACGACGATGGGTTACGCCATGGAGGCGGCCGCCTCGGTCGGCATCGACTTTTTCGTCCTGGACCGGCCCAACCCCATCACGGCGTCCCGCGTCCAGGGGCCGGTCCTGGACCCCGCGCTCCGCTCCTTCGTGGGTTACTTCCCGATGCCCGTCCGTTACGGGATGACTCCGGGGGAGCTCGCCCTGCTGTTCAACCGGGAAGGGAAGATCGGCGCAAGGCTTCACGTGGTCCCCATGGAAGGCTACCGGCGGGAAGCCTGGCTTGATGAAACCGGCCTCCCATGGATCAACCCGTCCCCCAACATCCGCTCCCTGACGCAGGCGACCCTCTACCCGGGCGTGGCCCTCGTCGAATCGGCCAACGTGAGCGTGGGCCGGGGAACGGAAACGCCCTTCGAGGTCGTCGGGGCGCCCTGGATTTCCGGGGTGGCGCTGGCTCGGCACCTCACCGCCCGGTCCATCGAGGGAGTGGCCTTCGAGCCCGTGGACTTCACCCCCGCGTCGGATCGATTCAAAGGCAGGTCCTGCGGGGGCGTCCGGCTGCGACTGACCGACCGGAGCACGCTGGATTCCCCACTGCTCGGCATCGAGCTCGCAGCCGCCCTCCATCGCCTGTACCCGAAGACGTTCGAGCTCGACCGGACGCTGGGCATGGTGGGGTCCAGGGAGGTCCTCCAGGCGGTCCGGGCCGGCGTCGACCCCAGGGAGATCCGACGTCGGTGGCAGGCTGGCATCGCCCAATTCCTCACCGCACGGGAATCGGCCCTCCTTTACTAGAATCCCGCCCCATCGAGCTGCATGGACCCTCGCTCCGCCCCGGGGCTCCATTCTGGACGCTCCCAAAATGGAGCTCCGTGCGCCAACCGACGGCCGGGCCCCGGTCCATCCGCTTCGCGGCGTGCCATTTTGGCCCGATCGCCCTCCCAGTCGCCCTGGAACCCTGCCAACAACCCTACCCAGCTTCCCCAACAGTACATGAAATTACTTAATTAATTCTGCTCAGCGCCTCCGTCCGCGGTTGGCACGGTGATTGCGCTTAGCACACCATCACACACCCGTGTGTCCGAATGGATCGTCATCCCGCGTGTATCTGGCGGGAATCCAGAGTTGCTCAGAGGCATGGATCCCCGCTGGAAGCATGCGGGGATGACGCATGAGGAGCGTGGTCAGTTATTGTGTGGCGCTGTCCTTAGGACGCCCTCAATGCACCTCGAGCCCATCCTCAACCTTCTTCCTTCCCGTCGACCGAAAGGGTCGCCGGAGCAGGTCACAGTCCGTTCAGGAGGATCCCGTGAAGAGATATATTCCAAAGACGCCGGCCCAAGCCCCCCGGAGGCATGCCATCTCCCTTCGGGAGGCCGGGCGGAATCCCACGGACCAAGGCGGAGAGGGAGCTCGTTTGCCATACTGCACCTCGATCCTCTCCAGAGTGAACCGGTGGCAATGACGTTCAGACAAATTTAGCTGAAACTAACTATTGATCCAACCAACTACATTATTACCCTACTGTCAGGAGCAAGGGGTACGGGTTAAGCACGTTTTATAGGAGTAAAAATACGTAGCACTCTCCCGCAGGGGCAGTTCCTGAAAATTGGGTAAAAGGAGGCAACGACAGAACGGTTCGTGGCAAGACAAGCTCGGAACCATGCAGTGAGAGTTGTTCAAACCTTTTTGGGCCGGGACCCAAATGCGAGGGTCGCAGGTCGACGAGGGTCCAAAAGAGATTCTCAAACATACCGCCCGATGGCAACGGGAGAAGGAGACGGACATGACTAGACGATCGAGATTGAGATTCACAGCGGCAACAGCCTTGGCTGTCATGCTGTTCTTATTGGGAGGAGCTCAGCAGGTGAATGCGGTGCTGAGTGCCGTTGGGCCCAACGACCCCGTGACAGGATACCCGGTCTATTACCAGGACGGGAACGGTCTTGGCCTGGAATTGTGTCAATCCGCCGCCACGACGATCAATGGGAGCCTGTGTGGGCTCGTTGCTGAACCGGGTTTCTTCAACGGCACTCCACCTTTCACCTTCAACCCCCTCAATTTCCCTTCGGAAGCCTTCTGGTTTTCGGCCGGGGCGACCGTTGACACGGCTGCGGGGGGCGCGCTGTACGTGGCGGCGCTGGAAGCCGCTTTTAACAACGGAGACCCGGTGAACGGCGATCAGGTGAGCTTCGCGAGGATCCGTATCCGGGTGGACGTTCCGCAGCCCGGGGGCACGTACACGGTGATTCACCCCTACGGGGTGAGGGTGTTCCCCAATGTGGCACCAGGAACCCGCGCCATCAACTTCACCGATGATTTTGGATTGGTGCCGCCCCCGCCCACCAACTTCAACGGGGCGCTCGGCGGGGCCATCGGCCCATTCCTGAGAAGCACCGGCGGTGACATTGTCGTGGGAACCGAGACGTTCATTGGAGATCCCAATGTCACGACCACAGTGACGGGAAGTCCCTTTGGCACCAACTTTTTCCGGATCGAGGGACCCAACATCGGCGGTCCCGGCATCAACTTCGTTCAGGTGAATGAATTCGCCCTGTTGGGCAAGGTGTTCGACGGGGTGCTGCCCACGCCGCTCACCCTCGATCGGGTCACCTACAGCCGGGATGCGACCGGCACGGACCTGGCGGTGTTCGCAACCTCCGCACCAACGGCCGCCGTGAGCGTGACGGGAGTCCCTGCGCCGGCGACACCGGTTCCGATGGACAGCAACGGGGCGGGGAGCTTCTTCGCCGACATCCAGAACCTGGCTTCCCTGCCGACCGTCGTCAGTGTGGAAGCGCTCAACCCACCAAACGATCCGACGACGTTGACCACAACCCCCGCCGATATGGTCACCATCACCCGCGCCGATTACAACACCACCTCCCGGGTTCTCACGGTGAGCGCGACTTCCAGCGACCGTGGCACCCCGGCCCCGATCCTCACGGCGATCGGTTGGGGGCCACTGGTCGCAGGGACTTTCTCCACGACCCTTCCCACACCGGGCACACCGCCTCCTTCGGTATCGGTTTCGTCTTCCGCCGGCGGTCTCGACACGCACCTGGTGAATATCGTCAACGCGCCTCCGGTTCCTCCGGACACGATCACCATCACGAACGCGATTTTCCTCAGGGGTACGAGGACTTGGTCCGTTCTGGGCACGGGCTCCGTTCCCGGCAACACCATCACGGTCTCCCTCAATGGGCAGGCAATCGGCACGGCGACCGTGCTGGCGACGCGTCGATGGCGCGTGCTGGTGCGCGGCTCCGCCGTGATTGCGGTCGCGGGGGATTCGGTTTCCGCGACGTCGAACGGGCAGGGGACTGCAAGCAGAGTGGTTGTGGTCCGTTAGGCTGATGTGATAAAAGATCGACCTTTGGATGGCATGGCCGGGCAATGTTGCCGGCCATGCCTGTTTCCAGATGCACACCAAAGGGGGAACGCCATCGCTCACCGCTGCACAGACGACCTGCTCCAGGCCCTCCGACGTGCCGTCCGAGGCCCCGTGCGCTTCGATCGTATGTCGCGCCTGCTTTACAGCACCGACGCCTCCAGTTATGAAATTCTGCCGGTCGGTGTGGTCCTGCCACGGGATGCCGACGACGTGGCGGCAGCCGTCGCCGTGGCGGCCGCCTACGAGGTTCCCGTCCTCCCACGCGGGAGCGGAACCAGCCTTTCGGGGCAGACCGTCGGTGCCGCCCTCGTCCTCGACCTGTCCCGCCATTTGAACAGGATCCTTGCGATCAGCCCCGATGAGCGCTGGGTTCGGGTGGAGGCCGGTGCGGTCCTCGACCAGGTCAACGGAGCCCTGGCCTCACACGGGCTCATGATCGGCCCGGATCCCGCTTCCAGCCCCGTCGCCACGCTGGGCGGCATGACGGGCAACAACTCCACCGGCGCGCACTCCATCGTTTATGGCATGATGGTCGACCACACCCTGGAAGTCGGCGTAGTCCTCTCGGACGGCAGCCACGCACGGTTCACTCCTTGTCCCGTCGACACCCTTGTGGCGCGAGCCGCTGCAACATCCCTCGAAGGACGCCTCTACCGGGAAGTCCCCGCGCTGCTCGATCGATTCCGCCACGCCATTGCCACCGGCTATCCGGAGGTCTGGCGCAATGTGGCCGGCTACAACCTGAACCGCATGGTGAATGACCTCGACGCCGGACTCCCCTTCAACTTGACCCCGCTCATCGTGGGCTCCGAAGGAACCCTCGCCACCGTGACGGACGTCACGGTCCGCCTGGTGGACCGCCCCTCGGTTTCGCGCCTGGTCATCGCCCACTTCGGGAGCCTGCGCGAGTCCCTCGAGGCCGTCCCCGCCATCCTCGAATGCCAGCCGGACTCCGTCGAGCTCATGGACCGCTTCCCGACCCAGCTCACGCGCCGCAGCCCGGAACACGGCCCCCGTCTCCACTTCATCGAGGGCGACCCCCAAGCCATCCTCATCGTGGAATTCGCGGGCGCTCATTCCGGAGAGCTGGCCGAGCGCGCGGGCCGGCTCGAGTCGGCCCTGAGGCGCCAGGGCCACCGCGGCGCCCTGGTTCATCAGACCAGGCCTTCCGATGTCAAGAACGTCTGGATCGCGAGAAAAGCCGGTTTCGGGCTACTCATGAGTCGCCGCGGCGACGCCAAGCCGCTCGCCTTTTCGGATGACGCCGTGGTGCCCATTCACCGTCTCGCTGAATATGCCCGGGAAGCCGAAAAGCTCTGCCGGGAAGCCGGCACCGAACCGAGCTTTTCTGCCCACGTTTCCGCCGGCTGCCTGCACATCATGCCTCTGGTGAACCTCAAGACCCCAAAGGGTCTCAAACAGATGCGGGACATTTCCGAGGGGATCGCCCATTTGGCAATCCGGTTGGGGGGCACGACCACGGGGGAGCACGGGGAAGGGCTGGCACGAAGCCATTACAACGAGCGGCTCTACGGTCCGGAGCTGCATCAGGCCTTCCGGGAGATTAAGCGGATCTTCGATCCCCTCGCGCTGATGAACCCTGGAAAGATCGTGGATGCGCCGTTGCCGTGGGAACCCGACCTGCTACGGATCCACCCCGGCTATCGGACACCTCTGGCCCCGTCCATGACCTACTTCGACTTTTCCCAAGACGGAGGCTTTGCCGGTGCGGTCGAGCAGTGCAACGGGCAGGGGCTGTGCCGCAAGCGGGGAAGCGGCATCATGTGCCCCTCTTACATGGTCACGGGCGAGGAAGCCCATTCCACACGGGGACGAGCCAACGCCCTGCGGGCGGCCATGACCGGGAAGCTAGGGACGGAGGGCATGGCGAACGCGGAGCTTCACGAGGTGCTGGATCTGTGCGTACAGTGCAAGGCCTGCCGCCGCGAATGCCCATCTGGAGTGGATCTGGCTCGGCTCAAGTCCGAAGTCCTGGCCCAGCGTCACAAGACCTGCGGTGTCCCCGCCCGGGACTGGCTTTTCGGGCATGCGGCACGATTGAGTACGCTGGGAAGTCTGTTCCCTGGCCTTTCCAACTGGATGCTTTCCCATCGTCGGGTCCGACGCGTGATGGATACGAGGCTGGGCATCGACGCCAGGCGACCCTTTCCTCCGTTTGCGGCGCAGTCGTTCCGAAAATGGTTCCACGGTCGAAACCGTAACGGCGTGAAACCGGCGGCAGGGCGCAGGCTCGTCGTCCTTTGGGACGATTTCGCCCTTTCTTACCACGAACCAGAGGTTGGTCGCGCTGCGGTCCAGGTGCTGGAAGCGGCGGGTTTCGATGTCTCGCTGGTCGCCGGGCGGCGCTGCGATGCACGCCCCCAGATTTCCAAGGGTCTACTCGATGAGGCCCGCCGAAACGCCCGGCACAATATTGCGCTACTGGACCCCCTGGCCGCAGGGTCGATCCCCATCATCGGCCTCGAACCGAGCTCCATGGGCGTGTTTCGAGACGAATATCCACTGTTGGTCCCGACGGAGGCGGCGCGCCGGGTAGCCCGGCACACGTTCCTGCTGGAGGAATGGCTCTGCAACCTGGCCGAGGCGGGCCAACTGAATCTCCCCTTCAAACGAGGTCGCAGTCCCGTTCACATCCTCGTCCACGGCCATTGCCACCAGAAGGCCGACACTGGAATCGGACCATTGCTGCGGATGCTGCGCCTCATCCCGAATGCGACCGTAGAGGAGATTCCGAGCAGCTGTTGCGGGATGGCGGGTTCGTTCGGGTTCGAACGCGAGCACTACGAAATCTCGATGGCCATAGGTGAGGACCGCCTCTTCCCCGCAGTGCGCAGGGCCTCACCGGAAACCCTCATCGCTGCGCCCGGCTTCTCATGCCGACAGCACATCGCGCACGGCACAGGCCGCAAAGCCGTCCATCCCGTAGTCCTGCTCGCCGAAGCCCTCGAGGGCGAGGGCCCCTGACGGGGCATGAAAAGAACTCGATCCGGAGTCAATGCGTTGGGGAACAACGAGGTGGCCCGCCGGACAGGGCTGGTGCTGGATGCCCGGCGGTCCTGTTGCGGAAGGAACGGAGGCAAGCATTGCGCCATCGCTTTCGGTCGTCATCCAGTCCTGAAAGCGTCAAGCGGCGCCTGGATGTCCCTAGCGCCTCCTTACGACCGCCCTAAGAATGGGACTCAAACAAATGGCCGCAAGACTCGCAATGCGTGTAGGATCCCTCAAAGGCCTTGCACGAGCATTCCTTACAGGGACCAAACCCACTGTATCCAGCAACGACAAAAGAAAGGACCAGGATCAGAAGCACCAATGGCAACAGGGCTTTTCTCAAGAAGCGTTTCATGACGATACCTCCTTGGAGACCGGCTTGGGGTCGCGTTCGGGGGCCATTTGGCTTGGACAAGGAACAGGGTGGGACACCCGATCGATTCGACGCTCCAAAGGCCATGCTTGCTGAAATCCCCGGCAATGGGATCCCCCCGCGTTTCGGCCTCGAAGAACGATTCGACGGGCTTTCTTGTCCAAAAAAAAAGCCCCTCGCTCCTGCTTTCACTGGAGCAGCGGCCTCCGCGTCCGACCAGCCCACCAAATCAGAAGGCCGCCACCCCACACAACCAGAGTAGGGATAGCGGCCCGACTATCCTGAAAGCTCCTCCAGCGAGCCTTACGGATCGCTGGACCCTGAAGCAAACTGGATCTTAACGCGCTCCATCGTATCGGACCTGGGACGGGGGCGTCAAGTCCAAAACGAACGGATCCGAAGTGACCCGCCGCATCATGGGACTTCCTCCGGTCGCCCGGACTGCGAACGGTTTTGTGGTGTGCAAAGCTGTTCCCCGCAACCGGCCCATCCCGGTCGCACTGTTTTCCCCGAACGCGGAGTCAGGCGCCTCACCAGCGCCAAGTCACAGCTGGTCGCCATTTGGATGACGAGACGGTGAATTTCCGTTTTGATCTCAGGGCGCAAATTTGATATGGACAAAACTTGTTTGTGTTCGCAAGTGTGACGTCCAGTTTTGTGGCGCCCCCGGACCCGATTGCCGGAGCGATCCGGACACGATCCATAGGGGTGATCTCGAACGGTTTTATGGCGGGGATTGGCATTGCCTGGTGGGCAGCGGGACGGTCCGCTTCCCTTGGGGTTCCAGGCATGGGGTGCATGGGGCAGGCTCATTGCTCAAGGGAGACTCAGAATGGATTTTCAGCTCACAGACGAACAGCGCATGATCAAGGAGACGGTTTACAAATGGGCCGTAAACGAACTGGGGCCGATTCAGGAAAAAATCGACGAGGAAGACTGGTTTCCCCCTGATTTTTTCAAGAAATGCGCTGAAATCGGTATCTTGGGCATCACCATGGACGAGAAATACGGGGGTCTCGGTGGGGATGTCCTCATGCAGGCCCTGGCCATTGAGGAAATGAGCCGCATTTGTCCGGCCCTCGCCATGAGCTACGGCGCCCATTCCAATCTGTGCGCCAACAACATCCACAAGAACGCGAGCGAATTTCTCAAGGAAAAATACCTTCCGCCTTTGATCGCCGGCGAAAAGATCGGAGCGTTGGGCCTCACCGAGCCGAACGCCGGCTCCGATGCGATGAGCATCCGCACCCGTGCTGTGAAGATGGGCGACAAGTATATCTTGAATGGCTCAAAGATCTTCATTACCAACGGCACGGTGGCCGACACCCTTCTGGTTTACGCCAAAACCAGCCCCGAGCTGGGCGCCAAGGGGATCAGCGCTTTCATCGTCGAAAAGGACTTCCCGGGGTTTTCCGTTT
>CAZGQL010000131.1:9369-12728 GCA_964527905.1 uncultured Syntrophobacteraceae bacterium
AGGAAATGCGGCATGTGGGGCTCCCCGACGGCGGGGCTCGTCTTCGAAAACTGCGAGGTGCCCGCCGAGAATCTGGTGGGACAGGAAAACATGGGTGTCCATGTGATGACGAGCGGCCTCGACATCGAACGGATCGTTTTGGCCGCTGGGTCCGTGGGCATGGCACAGCAGGCTTTGGATTACAGCATCCGTTATTCGGTCGAGCGCGAGCAGTTCGGTCAGCCCATCGCCAATTTCCAGATGATCCAGCAAAAGCTGGCGGACATGTACGCCCGGACGGAGGCGGCCCGTCTGCTGGTCTACAAGGCCGCCATCATGGCCCAGGGGGCGGCGCGGGGCGGGAAGGGGACGGAACTCACGCGGCTGGCGGCGGCGGCGATCCTGTTTGCGGGGGAGACGGCGACCTGGGTATGCGATCAGGGTATCCAGATTCACGGCGGCTACGGTTACTGCCTCGAATTCCCCGTCCAGAAGCTCTGGCGCGACGCGAAACTTTATGAGATCGGCGCGGGCACCAGTGAGATCCGCCGCATGATCATCGCCCGCGAGCTGACCCGGGAGGAATTCGCCCGCAAAGCCCAGCGCTGATGGTCGAGGGGGGTGCCCTCCGAGGCAACCCCATTCTCAAGCGGCTGCGCGGCAAAAGGCATGGTCCCGGAGGTGGGGCTCTCACGAGCTTCGCTGCCTCCGGGATGCTCGGTCATTCACTGTTGCCGCGCTCACGGAGACTTCACCCCACGGCTGGAAGGGAACTGCCCATGGAAGAGCAACTCGTCCTAGAAGAGCGGAAGGACCAGGTGGCCATCCTCACGCTCAATCGCCCCGACGTCATGAACTCGTTTAACTTCGGCATGTTGCGCGCGCTCAAAGCCAAGATGGAAGCCCTGCGGTTCGATTCCGACGTGCGTGTGGTGATCGTGACCGGAGCTGGAGGCAAGGCGTTTTGCGCCGGCGCTGATCTCAAAGAGCGTGCAACGCTCTCCGAGGTGCAGGTGAAGGAGTTCATCCTCACCATCCGGGGTTTGTTTTCCTTCATCGAGGAGCTGCCCAAACCGGTCATCGCCGCCGTCAACGGCATTGCGCTCGGGGGCGGGACGGAGCTGGCGCTCGCTTGCGACCTGCGACTCGCTTCCTCGACGGCCACCATGGGACTGACGGAAACCCGGCTGGCCATCATCCCGGGAGCCGGCGGCACCCAGCGACTGCCGAGGCTTGTGGGTCGCGGCAAGGCCAAGGAACTCATTTTCACGGGTCGCCGCGTGGATGCACAGGAAGCCCTCCAGATCGGATTGGTCAATCAGGTGTGCGCGCCCGATGCGCTGCTTGACAGTTGCCTTGCCCTGGCGGCCATGATCTGCGAAACGGGTCCCATCGCCATCGAACAGGCGAAGTACGCGATCAATCGCGGCCTGGAGACGGACATTCACACGGGGTTGGCCATCGAATCCAACGCCTACTGGATCACCATCCCCACCGAAGACCGCCTGGAGGGGTTGGCGGCGTTCCGAGAGAAGCGAAAACCCATCTATAAGGGCAGGTAAGGGAAACTGCGGCACACCCGAAGATGTCGAAAAGGACCGAACATGACCGACACAAGAGCAGAAAACCGGGCGTTTTGGGAAAATGAGGAGCTCAGGTTGGATGGGCGGGTCTACGAAGCCGTCTGGCCGGGCGGTGAAGAGGCCGTCAAGCGCCTGGCAAAGCAGGGCAAACAGCCGGTTCGTGAGCTCATCCGCAAGCTGGTGGACCCCGGCACCGAATACTACGAGCTCAGCCGGCTTGCGGGGTTCGGGATGTTCTACCCCGAAGTGGACGACGTTCCGTGCGGCGGCATTGTGACCGGGCTTGGAAAGATCCACGGCAACTGGACCATGATCGTGGCCAACGACAGCCGCGTGAAAGCCGGTACCTATTTCCCCATCACCCTGAAAAAGCACATGCGGGCCCAGGCCATCGCCGAGCGCTGCGGTCTCAACTGCGTTTACATCGCGGATTCCGGCGGCGCGTTCCTGCCCATGCAGGCCGACGTGTTCCCCGACGACCAGCACTTTGGCTCCATGTTCTACAACATGGCGCGCATGTCCGCCATGGGGCTCAAGCAAATTACCCTGAGCACGGGCGGCAACACAGCGGGGGGGGCGTACATCGTCTTCATGGCCTGCCAGTCCATCATGATCGACAAAATGTCCTACTCCTTTCTGGGCGGCCCGCCTCTGGTGAAGGCCGCGACGGGGGAAGTGATCTCGGCTGAGGATTTGGGCGGCGCCCGAGTGCACACGCAGATTTCCGGCGGTGCGGATCATTTCTGCCACAACCAGGATGAGGCCATTGAACGCGTGCGGGAAATCCTCTCCCTCGAAGCACCGCAGAAGCTGCACATCCACCGCTACGCCGAGGTCCCACCGCGCGTGCCCGTGGAGAGCATCTACGAAATGCTTCCGGCCAAGATCCACCAGGGCATCAATGTGCGGGATTTCCTCGCAGCCATTGCCGACGACAGTCACTTCGTGGAATACAAGCGCAACTATGCTCCGGGGCGCGGGGACAACATCGTGGCCGGAAAGCTGCGCATCAAGGGCATCCCGGTGGGGATCATCGCCTCCAACGGACTCGGCATCATCTTCGCCGAGGCCGCCCGAAAGGCCACCGAGTGGATCATCCGCTGCTCCCAGGAAAAAACCCCCCTGCTCTTCGTGCAAAGCTCCCCCGGCTACATGGTGGGGTCCGAATCCGAGCACATGGGAATCGGGAAATACGGCGCGGACATGGTGCGCTCCGTCTCGTGCGCCCAGGTGCCGCGAATCCAGCTCGTGATCGGCCCTGACAACGGGGCGGCCAATTACGGCATGTGCGGTCGGGCGTATCGACCCCATTTTCTCTTCCACACCATGCGCTCCCGCACGTCCGTCATGAGCGGCCGCTCGGCTGCCTCCGTCCTGTTGTCCATCGAGGAGCGCAAGCGAGCCGCCTCGGGCAACCCTATGAGCGAGGGGGAGAAGCAGGCCTTCAGTCAGCAGATGATCGACAAGTACGACGGCGAGGCGCACCCCTTCTATTGCGGCGCGAGACTTCTGAACGATCGGGTGCTCAAGTTCAACGAAATCCGGGACTGGCTGGCGGTGGCCTTCGAAGTCAGCCTCTTGAAGCCGATCGGCGACCCCGCCTTCGGCAATCTGCGTTTCTAGTGCTCTGTTCCCGTTGCTTTCCAGGCAACACCCCTTGACAGAGCGCTCGGAGAGGACCAGAAAACCACGTACGGAAAGGAAGGAGCAGCAGCATGGCGACGGAATACGATTACTGGAAAATCTTTCCGCGGATGCCCAAGAAGGTGACCATCGGGGACATCACGATCCGGGACG
>CAZGQL010000132.1:0-4930 GCA_964527905.1 uncultured Syntrophobacteraceae bacterium
CAGATGGGGCACGTCCCCGGCTTGTCCGACTGGATCTGTGGGTGCATCGGGCAATAGTAGACCACTCCGGCCCCCGGCTCCTGTTTTGCGGAGAACAGAGCCGCGAGCTTCGTGCCTTTGAGGGCGTCCCGGTAGGCATAGCCCGCGACGGCCAGGCCGACCAGCAGGGCCAGCCCCAGCAGGAGGATCCAGCGCGCTCCTCCCCTTTCCGACGGCACCGTCAACGGGCCATCGCCCTTGCGGGGATCCGTTGCTGTCATCGGGCCTCCTTTCACTGGATGAGCTCCAGACCCACCAAGGGCTCCAGGCGGGCGAGGGCCTTGTGGTACTCCGTTTGGGCTTCATGGAATTTGAGCTCGTATTCGAGCAGGGTCTTCAGGCTGTCGATGAGGGTGAGGAAATCGGCCGCCCCCACCTGGTAGGCGGCAAAGGCGGAATCGAGGGCGACCTTCGCCTGGGGAATGACGGCCGACCCGTAGAGCTCGGCCAGGCGCTGGGACGTTGTGGCCACCGTGTAGGCTTCCCGAACGTTGTAGGAAAGGGTGGACGCGATGCTTTCCCGGGTCCGCTGGGCGCCCGCCAGGGTGTGCTTCGCTCTCTCCAGCTCGGGCGCCTGCTTGCGCCAGAAGTAGATCGGGAGCTTCACCTTGGCCATGATCCCATACATTTCCTTCTCCTGGCTCCGCTCAACGTAGGTCATGCCCAGGGCAAAGTCCGGCAGAAATTCCTTGCGAGCCAAGTCCACCGCATGCTGACTCCGATCGATCACCTTGTCCTGGGTCTTCAATTTGGCCGAGCTCTCCTGGGCCGTTTGGATGAGCTGTTCGAGGTCCATCCCCAGGGCGGCCCGGCTCAGGGGGGATGGCTTGCCCAGGGGCGCCCCGGCCGGGCGCAGCAGCAGGCTGTTGATGAGGGCCTCGGCCGCGACCCGGCGCTGTTCGAGCACGGCCTGGCGGTCCAGCAGCTTGGAGAGCTCCACCTGGGCCTTGGTGACGTCCTGCTGGCTCCCCTCGCCGACCCGGTACCTGGCCTCGGCCACCTGCGTGAAGCTCCGCAGCAATCCCTTGTCCTTTTCCAAAATTTCCATCGACTGATGGATGAGCAGCGCATCGAGGTACGCCGCCTTGAGCTCGGCAACCAGGTCCCGTCGGGTCTGCTCCGACACCCATTCCTCGGCCTCCGCCTCCGATGCGGCCATCTTGCCCTTCAGCCCGAGCTTTCCCGGGAAGGGGATCTCCTGCTCGATGCTGTAGTAACGGCCCGACGAGGGGTCGCCCGGCTGGAGGTCCGGCGGAATCAAATCGCCCATGTTCTGGAAGGTGAAAACAGGGTCGGGAAGGGTCTTGGCGGCGCTGATGACGGCTTTCCTGGCGGCCGCCGTTTTCTGAGCCGCCTGGAGCGCCGGGTTGCGATCGTGCAGTTCCCGGACGAGGTCCCCGAGTGTGACGGCGTCGCTCTCCCTGGAGCTCTCCTGCCGGCTCACCTCGCGTTTCTCCTGCGGCGAGCGCGGAGGCGACCCTTTGCCCCAGGCCCCTCCGGCCTCCACAAGCACCACCAAGCAGGCAACGAGAAGCGGGGTCCAACTTCGAAAGCCAAGGGATCTCATGACGCGTTCCTCTTCTCGGAGGCGGTGAATTTGCAGCGGATCCGGGCAGCCCTCTCCGCCCGAGTGTTTCAGGGGGCGGATAACACATACTCGATTCACCGCAACTGTCAAGACTCTTAGTGAATTTCTTCTCAACCTC
This sequence comes from uncultured Syntrophobacteraceae bacterium, assembly GCA_964527905.1. GTDB lineage: Bacteria > Desulfobacterota > Syntrophobacteria > Syntrophobacterales > Syntrophobacteraceae > CALBZH01. The sequence continues at coordinate 1,746 of CAZGQL010000132.1, forward strand.
GTCCTGTTGGAGCTCGCCCCTAAATTGCTTTGAACTGCCCAGAGGACTGCATTAGACTGACTCGATCGGGCCCCTCAAAGCACCATGCCGCCGGGATCCAGGGCAAGCGGCGTCTCAACATCCGGCCGCAATTTGAGAGTGCCCCGCGCGCAGGGGATCGAGAGCGTCTCCTGCCCACCCCGCTGGATACAGGGCCCCAAACAAAGCGCGGGCTTTCTCAAGGAAGGATTTCTCGACCATGCCCATGCAGCCACTGAAATGGAAAGTCCTGCTGATCGATGAAGACGAGGCACACCGGGAGGCCACCTCCTCGATGCTCAGGGAATGGGGTTACCGCTTCGTGACGGCCTCCAGTGGGGCGGAAGGCTTGAAAGCCTGCCAGCTGGAATCCCCCGAAATCGTTCTGCTGGAGATTCAGCTGCCCGACATGGACGGCATCGAGCTCCTGGCCTCCCTAAAAAAGAGCTACCCGGGTCATGAGGTCATCATCCTGACCGATCAGGGCGCCGTCGAGAACATTCTCCAGGCCTTTCGGCTCGAGGCGGCGGATTTCATCACCAAGCCCGTGACGCCTAGTGAGCTTCAGGCATCCCTTGAGCGCGCCAAGAAGCGCTATTTTGGGCAGAAGAAACTGGAAGAATACACGGCGCTCATGGAAGAGAAATGGTTAAATACATCGGAGGAGCTGGCCAAGACTTTCCAGTTTCAAAAGCGACTGATCGAGAGCTCCATTGATGGGATTATTGGATGTGACTACGATAGGAAGATCATTGTCTTCAACAAGAGCATGGAGCGCATGCTAGGTTACAGTAAAGATATGGTCATTGGAAAGATGTTTTTGCATCACCTCTTTTCACCCGAGGGTTTGGATAAGTTTCAAGATCAGTTGTATAGCGATGCTCTGGGCGGTGAAGATAAACTCTATCTTTCGGAATCGACACTGATATCCAGAACGGGAGAGCGGATTCCGGTCCGGCTTTCAGCTCAGGTCCTTTTTCAGGGCGATGAAGAAATCGGAGTGGTCGCGTTCTTCCGCGACCTTCGAACGGTCAAGCGGCTCAAGCAGCAGTTCTTGGATCAAGCCAAGTATCTGCACCAGGACAAGATGGTGTCCCTCGGAAAGCTTGCCGCTAGTGTCGTCCACGAAATCAACAATCCCCTGACGGGAGTCTTGAATTATATCAGCCTGATGTCCAAGATCCTCGGTCGAAAAGCCCTGGGGCCGGAACAGGTCGAAAAATTCAAACGATATCTGGACCTGATGGGCAGCGAGGTCAAGCGGTCGTCGGACATCGTCTCCAATCTGCTCGCCTTCTCGCGAAAATCCAAGCTGGAATTCAGCGACGTGGCCGTCCACACGCTCCTCGAGCGCAGCGTGCTCCTCAGCCACCACAAGCTCGAGCTTCAAAACATCCGTGTGCTCATGGATTTCCCCTCCGAAAGCCCGGTCGTCCTGGGAGACTTCAACCAGCTCCAGCAATGCATCCTCAACCTCATTTTCAACGCCGCCGACGCCATGCCGGAAGGCGGCACCCTGACCATCGCCTGTAGCGTCAACCCCGGAACCCGATGCGCCGAAATCCGGGTTCAGGATACCGGGCGGGGCATCGCCCCGGAGCATCTCCCGAAGATCTTCGACCCGTTTTTCAGCACCAAGCAGGAAGGCAAGGGCCTCGGCTTGGGCCTCTCGGTCGTCTACGGCATCATCGACCGGCACAAGGGGTCCATCACGGCCGAAAGCGAGCCCGGAAAAGGGACGGTCTTCACCATTCAGCTCCCGTTGAAAGCCGATATCACTTAGACCGAAGCAAGGAGGATCCCCCGCCGATGAACCCCGCTCAACGCTCCCTCTGGAGGCGGTTCGCCGCGATCGCCCAGCCCTACTTTTTTCCCGACGTCCGCGGCGGGGGGCTGCTGACCTTGACCCTCATGCTCCTACTGCTCGTGCTCATTTTCGGCGTTCTGTTCCTGGTCGTTTCCGGAATCCTCCTCGCGGCGAGCCGACTGGCCCCAGCCTTGACCGAAGAGGTGGCGGGGGGATTGCTCGAGCTGATCACGGGCGTGTTCGCATCCAACCGTTGGCTGGTCATTGCGGCGACCCTGGTCCTGCCCGGTCTCGCCTTTGTGTCGCTGCGCCGTCATCTGAGGGCCCGGCGGCAGGCCTGGACGCTGCTCGCCATCGTGCTCCTGCTTTCCTTTTCCGTCACGGGCATCAACGTCGCCTTCAGCTACATCGGCAATTATTTCACCAACGCCTTGGTGAAAAAAAACGAGAACCTGGCGTACCTGTTCGTGGGGCTTTATTTTTCCGGCTTCGTGATCGGCATTCCCATCGTGGCGTTCTACAGCTACGTGCAGAACTACCTCGGGATGCGGTGGCGGGAGTGGATGACCCACGATTTCCTGGCCCGGTACTTTGCGGACCGCCGCTATTACACCATCGAGACGAGCGGGCAAATCGACAATCCCGACCAGCGGATGATGGAAGACATCCGCACCTTCACCCGAACCTCCCTGACGTTTCTGCTCATCCTGCTCGGCTCCCTCATGGACCTGGTCTCCTTCACGGGCATCCTGTGGTCCAAGTCGGTCCTGCTGGTGATGGTGGTGCTCGGCTATTCCCTGGTGGGCACGACCCTGACCGTGCTCATCGGGCGACGTCTGGTACGTCTCAACTTCAACCAGCTGCGCTTCGAGGCCGATTTTCGTTACTCGCTGGTCCACGTGCGCGACAACACCGAATCCATCGCCTTCTACCAGGGGGAAGGGCCGGAGCACGCGACCATCCTGGAACGCTTTCGAAACGTGCTGAAAAATTTTGGTCTGCTCATCGGCTGGCAGCGGAATCTCTCCTTTTTCACGACGGCCTACAGCTACCTTCCGGTGGTCTTGCCCTTCCTGGTTCTTTTTCCCCAGTACTTCGGCGGCCAGATCGAATACGGGGACATGGTGCAGGCCAACTTCGCCTTCACCCAGGTCTACACGGCCCTTTCCCTCATCGTGTCTCAAATCGAGCAGATCACGAATTTCGCCGCCGGAGTCGAGCGTCTGTCGACCTTCTCTGAAGCCCTCTCCCCCGGGAAAGAGCATCTTCCGGGCATCCGGTCCGAAGAAGCCGACCGGTTCGCCCTGGACCACGTCACGCTGCTCACGCCCAATCGGGCGCGCGCCCTGTTTCGGGACCT
>CAZGQL010000132.1:4962-9815 GCA_964527905.1 uncultured Syntrophobacteraceae bacterium
GGCCAGAGCGGCGTCGGCAAGAGCTCCCTGCTCCGGGCCATTGCCGGACTCTGGACCCAGGGGGAGGGCACCGTGCGGCGCCCGCCCCTGGACCGCATTTTTTTCCTGCCCCAAAAGCCTTACATGCTGCTGGGAACGCTCCGGGAGCAGCTGCTCTACCCGAGGCTGGACCGTGACATCCCTGAGGAGACCCTCCATGAGGTGCTGCGGCGGGTGCGGTTGGAAGACCTGCCCGGACGGGTGGGCGGGTTCGATGTCGAGCTGGACTGGGGCGATGTGCTCTCCCTGGGGGAACAGCAGCGGCTGGCCTTTGCCCGCCTGTTCCTCAACCGGCCGGATTTCGCCGTCCTGGACGAAGCCACCAGCGCCCTGGACATCCCCAACGAATCCAACCTGTACGGACAGCTGAAGCGGATGGGCATTGCCACCATCAGCGTGGGCCACCGCGCCAGCATCCTGGAGCACCACGACCGCGTGTTGGAGATCCAGGCCGAGGACCAGTGGCGGCTGCTCCCCGTGAGCGACTACCGGGCGATCGCCGACGCCGCGCGGGAAGAGGCGTGACATCCACGAGAGGCGGTTCAGCTCCAGGGGTAAAGCTCGTAGAAGGCATCGGTGCCCAACCGTCCCACGAACCGCTCGACCAAGGCATCCAGCGGCTCCGGTGCGCCAATGGTGATCCAGTCGTCCACGGACCCACGAAAACAGAACCGCTCCGGGCTGAAAAGGCGGCGCTCCTCGTCCACCAGCGTGAATCGCAGCAGGGCCGTGTAACTCAGGGACCGCTCGAGGATCTCCGCGAATCGGCCGCGAAGGAAGCCGAAACCGAAGCGCTCCCGATCCCTGCGAAGCGCCTCGATGTCTTCGTTGGACTCCAGGATCGTCAAGGTCTTTCGTCTGACATGGACGAGATAACGCCTTGAGCTTTTCCGTGCCTCCAGCGCCTGCTCGACAAGCCGCTTTTCCGCCTCCTGGATCGCCCGGGGCTCGATGCGCTGAAGAAACACCTGTGCCCGGGTCGGTTCCTCGTAAATTTCGTACCCGTCGGGAATGGCATCCGCCAGGTCCCCCGTCGCCTTCCTCGAAAAGAAGTATTTGGGCTTGCCGGTCCGGGTCTTCCCCCGATGCAGGAAGTACGTATGGCCTTTGCGGTTCACATAGGTAACGGGCATCTCTCGCATCCTCCAGGATCGCTGCCGCCCGAGGGCAGGCGGTTCGAAACGATGGTATCTGAAAAGCGGGCTCCTCCCCCGGCACGACCCCGCTTTCGGCACATCGCCCATACCGCGCCCGCCCATTTCCTACAGGGCCACGCCATTCTCCCTTGACGTCGCCTGCCCCGTCAAGCGGCACGAAGTACGGCGGCACACGAATGGGTGACCCAATCCCCATCGTCATCCCCGCGAAGGCGGGGATCCAATCGTTCGCAGGCACCTGGATTCCCGCCTTCGCGGAAATGACGGGTCCACTTTGGACACTTTATTTTGTGGTCGAGACTGCGGGGCTCGGCTCGAGCGGGAGGATCTCGCCAAGGCTCAGGACGAGGATGCGGGACGGATCCCCGTTGCCCGCGGCAAGCCAGCGCCGGAGGTCGACGATCGGGTAGCCCACGGGCTCGTCGCCCAGGTGGAAGGTCCCCCACTGTTGCGGGATCATGAATCGGGCGCCGAGGTCCTTGAAGGCTTCGAGGGTCTCCTCGATGTTCATGTGGGCGTAGTGCATGAACCAGCGCGGGTGATAGGCCGTGGTGGGAAGCAGCGCGTAGTCGATCCCGGGAAACCGCCGCCCGATTTCCTCGTGACCGATGAAATACCCCGCGCCCCCGCCGAAATAGATTTTGAGGGTCGGCGTGACCAGGAGGAAACTGGCCCAGAGGGTTTCATTCACCCCCTGCCCGATGCGTCGCGACCAGTGCTGCATGGGCAGGCACACGAGCGTCGTGCCGTCGCCCGCGTCCACCGTTTCCCACCAGTCCATTTCGGTCACCTGGGTCTTCCCCGCCTTCCGCATGAAAGATTTGAGCCCGAGGGGAACGAACAGGCGCGTGTCAGCGGGAAGATCCCGGATGGTCGGCTCGTCCAGGTGATCGTAGTGGTTGTGGGAGACGATCACGTTGAGCTTCGGGGCGATCGCCCGGAGGTCCTCGGCGGTGAGGGCCGGCGGCGTTTTTCGACGGGGCAGGAGGGCCCGCTCGGAAAGGATCGGGTCCGTCAACCAGTAGGTGCCGCCGAGGCGCATCAGGAAGGTCCCGTGGCCCACCCAGAGGATGAAGTCGCCCTCCGGCATGGCCAGGATCCGCTCCTGCGCCTTATCGATGAAGGCGGGCCGGAAGATGCGCTCTTCCTCGCTGTAGTGCTGCGCGGGGGAAAACCTCCATCTCAGGAACCGAACCAACCCGCCCCGCTCTTCCGACATCCAGGGGTTGAAGAAGCGCCCGTCCTGGTAATGAGGCGCGTAGAGCAGACCGGGATCCGAGGACTTCACCCGGGCACGCCAGGCGGCCTCATCGAAGTCCGACCGCATGCAGGCGCAGGACAGGGAGAGCACCGCAAGCACCGCAACGACTAGCAGTCCCGCGCCCCTCAAAGCCCATCGGCCTCCCGTTTGACGGGTTGTTCGCATCGCCCGAATTCTCCGCACAGTCCCTGAAACCCACGAATGCCCTCCAGCGGAACGCCGGTAAGGCCGTCAACGCCTTCAACATAGGAAGCCCGGCGGCCCCCCGTCAAGCCCGGCGTCAGTGCAGGTTGACTTCAAACCCAGAGCTGCATTTTGCACGGTCCTGCCCGGTTCCTGCTTCTGCTCCCTGTGGATGATGCCGCTCCCCGCCGCAGGGGACCCTCATGGGTTTGTGGCGGGTGCCTGAGCCACGACGGCACAAAATTGTGCATGCAAACCGTCCTTGACAAGGAAGAGCTTTGTTGCGAAACAGACAGTCGAGCCGGTTCACGCGGACCATCGGGAAAGATGAGAAGGAGGCAGGGGAGAGCTCATGCGCACATTCCGGGGAAACGCCGCGGCCCTGATGGGGGTGCTTTACACGGCCTTCGTCTGCTGGTCCCTCTACGGCGCCGTCGTTCCGATCGAAACCCACAGCTTCCGCATGGTCCACCTGGGATTCCTGTTCGCCCTGGCCTTCCTGACGGCCCCCATCCGCCCCGAAGCCGAAAGTGGCTGGCTGGGCGCGGATCTCATCCTGGCCGCCCTCGGTGTCGCGACGGTCGCTTACCCGCTCTTCCGCCTGGACCAGTTTCTCCGAAGCTCAACCCTTCCCGGGCCCATAGACGTGGTTTTCGGCATAGCGGCCATCGTGCTGCTGCTCGAACTCTCGCGCCGCCTGGTGGACCGCACCTTCACCCTGGTGGTGCTGGCGTTTCTGCTCTACTGCTACTTCGGACGTTACCTGCCGGGGGTCTGGGCCCACCGGGGATACCCCGTCGACCGCATCGTGGGCCACATGTACATGACGCTCGAGGGCATCTTCGGCGTGCCCCTCGAAGTCAGCGCCTCGTTCGTGATCCTCTTCGTCGTCTACGGCACCTTCATGGATGCCGCGGGGGCGGGGGCCTTCTGGCTGGATCTTTCCCTAGCGACCATGGGACGGTCCCACGCAAGCGCCGGCCGCGGGGCCCTGGTCACCACGGCGTTGTTGGGGGGGCCCCAGGCGAGCGGCGTCGCCACCACCATGTCGGTGGCGCCCATCATGTGGCCCATCCTGAAAAAGGCGGGATACACCCGGGACATGGGGGCGGGCCTGGTGGCCGCGGGCGGCATCGGCGCCGTGATCTCCCCGCCCCTCATGGGCGCGGCGGCCTTCCTCGTCATGCAGTTCCTGAACGTGCCCTTCATCGATGTCGTCATCATGGTGCTGGTCCCGACGCTGCTCTACTACGTCGGGACCCTGTTCATCCTGGAGGTGGAGGCTCGGAAATACCGCTTTCACCCGCCGGACACGGAGGCCAAGACGGTGAGCCGCATCCTGGCCACCAAGGGCTATCACCTGATCTCGCTGGGGGTGCTCGTGGCCCTGCTCGCCGTCTGGAACAAGTCGCCCGAATACGCCGCCATCGGGGCCCTCGCCACCACCATCGCCACCAGCTTCCTTAGCCGGGACCGCAGCGAGTGGCTCACCCCGAAGCGGATTTTCGAAGCCTTTGTGGAAGGGGCCCGCCACGTCGTTCCAGTGGCCGTGCTGCTGGCTGCAGCGGGGTTGATCGTGGGCACCTTCACGCTGACCGGCCTGGGACTCAAGATTTCGGGGATCATCATGTCCTGGAGCGGCGGGTCCCGGATCATCGCCATCGTCTTGGCGCTCGGAGCCTCTGCGATCATCGGGCTGAGCCTGCCCATCACGGCTACCTACATCATGACGGTGGTCATGGTGGCCCCGGCCCTGGTCAAGGTGGGCGTCCCCGACTACGTGGCCCACCTGCTCGCGTTCTACTTTGCCGTGCTCTCGGAAGTGTCGCCGCCCGTCGGCCTGTCTCCCTCGGCCGCGGCCGCCGTGACGGGAGGCAACCCGTTCAAGTCCATGATGCAGGCTTGGAAATACTCCCTGCCGGCGTTCCTGGTGCCGTTCTTTTTCTCGATTTCACCGGAGGGGGCGAATCTGCTCCTCGTCAAGGCCACCCTGGCCGGGTTCGTGCTGGCCTGTGTCAACAGCCTGTTGGCGCTCTTTTTTCTTTCCATTGGAATCGTGGGCTACTTCCGGGGCCCGTTGACCGCGCTGGAGCGGGTTTTCCTCATCGCGGCCGCCCTGGTCATGGCGGTTGTCCCGATGGGGGCCTCCCTCGAGGGTCTCCTGCCGACGGCGGTCGGCCTGGCGGTCGCGGCGCGCAACCTGTGGGTCGGCC
>CAZGQL010000132.1:9825-12722 GCA_964527905.1 uncultured Syntrophobacteraceae bacterium
GATCGAGCGCCTCCCGACCGGCAAGACGGATTCCCATCCAAGCGCTCTGCCCACTTTAGATTGCCAGGTCGGCCACACCCCCCCCAACCCCCTTCGAGGGGTGAATTATAGGGGGGTGTTCCCCACGAAACACCTTCGACAGAGTACCAGGCCCTTGGAACCCCGAGGGGCTTACTGGTAAGACATGCATCTCATCCACCCTTGCGAAGAAGGAGAGCCATCATGACGCGACGCAGCAGCAAAGGGATCCTCATGGCCGGCGCGATTGCGGTGATTTTGAGCGCCTGCGCGGTCGAGCTTCAGGCGGCGGAGAAACTGTACTTCAGCATCGCCACCGGAGGCACCGGCGGGGTGTGGTATCCCCTCGGGGGCGCCATCGGCGGCGTGGTCGGCCAGAAGGTCCCCGACACGGAAGTGACGTCGGAAGCCACCACGGCCGCGATCGACAATCTGAAGCTGCTCATCGCCGACCGGGCGGGCATGGCCTTCTGCTACGACTACCACGTGACCTGGATGAACGAAGGCAAGGTCGAGGGCATCCAGGGCAAGCACAACGTGCGGCTGATCCTGGGCTTCTATGAGCAACCGCTCCACATCGCGACCTTCGAGGACACCGGAATCAAGTCCATCCTGGACCTCAAGGGCAAGCGCGTGTCCACCGGGGCCCCCAACAGCGGGACCGAGGAACAGGCCGACTACGTGCTCAAGGCGCTTGGGATCGACTGGGACAAGGACATGACCCGGGAGAAGCTCGGGGCCACCCAGTCGGTCGGGGCGCTGAAGGACAACAAGATCCAGGCCCTCTTTTGGAGCGGAGCCGTGCCGACCTCCTCCATCATCGACATGGCCGCGACCCCCGGCCGCAAGCTGGTGCTCCTGCCCATCGACGGCGAGGTCCGGGAAAAGATCTTCAAGGGGAACCCCGGAGTCTTCCACCCGACGGTTTTCAAGAAGGGCACCTACACGGGGATCGACGCCGATGTGCCCGGAATCGCCATCACGGCCGTCCTGACCGCCATGGACAAGTTCCCCGAGGGCAAGCTCTACGACATCGTGAAGACCATCTTCGACAGCAAGCTCGAGCTTTCCGCCGTATGGAAGGGGGCCGCGGACATGACCCCGGAGACGGCCGTGAGCCAGGTCACCCCGGAAGCCTTAAAATTCCTTCACCCGGGGGCCCAGAAGTACTTCAAGGAAAAGGGCGTCCTCAAATAGATGCGTCGGCTCGATTTCGGCCTCCTCGCCTGCATCGTGTGCGCGGTGGCCTGGCCGGTTTCCCTCCCGCGAGCAGAAAACCCGCGGGGGGGAGCCTGGCTTGAGCTCACCGAGACCGCGACCGGACGGAGCCTGCACGCGGGTCTGTTGCGCGAGGGCGAGGAGGTCGTCCTGACCTGGACCAACTCCCTCTTCAAGCTCCAGGTCACCGAGGTCTTCGTGGCCCGGAGCGGACGCCTCGAGCTCAACCGGGTCACGTTCGCCGCCCCGGGCGGTCCGCCGCCGCCCCGGGCCCGCCCCGAAGATCTCGACGATCTCTACCACACCGGGGGGCCGTTCCACATCGAGGGGCTGGCCCGCCCGTTCACCCGCATCGTCTTTCGGGTCGGAGCCGTTGGGGACCCGCATCTGACCGTCGGGGCCCGGACCCTCTCATTCCGGGAGGAAGCGGGATTCGGAGGAGCCATTCTCCTGGAAGCGCGCAGCCCGTGAGCGCGCTGCGCCATGCCCAGCTCATTGACCTGGCTGGGCCGGAGAGCCATCCAGACGCAACCGTCGCCCTCCCCCGATGCGGCGAGCCGCCTGGATCGAGGCCGGACTCCTCCCCATTGCATTGACTTTTCACGCGAAATACTTAGGTATAAAACAGGTGACATGGACGGACTCTGACGGATCGTTCGGTTGTTTTCGGGCCCTCCGGTGGCGCAAGGTGCCATGCCCACCGGGAAGGCCGTCGATCCGGCCACGGGTCGGAGCGGGTTTTCTCGACGCGCCGCGGATTCGGGAAAGTGAACCGCTTCCGAGATGGGCGCTGCCGCTCTTCAGGGCGTACGCGGGTCGAGGTGCCCGCGGGGGAGGACGGCCATGTCCTGGACCTACCTGCAGTGGCCACCGCCCGTTTTCCAAATCGACCCCTACTCCTGCTGGGCGGCCGCCCTCGAATCCTGGATCCGAGCCACCCACCGACCCGTCCAGGCGGTGCGGCAGGACGACTGGCTCGGGCTTCTGGATGACCAAACGGATGCCAACGGCGGACTGACCCGCCATGGCATAGGCGTCCTGGCCCGGATGGTCGGCATGGGCGTGAAGGTGTTCCGGGCGGGCAAAACCCCCTCCATTGATTTCATGCACTCCAAGCTGCGCCAGTCCGGCCACCTGCTGTTCATCTTCAGCTGGCTCTCCGTCGGCCACGCCCAGGTCATCTTCGGCGTCAACCGGAAGGAGGGCCGGTTGGCGTTCATGGATCCGGCGCCCATCGAGGGCGCCTGGGGGACGCGTCGCTTGGAAGACTATTTCACGCCATCCGGCGAGTACGTCGTCGGGTGGGTCCAGTACGCCCCGATGCCGGGCGTGTAGAGGGAGTGCCCTCATGTCGGCTGAGACTTTGAATCTCGTAGACTTCTTGCCGGTCCGGGCACGTTCGAGACGCATGGGGCTTTCGGCACTCAGGGTCTCATCCCTTGCGCTGTTGGCAATGCTCGCCGCGGTCACGGTCACACCCGGGGCCGCCGCCGCACCGGGCGGCTCTGCAGCCGGTAAGATCTATGCCCTTCAGATGGCCGATTGCGGGGGCTTCACCGCCGAGGACGCGGCCCGTCTTCTCGGAGCCCCAGCCGCCCAACTGGATAGGAAGACCCAGAGCATGGGCCCCAACGCCTGGATCTGCACGTACGCGGCGCCGG
>CAZGQL010000133.1:0-12077 GCA_964527905.1 uncultured Syntrophobacteraceae bacterium
TGCATGGATGTAAATAGCACGGCCTGTCGCGGAAGAATCGCTCAATTTAGGTTGTACACTTCTTGGATGCAGTCGGCGAGAGCCTCTTCGATGCCATCAAGGAGAATGTCGCCAGGCTGCAACGAGGTTCGAGACGCAGCCTCGACCACTTGACTCAAGCACACCTTTTTTGCCCCAGGTTGAATGAGCGGCGGTCCTGATGTTACGAGAGTCTGACGTCTTGCGATCACGGTGCCGGACTTGGAGACCGTTTGGAGAGGGATTTTCCTGATCCATATTTTTTCACCGGACAGCGGCTCCCTCAAGACCAGCGAAACACTACCGTCCATGAAAACCTGGACGGGCTTCGTGAAGTACTGGCCATCGAAGACCCAGCCGCTTTCCTTCACCGTCGCGTTGAGGACGACGTCGGGGGTAAGCGAGAGATCGGCGTTCTTCTTGTCGGGGTAAGTCATCATGTCCAGACTTTCATAGGGGCCGGTGACTGTCATCCCTTTAGCGATGAGAAGGCTGTCGAGATCCGACGCCAGACTTCTGGTGAAACCGTTCGCGACCGATGCATGGTTCAAAGCGAACTCGTTTTGTTGTGCGAACGCGGGACTCACGACGGCGATGGTGACGCGCAGGGCGCCGGGCCCGGCAGAGCGAGGAGGCTGCCAGGAGAAATGGTACCCACCTTGCCAACGCGATACCGGTTCTAGTCGTTGCTGAGTCGTCGCGCAGGCGATCGTCCACAAGATAGCAGCCAAGGTCCCCAAGCAGACGATGACCTGCGCCTTGTCCCCGCTCATTCCTCTCAGTTTCATCAGACCCTCCTCTGTCTCTGCGTCCATCACGAATCACGATAGGAAAACCACACCTTGCGGCCAACGACAACGCCCCCCTACAGCATCTACCGAAGAGACATCCAGCTTATCGGCTTTCCAATGCTCATCAGACAGCAATGCTCTACTGTAAAGGGAAAAAATCACAAATCGTTTTCGTCGCATCCCCACGTCCACGTGCGGCCCTCGGCAAACGAATGGACTGAAAGCCTGTCTGCAGCCACCGTATGGTTCACCCGGCGGTGCGATGCCCCGGTCATAAGCCGGACGAGACAGTCCGTTTCGACGGCCGCCGGATTGCTGTTATGGAGAGAGCTCGCACCGGGCTAAACAGTACCTCCGTGCGTTCGACCTCATATTCCACTCCATATTGAACACAAAGACCTTCACTTCCTTCAGATGTACGCCGACGGTGGACTATTACCCTCAAGCTGTGATGGGCGCAACTGAATCGTCGACAGGCTGAAAGCTACGCCCCTGATTGGCGGGCGGGACCACGAGCCCAAATGATCAAATTTGGACATAGAGACTTAACCAAGCGAGCGTGCGGCTTCGCAAACGGTGCTCTGTTGTGCGGGGGAGAGAGGATTCATGAACAAATGCACTTACAATCAGGCTTTTTGTCTGTGATGGACGCGTGGTTTGTGCTACATTTGGCCATTCCTTTGCTTGGTCCTATTTTCGGGCGAGGTGCGGAGGATATCTTTTATGACTTGGCAGGTTGAGTTCCGAAGTCCGACCTCGGGAAAAAGCTTTGTCATCCATTTAGGCTCCAATGAGGAGACCTTCTTCGGGGAAGAAGGTGAGCCTCAATCCAAGAGCCTTGAAGTCAACCATCGGCAAGCTCGGATCCTCGCGAGCGATTCGATGCTTTACATTGAACCCGTTCAAGGGGGGTCATTGTCGGTGAACGGGAACTCCCTCGCCAACAGGATCGGCCTCAACGACGGCGATTGGGTTACGCTTGGAAATCACATTTTTCACGTCAGGGTTTCTTCCGGGGCCCCCGACTTTGCTGAGGACAGTGGTGCCACGGTACCCTGCAGCTCACTCCGGCTGAACTCGACGCACTTGGTTCGCATAGGCCGTCAAAGCTCGTGCGACATCGTGATCGGTTCACCGCTTGTTTCGAGACAACATGCAGAAATCGAATTCAGGGATGGCCGCTACTTTCTGCATGATTTGGGGAGTACCAACGGAACATTTCTAAATGCTAAGCGGGTAACTACACCCACACCTCTCCAATCGGGTGACTGTGTCGAGATTGCGACTTTCTCCTACGTGTTCACCGGAGGGGCTCTCGAACCTGTGGATTCCGCAGGTCGTGTTCGCATCGAAGCCCATGGGTTAAGCAAAGTGGTCCTGGACCGTTCCAGCAAGACCCCAAGACACCTGCTTGAGCACATCGATCTCGTTGTTGAACCAGGCGAATTCTTGGCCATATTCGGCACCAGCGGATCCGGCAAGTCAACTCTCCTCGACGCACTCAACGGTCGCCGCCCCGCTTCCACAGGCCGGGTACTCTACAACGGCATCGACCTTTACTCTGCCTTTGATCTGTTCCGCTCCTCCATTGGGTACGTCCCTCAACAGGATATCGTTCACCGAAAGATCACGGTCCGCAGCGCCCTTCGATATACGGCACAACTCCGCCTTCCACCTGACACTACTGAGGAGGAGATCGACGACTACATTGCGCGCGTTCTTGAACAGGTGGGACTGGAGGACAAGGCCTGGAACCCTATTGACACGCCGTCACCTTTGAGCGGAGGCCAACTCAAGCGTGTCAGCCTCGCAGTCGAACTCATCGCCAACCCCAATGTGCTTTTTCTGGATGAGGTTACCAGTGGATTGGACGCCGGGACAGACAAAAAGATGATGCAGTTGTTTGCAGAGCTGGCCGCAGGGCAAAAGACGGTCATCTGCGTCACCCACACGCTGGAAAACATTGATGTGTGCCACCTGGTGCTGCTGCTTCATCATGGACGGATCATCTATCTCGGACCTCCTCAAGGAGCCAAGCAGCATTTCGGCGTCGCGAGACTGTCAGATGTGTACGAACGGATTGAATCGAGACCCGTGGAGTATTGGGTTGAGCTGTTCAACCGGTCCCCATTCCACGCGACCTACATCTCGGAACGTATGAGTAAGTCGGTGCCCGGCGACCAGACGCAGCAATTGTGGGTGTTGCAATCAGAGGACCGAAAAGACTTCTGGCGGCAAGGAGCCCAGCTGTTGACGCTCATGAGACGCTATGTGGAGCTCCTTGTCGTCGACCGACGCAACTTGGCCATCTTGCTTCTTCAGGCACCGGTTGTGGCCGTGCTCGTGGGGTTGGTGTTTGAGGTTTCAGGTCCGGCCGCCCAACGTGCCGCTGCAGAGAGCCAAATTGCCTTTATTCTCGTTGTCACCTCCATTTGGTGCGGCTGCATCAATTCGACCCGAGAAATCGTGAAAGAATTACCGATCTACATTCGTGAGCGTTCCGTCAACCTCGGGATCTTGCCCTATGCATTGAGCAAGTTGCTGCCGCTTTCGATCTTGGGGCTATTTCAGTGCTTCTGCCTCCTTGGAATTGTCACACACTTCGCATCGTGGTCGGGGGATTTCCTTTCGAGGCTTGGTGTGCTTTTTGCTACAATGATGGCAGCGACTACCATGGGGCTATCGGTGAGCACCCTCGTCGACAGCAATGATAAAGCTATCGCCGTCGTCCCGATCCTGCTCATCCCCCAGGTGATTCTCTCTGACTTCATGGTACAGCTCGGAAGACTTGGAAAGACGGTGGCACAAGGCATCGTCATAGCTTACTCCGGCTTTGATGCCATGAAAGCGACCTTAGCACCGGAACTTTCAGTGCTGGTCCAACCCAAAGAGCGGTTCTGGGTTAACATCGGCATTGAGGCGGGTCTATGTTTCTTGTTTCTATTGGCATCCTTACTGGGACTCAAACTCAAGGACAAGAGACCTTAAGGAGAGACAGAGCATGGGCGGCCATCAGTCTCATGCACAGCTCAAGATGCGGATCTGTCCAAAATGTGAGACGTTGAACGAAGAGGCGGCCCTCGCCCGTTCCCAATTTCGGTGCGTGCAGTGCCACTTTGAGATGGCATATACCGACTTGAATGCCAATGGAACGCTTCGGGGCGTCATTGCTTATCTCAAACCGCCTGGCGAGCTGGTCAACGGCCGCTACCGAATACGGCAGATCCTCGGAAGGGGTGGCTTTGGATCAACGTATCTGGTGCAGGACCTGAAACTTCAGGGGAGGAACCGCGCCCTGAAGGAGGTCCCTGAGCATCTATTTGACGAGGAAGAAGTGAAGCTTCTCAGTCGTCTATGTCACCCTTCCATTCCTGACATCACCGACCGTTTCAGCATGGATGGCATGGTTTATCTGGTTCTCGAGTTTGGGGGCACTCGCACCCTTCAAAGCGAATGCAGCACCCGCGGCGGGAAAATCTCCATGGATACTCTCTTGCCCTGGATCAATCAGCTGTGTGAAGCGCTCATCTATCTTCATTCCCAGCACCCCCCCGTCATTCACCGCGACCTCAAACCGGAAAACATTCTTTTGGATGACAACAATCGTGTCATGCTCATCGATTTCGGGATTGCAAAGGAGTCGACGGATCTTGGAGGCACCCGCATGCTCGCTCGGGCCGGATCGCTCTGTTACAGTCCGCCCGAACAAGTCCTCGGAACCGGCACGGACGAACGATCCGACATCTATTCCTTGGGAGCAACGTTTTTTCACTTGCTCACTGGCCAAGTGCCACCACCGGCTCATGAGCGCGTCGCGGGCAAAGTACTGTCTCCTCCCTCGACCCATACCCCCGGGCTGCCCCCAGCCCTCGACGAGCTCATTCTTGCAATGATGAACCTTAACCTCAACATGCGTCCATCCACCGTCAAAGAGGTCAAGTCTGCCCTGAGCTCACTTGAAGGCACATCCGAGGGAGTTATCTGGGAGCACTCCAAGACCACCGCCTTCAACCCTTTAGCGAGCATTCACTCCGGCATCGGCTCAACTCGTCGCCCATTCACCGTGGCAACCGAGGCCCGCCCGTACAGCAACTCGAGCGCCTCAAGCGATCGTGAGCTTCCCTACGGTCACAAACGAAATAAGTGGATCATACCGTCAATTGCAGTGCTCACACTCGCTTCCATTGCTGGGGGTGTCGCCAGCTATTTCCTGACCAGCCGAGCTCCTCAAGTCCCCAGTGGACCCGGGCCACAGCTGACCGAATCCCCGTTACAACAAGATCCTCCGAAACATACCCATAACTTTAGCGAACAGTCGGTAGGCAAGGAGATCCCCAACTCCCGCGCAGTCCCGATTCCGCCACCGCCGCAAAAGAAACTCGAATCTCCGCTTTCTGGGCCGAAGAAAGAGGCAGCCCCTATCGACCTGAAAAAGCTCCAGCCGGAACCGTTCCAGGAACCCCTGAGCATCCTCGAACAGTCCAAAGGGTTCTCTGCAGGGAGCGCTTCTTCTGATCCCCTCACAAAGAGTGCCCAATCGGAGGGCTCGTTCAAGGCATCATCGACGCCCGAGACCCCCGTCGAGGGCCAGCGTCAGCCTGCCGCTCCCACGCTGTCGGCACCTACTCACCCAGGCGCGGAAACCGTGCTCAGCACCCGACCATCCGATCCAACGGCGGCCCAACCTACTGGGGTGGTTCGTCAGCCATCCCCTTCGACTGCCACACCGGTTTCGTCTGCCATGGAAACCTTCAATCGAATCAAAGCCGAACGGGCTCTGACGGAGCAGCCTCCCCAACAGGAGGTTGTGCCGAGAAGACCCCCGCCATCCAGAACATCGCCCCCAAAAACGAACAACTCTGGCTGGTCATCCTGGGTCATCCAGTAGTGAATCTAGTGAATCGCTCAATCGAGCTCCATTTGACCGAAGCCGCGTGGATTTCGCTACTTCACCCTGCAGGTCAAGGCGCATAGGGGATCTACCAATGCATGCGCACAGTCTGATTGGATCGTCTTGTGGGATACGGGTTTTTTATGAATAGGATTCACATCCCCGTATGACCTTGCCGAATGCCCATAGGTGGACGCCCATCCAGCTTGGGGCGCTGAGACCGACGCGCTTCATGGGACCTCGGTCAGCGGCGAAGCTTCTCGCCACCCGCGGCCGATTCGCTGGCAAGATCCCGAGCACAACGCTTTAGGGATTGATCGAACGCCCCATAACAGAGCGGGGGTCCACACTTGGTGTTTTGGCCTCGACATGTATTCGCACTCGGAAGTCACGTATGCATTCGCCCGTCCGGCCTAGAAATGACATTTGTGTCCCGCCAATGCGCCGCCCGGGGAATAAAACATGTGTTAGAGGCCCTCAAGAGGAGGATTGCTCCGAGCGTGGAACATTCCTTGCTAACAGCAACAAGGGTGGAGGAACCGGCCAGGCGTGCACGAACTGTGACTTCATGGCCCATGTCGGTTGAAATTGGCGAGCTTGAGGAACCCACAACCTGATCAAAGGAGGTATCCATGCCAGTTAGACACCAAGTCAATCGTTTCTTCACTACCTTTATTTACGAGAAAAAGGTTTCTTTGACCTTTCTGACATTTGTCGCAACCTTGTTTGTCATGAATGCGTCTCCATCCATAGCCCAAGATGCCGTACCAGGAGCTTACGGCTTAAAGATCTACCAAGTGAACTCAGCTTTCTATCCTTTTGTTCAAGCTTACTTCAGGACCTTCGACAAGAACATGATGCCGCTGGTGAATCTCAACGAAATGAACATCGGTCTCATGGTCAAGGGCCGTGCGTATGATCCTATGAAGCGCCAATACTTTATCCAATCCATTCGCCAACGCCAGGAAGCCACACGTTCCGTTCTCGTCCTGGATGCAAGTAGATCCATGGCAGGACGGCCTTTCGACGCAGCCGCACGCGCTTGCGCTCGCTTCATAGATAGCAAACGCCCTCAGGATGAGGTGTCAGTTCTGGCGATCAGGGACACGAAGGAAGGCTATGAAGTTGTCTCCGAATTTGAACGAGACGGTGGCGCTCTCGGCCGACGCCTTGCCGATGTGAAGGCAGACGGTCTGAAGACCCGCCTTTACGACACCATAGGCGCCGCTATGCAGGCTTGTGGGGCCTCCTCCCAAGGCTCGATCCTGGCTACTCCGGCAAACTACATCACTTCATGCTCCATCGTGGTCCTCTCGGATGGTCAGGACGATGGGAGCGCACTGAGCCGTGAAGAACTCAATGCACGCATCTCGAATCTCCGGATCCCCATTCCCATCTACTCACTCGCTTATACCAAGGTCAACCCACGACATTTCAAGAACTTGGAATCCATCTCGAAGAATTCCTTCGGGAAGTATTATCAAATCGCTGAAGCTTACGAGACGATGCAGCGCGTGGTCGAAGAAATCCAACATATACTCATGAGCGACTACGTATTGACGTTTGTTGCCTATCAACAGATCGACGGAAACGAACATTCCTTCAAGATCGGGGTAGAGTACCCATCCGGAAGCGGCAAATTTAACTACGACGCTGGCCGCTTCGAGGCGATGCAAGCACCCTATCAAGTGCCTGGACTGAAAGAGAAATGGAAACAGCTCGATAGTCTTTTTCCCAAACTTGCACCAGGGGAAGAACCTTACTTTGACTCCGATCGATAACAGCCTTCTGAGTCCTACGTTCAGTTGCCTTTCGCACGACAGGGACGATAAGGAAGACCAAGAGTTCTAGACTCCCTTTCCGGCCCATTGGAGCACCCAGAATGCGCAGGAGAGGCCTTGGTCTTCTCCCGCCCCCCCCAACAGCGTACGACAGGCCGAGTATTGCACGGTGTGTCTTCAGCGACCCCTGGGAGATCCAGCATTCCCAGGGTTTCGTCGATTCAAATCGGAGGTGAAGAAAGATGCAAATGGTTATTATACGCCGACACGCTGGCCTGCCCTGCTATCTTCTTCTTTGTTCTTTACTCGTTTCGTCGGGATGCGCCACAACCCAAGAGGGCCAAGCCCAACAGGCCGGTGGCGCCGCCATGGGCGCTCTCATGGGTGCTGCCATGGGCGCCCTGATCGGTGGTAGCTGGAAATCCGCTCTCATCGGTGCAGCCGCAGGGGCTGCATTGGGGTGGACAGCCGCGACAATTGCTTACTCTGAATCGACCCAAGTCCGAAGTGCAAAAGACGACCGAAAGATGTACGGCCTCACAGCGGCAGTGAGCAGTCCCACCATCAAAATCCGTCAAGCGACGGTCAATCCAGGCACCGTTAAACCCGGCGAACAAATCGAAATCGCCACGGAGTATTCTCTCTACCTGCCCAAAGGTATCAAGGAAGCTGAGGTGGAGGAGGTGATCGTGTTGACCAAGGACGGCAAGGAGGTGTACAAGCTCCCTGCCGAGACCCGAACCCGCTGCGAAGGGGGCTTCTCCGGCCGACGCGGAGTAAATCTCCCCAAGAATTGCAAGCCCGGCACCTACGTCGTGGAGCACCGAACCTCAACTGGAACCAGTTATGATGTCACAACCTCGACCTTTGTCGTTGGCTCCTAAGCTCATTTCCACAAAACAAGGTGCCCAAAGTGGAGACGTCATGCCCGCGAGGGTAAGAATCCAGGTGCCTGGGAATGGGTGATCCCGCCAAAGCACGTCCCCCGCAAGTCTCAGGCGTGGGACATGCGGGGATGACGTATGATGAGAAGCATGGTCAACTCATTGTGTGGCGCTCTACTGACGCGCGGGGTATTAGAGTGATTAGGAACTTGTCGAAGTTCGTCCGAACAGTCGCGACTTTCAAACTGTGTCTAATCGTAGCCACCTGTTCGGCTGCCAGGGGCCAATGCCCTCAGGAATATGAACACGCCAACTATCAAGTGCAACTCATCGAAAACCAATGGCCGCTCCGTAGCCGGCACGATCCGATTTCCGTCTACGTGCACAATTTGACCAGCGACATCGCTCGCTCCTACCAGAAAGGCCGACTGAACAGTTGGTCTCCACGCGTCCTGCGCGACTACTCCCCGAACGCCTATTCCGTAGGGGCGGGCTATTTCTATGTTACGGAGGGCGCCATCCGGATATGCCGTAACGAATCAGAACTTGCGGCGATTGTGGCCCACGAGATGGGCCATCAACTGGCGGGTCACTTCTGTCCGGAGGAACCAAGACAAAACCGCTCTTTTTTCATGCCTTCCCCTTGGTTCGGGCGCTCATCCTCGAGACCCGACAGACCAGGTATCGAAAAAGGGTGGCTTACCCAGCACTTCGACATTGAGAGAGAATGTGAGGCCGATCGGTTGGCTGTAGAGATCCTGACTTTGACTCGATTCGACGCTCACGCCATGTTGGACATAGCGAGGCGACTCCCGAATGGAAGCGTCGATGCAGCAGGAGCCATCCGAGTAGAAGAACTGGCAAAATTCCTGAAGCGAACCCCCAAAAGAAGCGTGCATGACTCCGATGCCTTCCGTAAGGCTCAGCAGGAACTGGAAGACAGCAATCAAGAGCATCAGTATTGATCTTCGTGAAATTCCCGCAATATCGTCATTGTGGGAATCCTCCGCCAACACGTCTTCGCGCAGGTGCCCCTTAATTAAAGTATCGTAAACCGATTGACCACCGCCCTTAACCGCGTGGACGTACTGTCTCGGCGCACTTCGGGAAAAAATTGGGAAAAAAAACGGCCGAAGCGCCACCGTGCAGGGCTCCGGCCGTTCAACATACCGTCTTGGACCCTGTTGAGCAAAGCTCGAGGTCTGAGCTCAATCCACCTTCGGCCTCGGATACAGCCCCGCGCGCTCGACGATCTCGGGGACCTTCTCCTCCCACTCGATGGCCATGATGTGGAATCCCTTGACGCCCTTGACCGTCTTGAGCTCCTCAATCTGCTCAAGGAGGATCTTGATGCCTTCCTCGGCCTGGTTTTCCTTGGGCACGCCGGAAAGCCGCTTGATCAGATCATCGGGCACGTCCATGCCGGGCACCTTGTTTTTCATGTACTTGGCCATGCCGAGGGACTTCATGGGAGTGAGCCCCGCCATGATATAGACCTTCTCGTCCAGGCCCCGGTCGCACACGCCCTTCATCCACTCCTTGAACTTGGGCATGTTGTAGATGCACTGGGTCTGGATGAACTTGGCCCCGGCGGCGACCTTCTTGGCGAGACGAGATACCCGGATATCAAAAGGATCGGCAAAGGGGTTTTCGGCCGCGCCCACGAACATGTTGGGTTTGACCTTCATTTCGTGCCCACTCAGCAACTTCCCTTCCTCGCACATCATGGTGACCGTCTGCAGGAGCTGCGTGGAGTCGAGATCGAACACGTTGGCGGCCTGCGGGTGGTCCCCGAAGCTCTGATGATCGCCCGTCAGGCACAACATGGTGTTGATGCCGAACGAGGCGGCCCCCAAAATGTCGGCCTGGGCGGCGATGCGATTTCGATCGCGGGTCACCATCTGCAAGATGGGCTCAAGCCCCATCTGTTTGATCCGAATGCAGGACGCCAGGCTGCACATGCGCACCACAGCCGTCTGATTGTCCGTGACGTTGATGGCGTCCACGTAGTCGCCGATCATCCGCGCCTTTTCTTCCACCACGTGGCCGTCGCAGCTCCGCGGCGGACCGCACTCCGACGTGACCCCGAAGTGTCCTGCCTTAAAAACCTTCTCCAGTCGGCTCGAAGTCATCGTGCTCATATCTGCGACACCTCCTTGATCACCTTGCGGGGTCCACCGTCTCTGCTGGTCGTCCAGTTCTTGGGATCCGTCGGCTTTTCAAAGCGATCGAGCTGGCCGAGCTCTTTCAAGCGCTCATAGATGAGGTGCCAGCCACAGTCGGTCTCTTTGCTGACTTCACACTTGCCGGAAGAGGATCCACCGCAGGGACCGTTGGCCATGCGCTTGGAACAGCGGGCGATGGGGCAGATCCCGCCCGTCGTCCCCAGGATGCAGTCCCCGCAGGCCTGGCACCGCTCGGTCCAGACGCCCTTCTGTTCGGTCACGCCGATGAAACAGGTGTTGACGCCGGGAAAGATGGGCTTGCCGTGGAAGGTCTCGGCCAGGAACTGCACGCCCGCGCCGCAGGCCAGGGAGACCACGGCATCGTACTGATTGATCTTCTCTTCCGCCTGGGCGAGATAGGGGCGATCGCACTGCCGCGTCATGCTGAACTCGTCGATCTGCTTGTCGATGCCCGCCTGCTTGAAATAGATGCGCAGTGCCGAGGCCAGAATCTGGGCCTCCTTCATGCCGCCCGCCTCGCACACGGTCACGCAACCGTCGCAGCCGGCAACGAGCACTTTCTTGAGATCCTTGACCGACTCAATGATCTCCTGGATGGGTTTCGCTTTTGCGATGATCATGCGGCTACCTCCGTCGGGCCTGCGGCCCCTTTCTTGGCTGTTTTGAGAGGGCTGGGCCCCATCTGCCTAATCTTTTCGGTCATCTCCCGGGCGATCTCGGCGAACCTCGGACCCTGACCGGCGGACAGGTTGTACATGACCACCCGATCCGGTTCCAGGCCGATTTGCTCCAGGAGTCCCCGCACATATTCCACACGTTTTCGCGCCCTCAGGTTGCCCACCTGGTAATGGCAGTCCCCTTCCAGGCATCCCGCCACGAAGACCCCGTCCGCCCCCTGTTCCAAGGCCTGCATCAGATGGATGATGTCCACCCGCCCGGTGCAGGGGAGCTTCACGATCCGCACATTGGTGGGATAACTCAGTCTCATCGAACCTGCCAGGTCCGCAGCCGAATAGGCTCAATAGCTGCAGCAGAAGGCAACGATCACCGGTTCAAAGGATTCCATTACATGACTCCTTGCAGCAATGCGTGAACGTTTTCGCTGATCTGATCATCCTGGTAATGCGACAGGTAAATCGTCTTCGCCGGGCACTCGGACACACACACCCCGCATCCCTGGCAGAGTGCCTCGTTGATTTCCGAAACGTTCTCCTCGTTGATCTGAGGAATGCCGTAGGGGCAGCTCATCACGCACACGAGGCACGCCGCGCATTTGGACTTGTCCACGTGGGCCACGGCCCCACCCACGCTGAGGGTCTTGGTCGCCAGGAAGGAGCTGGCACGCGACGCGGCCGCCAAGGCCTGGGTGATGGTTTCGCTGATGAGCTTCGGGGCATGGGCCGTCCCGCACAGGTAAATGCCCTCCGAGGCGAAATCCACAGGGCGCAGCTTGGCATGCGCCTCGATGAAGTAGCCGAACGCATTGCGCGGCACCTTGAGCTGTGTCGCCAGCTCGTCGGTCTCGT
>CAZGQL010000133.1:12118-12667 GCA_964527905.1 uncultured Syntrophobacteraceae bacterium
CATCGGCCGTCATCTTGACCTCGCGGCGCAGCACATGATCCAGGAAGGTCACCTCCAGCGAATCGCCGTTGGCGCTCACCTTCGGCTCGTTTTCGGGATCGAATCGAGAGAACACAACCCCCTTGCGGCGGGCTTCCGTGTAATAGTCCTCGAGCATGCCGTACATCCGCATGTCACGATAGAGGATGTACACGTCCATGTCCGGTTTCTGTTCCTTGAGCTGCAGGGCGTGCTTGACCGCGCTCTGGCAGCAGATCCGGCTGCAATTCGGGTTTTCCGCGTTGCGGGACCCGACGCACTGGATCATCACCACGCGGTTCCAGGAGGACGGCCCGCCGCCATTGGTCTTGGCATGGAGCAGCCTGTCGAGCTCAAGCTGCGTCATGACGCGATCCGACTGTCCGTAGCCGAACTCCTTGGGCTGGTATTCATGGGCACCGGTGGCCACGATGGCCACCCCGTGCTCGAGGGTCTGCTCGGGCCCGCCCGGCCCCACCTGGACCTTGGTGGTGAAGTTCCCTTTGTAGCCCTTGAACGAGGTGACCTTCG
>CAZGQL010000134.1:0-7545 GCA_964527905.1 uncultured Syntrophobacteraceae bacterium
TAAAACATCAGCTTGCAGCTATTGAAGCTGCCATTGATGGAATTGCTATTTTAGAGGGCGATACTTACACTTATCTCAACAAAGCTCATCTCGAAATGTTCGGGTACGAGCGGGAGGAATTGATCGGGCACAGCACGCGCATGTTGTATCGGAGCGACGAGGATTATGAGCGTGCGGGCCGGGCGCTCTACGAGGAGATTCGATCGAAGGGGTCGGCAGAACTGGAAACTTGGCTGCGACGTAAAGATGGCAGCACGTTTCAGGCTCTGGTGAGCATGGCCCCCCAGCCGAACGACGAGTCTTCGGATACCTGGGTCGTCGTCATCCAGGACATCACTCTCCGCAAGGCGACCGAGAACGCTCTGCGCGAGGGACGTGACGAACTGGCCGCACTCAACCGGCTCTCCCGGGCGGTCACGTCCCAAACGGACCTGGAGGCCGCCTGCCATGCAGCGATCCAGACGGTTGCCGAGCTGCTGGACGTGGAGATGGCGCTGCTGTTCCTTCGAGAGGGTGAGGATTTGCACCTGAGGGCCTGTGGACCAGCCCTGTGGAGCCATCCGATTGGCGAGGCGGGGGCGCACCGTGTCGGCGAATGCCTCTGCGGCCTCGCTGCCCAGACGGGTGAGGCCCAGTTTTGCCGAAACATCCATGGCGATCCCCGGTGCACCTGGGAGGAATGCCGGAAAGTGGGAATCCGGTCCTTCGCGGCCATCCCCTTGCGGCTGGGAGGAGACGTCATCGGCGTGCTCGGCGTCGCGTCACGCAGCGAGCGCGATTTCGAGGAGCGGGCCCGTCTATTGGAAACCGCGTCGGACCAACTGGCCATGAGCGTTCATAACGCCCGGCTCCTGGAGCGGACGCGCGCCTATGCGGCGGAACTGGAACAGGAGGTCGGTCGACGCGAGGCGGTGGAGGAGGCCCTACGGCGCCACGAAAGGCGGCTGTCCTTGGCCATATCCGCCACCGCGGACGCCGTCTGGGAGTGGAATCCGATCACCCGGGAAGCGTATTTCAGCCCGCGATGGTACGAGATGCTCGGCTACACCGAACAGGAACTGCCCATGTCGTTCGAATCCTTGAGCCGGCTCTGTCACCCCGAGGACCACGCTTCCGTCATGGATCACATCGAGCGAATGCTGCAATCGTCGGATACCGTGGGCTATGAAGCGCAATTCCGCATGAGGGCTAAGGACGGGTCCTGGGTTTGGATCCTGGGACGCGGAAACGTGGTCGAGCGCGACGCCGCGGGGCGGCCGCTGCTCGTGAGCGGCACCCACACGGACATCACCGAACGCAAACGGGCCGAAGAAGCCCTCACGGCGAGTCGACAGCTCCTGCACAAGGTCATTTCCAACGCCCCGATCATTCTCACGGCCGTGGACCGCGAGGGAATCATTAC
Source organism: uncultured Syntrophobacteraceae bacterium (assembly GCA_964527905.1). Lineage (GTDB taxonomy): Bacteria > Desulfobacterota > Syntrophobacteria > Syntrophobacterales > Syntrophobacteraceae > CALBZH01. The sequence continues at coordinate 1,403 of CAZGQL010000134.1, forward strand.
CCTTTCGGACGGCAAGGGGCTTGCCGACGTCGGATTGCGTCCAGGGGATCTGGTGGGCCAGTCTTTGTTCCAACGATTCAAGAACTATCCAGACGTGACGACTCACGTGCGCCGCGTCCTCACCGGCGAGGAATTCAGTGAGATCGTTCAGATCCGGGACAAGGTTCACGAGGTGCATTTCTCTCCACTGTTCAATGCACACGGCGAGGTGGAAGGGGCGACGTCCGTCGCGCTGGATGTGACCGAGCGGAGGCTCGCCGAGCGGAAGCTCATCGAGAGCGAGGCGGCTTATCGGACCCTCTTTGAACAGAGTCCCTTCGCCATCGCGGTGAATCGCCCGTCGGGCGAGATCGTCGATGTGAACGAGAGATTCTGTGAGGCAAGTGGGCTTCCGCGGGATGCGGTCCTGGGGAAAACGGCCGTGGAGCTGGGCATTGTGGATGAGCACGAGGCCGCGGCCATGAAAAAGGCCTTCGCGGAACGGGAAGGCAAGCTGGACGGCTATGAGTTGACGACCATCCAGCCTGGTACCGGCCTTCGGCAACTCAATCTCATCTGGGTCAGAATGATTCAGATTCACGGGGAACCGCTGATCATTTCCATGGTCAACGACATCACGGAGCGCAAAGAGGAGGAAATTCAGCGCAGACGGCTCGAGGACCAGCTCATGCAGGCCCAGAAGATGGAGGCCGTCGGACGGCTGGCGGGGGGCATCGCCCATGATTTCAATAACATTCTTTCGGCGATCGTTGGCTACACCGAGCTGGCTCGGATGGAGGTTCCGGAGTCGACGCGGGCGAAGTCGTTCCTTGGGGAAGTGCTGAAAGCTTCGGAGCGAGCCAAGGATCTCGTGCAGCAAATCCTGGTGTTCAGCCGACAGAGCGATGAGCAGCTTCAGCCGACCATCGTCACCCCGGTGGTCAAGGAAGCCCTCAAGCTGCTTCGCGCTTCCATTCCATCTACGATCGAGATCACGCAGTCCATCCGGACCCGCGACACAGTGGTCCTTGCGGACCCCACCCGCATTCACCAGGTTGTGATGAACCTCTGCACCAACGCTTACCACGCCATGATGGACAGCGGGGGGACGCTCACGGTGAGCACGGAGGAAACCCAGCAGGGCCCCGGCTTACCCGTCCTGGACCCGGACCTGCCGGCCGGGACCTATTTCGTGCTCTCGATCCGTGACTCGGGGTGCGGCATTCCCCCCGAGAACCTCGACAAGATCTTCGACCCCTACTTCACCACCAAGGAGAAGGGAAAGGGGACCGGATTGGGTCTGGCGGTCGTCCGGGGTATTGTGGAGCGATTCGGCGGCAAGGTGCAGGTGACCAGCTCCATCGGCACCGGGTCGACCTTCCGGGTCATCCTGCCCAGCATTCAGACTCGAGTCGGTCCGGATGTCCAGCCGGAAGTTCGGTTCGCCCGCGGCAGCGAACGGATCCTATTCGTGGACGATGAAGCCACCCTGGTGCTCTTGGGAAAAGACCTGTTCGAGGGGCTCGGCTATCAGGTCGTCGCGGTCACGAGCAGCCATGAAGCCTTCGAGCAGTTTTCCAAGAGCCCCTTTGAGCTCGATTTAGTCATCACCGACTTCACCATGCCGGGCATGACCGGGGGGGCTCTGGCTGAGCGTATCCTGCAGATCCGTCCGGACATGCCGATCATCCTCTGCACCGGCCAGGGAGACCAGTTCTCGGAGGAGGACAGCCGGGCCGCCGGAATCACCGAATACGTCCGAAAGCCCTTCAAATTGGCCGACCTTTCCATCCTCGTCCGGAAGATCCTGGATGAACGGCGGGACAGACGCCGGGGGAGGGACCGCGGTTGAGCAGCTGAGGAACCTGTTGTCAGAGCCTTAACGTGTCGTCAGCCCCGCGAGACCGGGGTCCCAGAAATCGGCGGACAATCAGGATTCCCGCCTGGGCGGGGAGAGCGGTGGCCGGGTGGATGGGGACTCTGTAACAGCCCGAGGGCAAGGGAAAACGCGCTGACCGACCGCAGACCGCGCGGCATCCGTGGGGTCAAGGGATGGATCTCGCTGCGACATGCGGCTCCCCTCGCACACGTGTCGAGCGCGAAGCGGTAGGAATGTGCGATCGACGAGGCCCCGTCGGCATCCTCCGCCATGCCGCTGCGAACAAGAGCGTCACAGGGGGCGTCAAGGGTTTGTCGCAATAGCCGGAGACCTCCCCATCCGGTCTCGCCGGCCTTCCTACCCGTCTCCCGAAGATCGCCTCCGTTCCGACGCGGCCCCGCGTCAGATCGTTGCCGATAACCTTGCTTCATGCCCAGACAAACGGTTTGCTCATCAATGGAAATCCCCGCCCAATCCTTCACGGGCATGTCTCTTGCTTCAAGCACGATTGCATCCGCACCCACGGGACGTCGGCCCCGGTCGCCCGATTCGAGGGATCTCGGACCCTGTCCTGGGACGACCGGCCCAAACGTCGGTCCGGGGAGGATTGCTCAAGAAATCTGAAAAAAAGATGTGGACCGTACGCCGCGTGCATCCGATCTGAACCCTGCGAACAAGGATGCCGGACGCGCCGGCCTCAGGTTCCCTGGGGGCCGTCGACGGACGAATTCCAAGGATTCATTCAATCAGGAGACGAGACAACATGTTCGAGCGACTTTCGGTCAACATGCGGATGTGGATGATCATCGCGATGGTGGTTCTCATGGCTGCGGCCATGGGGACTTTTTCCTGGCTCGCCTTGAGGGCCTCTGAAAGCACGGCCATCCAAAAAGCAAGGGAAGTCGCGCTGAAGGGTCAACAAGAGAAGCTCAAGGTGGTCTCGGACGCCCTGGCCGCCTCCATGGGTGACCTCCTGAAGGGGACGGCCGATGAAGAACAACGGGTCGGCGCGATCCGCAACGCCATCAAGAGCATCCGTTTCGAGTCGGATCAGTCCGGCTACTTCGCCGCTTTCAAAGGTGGCGTTTGCATGGTGCATCCCATTCAGAAGGAGCTTGAGGGAAAAGACCTGACAAATCTTAAGGATAAAAGCGGGATCCTGTTCATCCAGGATCTTGTTTCCAAGGCCAAGTCAGGCGGTGGCTTTGTCGAGTACGTCTGGAACAAACCGGGGGCGGGGGAAGTGCAGAAACTCAGCTACTCCACCATGGTTCCGGGAACCGAGTATTTCATTTTCACCGGTGTGTATCTGGACAACCTGGAGAAGATCCAGGCGGAGGTCCAAGGCGAAATCTTGGCCGGGGTCCGCAAATGGCAGACCGCCATGTATTCGGTGGGCGGGTTGATCTTTGTCGGCATCATCGGTTTCATCCTGTTGGTGGCGCGGAGCATCGTCAAACCGCTACAGCGGATCAGCCACGAAATGGACACGGGCGCCGGGGCCGTGGCGTCCGCCGCGAATCATATTTCCCAGTCCAGCCAGTCTCTGGCCGAAGGGGCGTCCGAACAGGCGGCGGCCATCGAGGAAACCTCCTCCTCCCTCGAGGAAATGGCTTCCATGACGCGTCAGAACGCCGACAACGCGAGCCAAGCGGACACGCTCATGAAGGAGGCCAACGAGGTGGTCGGCGAAGCGAACGAATCCATGAGCGCCTTGACCCACTCCATGCAGGAGATCACGGCGGCCAGTGAGGAAACGTCCAAGATCATCAAAACCATCGATGAAATCGCCTTTCAAACCAACCTGTTGGCACTGAACGCAGCCGTCGAGGCCGCCCGGGCGGGAGAGGCGGGGGCGGGATTCGCCGTGGTGGCCGATGAGGTACGAAACCTCGCCATGCGGGCCGCCGAAGCCGCCAGAAACACGGCCAGCCTGATCGAGGATACCCTCAAGAAGGTCAAGAGTGGCGGGGAGCTGGTCGAGAAGACCAACCTTGCCTTCGGTGGCGTGGCGCAAAGCGCGTCGAAGGTGGCCGAGCTCATTGGAGAAATCGCGGCGGCTTCCCGGGAGCAGGCCCAGGGGATCGACCAGATCAATAAGGCCGTATCCGAAATGGACAAAGTGGTGCAGCACAACGCGGCCACGGCCGAAGAATCCGCCTCGGCCGCCGAGGAAATGAACGCCCAGGCCGAGCAGATGAAAGCGTTTGTCCGGGACCTCGTCGGGATCGTTTCGGGAGGGTCCACCCAACCCTCGCGCGCACCTAGGACGACCACCTCTCCGGTTGCCCCTCAAAGGGACCAGCAGGTCCAAGTCCGGGTCAAAACCCCGGCGACCAGGACACAAGCGGCCGGAGAAAATGGGAAACGGGCAGGTTTGCTCCCTTCCAAAGGCAAGGAACCGACCCCTGCCCAACTGATTCCTTTCGACGACGATCCGATGAGCGATTTCTAGCCCGATAAGATTTTGTCAAACCCGAACACCGTGCGGTGGTTTTTCCCGTCCGGTGTTCGGGACGTCATCCGCTGTGCCCATCCGCCCGGATTGTTTCAGCCGCAGCGAAAGAACACGACGCGCAATTTCCGCGAAGCCCTCCCCCCCCTCGCATGCCGTGACATACGCCGGCAGATGGCGCATCCGGTCCACAAAGCGCAGGACATTATGGACTCCTACACTCCAGGGGAAGAAGGCGAACATGGGTTCGTCGTTCGGGGAGTCGCCGCAAAACAGAAAACGTCCCCGGTCCGCGTCCAGGTCCATGCCCCAGAGCTCGGCCGCCATCAAGCAGGTCATCCTCAGTTTGTCGTAGTCTCCGTACCAGCCGTTCACATGGATGGAAGACACCTTCCAGGTGGCGCCGTGCTGGCGAAAAATCTCGCAGATGCGCTCGATCGCCGGCCAATCCAGGGGGGGCACGTCCTCGCAGAAGTCGATGGCCAGGTCCGCCTCCCGATACATCTGGTCCGAGGCGACGGCGGCTCCGGGGACAGACCTCAAGATGTCCGCCTCGATCCGCCGAAGCCGGACGCGTCGTTCGCGGCGGACGGGTTCCGGGTCCATGTAACGCCGTTTCAGCTTTCCCGCCTTCGCGTCCAACCAGAAGTAGAACGCGCCGTTTTCCCCCACCACCGCATCCACGGGCCACATGCGGGCGATATGATCACACCAGCCCGCCGGCCGCCCCGTGATCGGAACCAGCTTCAGACCCGATTGCTTGAGGTCCCAAAGGGCGCTGAACGCCGAAGCCGGGATCTTGCCCCCTGTCGTGAAGGTGTCGTCAATGTCGAAGAAGATGCCCTCAAAACCGCGGGCCGCTTCCCGGTCGAACTGCTGCATGGACGGTATCACGTGGCTCTCCAGGGTTAACGATCCGTTTCCGCATCAACGCATGGCCATCTTCAAGGCTGCACCAGGTTACGCTAGGCCATGGGGCACCGTTCCGTCAACGCCATTTCGATCGGTCCGAGCACGGACGCAAAATCTCGTTGATCTCATGCGGCAAGGAGAGCTTAAATCAGCGGACGAGCCAAGTCACCTGTCCAGGGGACAAGCTCGGCTTGACCGAACGATGCGGGCCGGGAAGGATGGCGATGGTGGATATGGGAGCGCGACGGGCATGATGGGAAACGGCAAGGCGTTCGAAACACAGGTGGTCATCGTTGGTGGGGGTGTTGCGGGCGTCGCGCTGGCCCGGGATTTGACCCTGCGCGGCGTGCAGTGTGTTGTGGTGGAAAAGGGGCACGTGAACTCCGGGGCCTCGGGAGCCAATCACGGACTGCTCCACAGTGGGGCCCGCTATGTGTCCAACGACCCGGGAACGGCCCGGGAGTGCCGCCTGGAGTCCCGCATCGTGAGGCAAATGGCGCCCGCGTGCTGCGAAGACACCGGAGGTCTTTTTGTCGCCGTATCGGGCGACGACGAGCACTATGTAGCGGATTTTCCTCATCTATGCGAGGCGAGCGGCATTCCGGTTCGGAGTGTCGACCTGGCAATGGCACGGGAGCTGGAGCCGGGCTTATCTGAAGCGGTCATTGCGGCATTTCAGGTCGACGACGCCACCATTGATCCCTTTCGGCTTTCCTTCGACAACATGGCGGATGCGGCGTCCCGGGGCGCCCGGCTCCTCACCGGCACGCGGGTCGTGGGGCTGGTCCGCGAGGGGCGGCGCATTCGTTCGGCACGACTGCGAAATCTTCGGACGGGTCGGGAGATCGTGATCGAGGCGGAGCAGTTCGTGAACGCGTGCGGCGCCTGGGTGGGGGAGGTCGCATCGCTTGCCGGCCT
>CAZGQL010000134.1:7555-12650 GCA_964527905.1 uncultured Syntrophobacteraceae bacterium
CAACTGCCGGTCATCTGGTCCAAGGGGAGCCTGCTCGTCACTCTGCCACGGCTCACCGACCGGGTCGTCAACCGGCTGCGGCCGCCTTCGGACGGCGACATCATTGTTCCCGGCGGTACAGTTTCCCTGGTGGGCACCACCTCGGTTCGAGCAGCCGACATCGAGCACCTGTACGCGGACCCCGCCGAGGTGGATTTCCTGGTGGAAGAGGCGGCCAAGCTGGTTCCCATGCTGCGCCACACCCGTCTGATTCGCGCCTTTGCGGGTGTGAGACCGCTTCTGGGATGCGCGACCGGCGGCGATGACCGCAGCATCAGCCGCGCCGTCGATGTGCTCGACCACGCAACCGACGGGCTGGACAATTTGGTGACCGTCGTGAGTGGGAAGCTCACCACGCACCGGTTGACGGCGGAAAAGGCGGCGGATTTGATTTGCCGCCGGCTCGGGATCGCGTCGCCCTGCCTGACCCGCACGGTGCCGCTGCCTCAGGCCCCCGTGAACGAATGGGTCGTCGCAGGTCTTTCGCCCGGGTTATGGCGCCACCAGGGTAAGCCCAGCGACGTGCTGCTTTGTGAATGCGAAATGGTTCCCATGAGCGCCGTCGCGCAGATCGCCGACCAGCTCCACGCCGAGGGCGAGATGGTGGATCTCGAGGCTATCCGCCTCCACAGCCGCATGGGCAAAGGTTCATGTCAGGGGGCCTTCTGTGGGCTGCGCACAACGGGATTTCTCTATGAGCGAGGCATTTTTTCAGACGATACCGGGCTCGAGGACCTGAGACGATTCCTCGAGTCCCGCTGGAAAGGGCTGCGCCCGGTGCTGTGGGGTCCTCAGCTGGTTCAGGAACAGCTCCAGGAAGCCCTTCATTGCGGGCTGTTCTGCCTCGAGCGGACAACGGCTTCCACGGCCCCGTAGGCGGTGGCGACGGCCAGGCCGGCGCCGCTCTTCGTGCGGGCCCAGTCCTGGTGGCCGAGAACGGAGCCGGCGGCGAAAAGGTTTTCGAAGGCGTACCTTCCATCCGGGCCGAGAGGCCGGAAGGACTCGTCGATTTCGAGACCGGCCTCGTTGACAGGGTGCCCCCGGGGGTCCAGGAACCGCTCGCGGTGCCAGTGGTGACGGGATGGGGGCTGGGTGACCGGAAGCCCGAAGACGGATTCACGAATTCGGCCTCGATCGGCGACGAGGCCCCCCCCGAGGAATCGGCCCGTCGCCAGGAGGATCGCGTCGGCCTCCAGGGATGTGCACCAGTCGGAAGTGCCCGCGGTGACGCCCGTGCAGCGTCGACCGTCCAGGGAGGGGGAGAGAACCGTGACGCCCTGGAGCAGTCGGGCCCCTTGGTCCTGCAGGAGTGCCTGAAGTCCCTCGCGGACGCGAAGCCCGGGGAGCGACGGGGGCAGCGTGGGGATTTCGAACACCCCTGTCCCTATCCGCTGCTCCAGGTCGCCGACGACCCGATGCACCGCGCGAAGTCCGAGAATCGCCGGAAAGCCCACCTGCCGCGCACCGCGGAGGTGAGGACGGATGGAACGGGCGATCTGCTCGCGGACAAGCTCGGATTCCAACGCCTCGGCCAGGAACGTGTTGTGGAGTTCTCCGCCGGGAAACGGCACCGGGAAGGGGAGGCGCACGCTCCGAAGCTCCGGCCAGCGATTCTTCAACACCTCGCTCATGAGTCTCGCACTGAAATCCTTCATCCCGACGAAATCCACCAGCAGGGTCGGCTGGCGTTCCTCGAGGGCGATGACGCCGTTCCACATGGAAGCCGGGACCCGGTACGTGGGCCGGGTGGTGCCGGCGGCCGTCAGCACGGTGGCGTTCCGGTCGTGAAAGCCCCGGTAGGGAAGGCCGGCGGCCTCCAGGATGCCGAGGAATTCCTCCAGGGCGTCGCGGATTACGCTAAGGCCGAGCCGGGCGAAAGGGTGTTTGGGGGCGTCCGGGGAGAGCGCCGCGAGGCCGGCCCAGGGGTTCTCCCAGATCCGCTGGCCGTCCGCCGGGTAAACACCGAGGAGATCCAACATCCCGCTCGCAAAAGCCATCTCCCCGCTCGTCGCCGCCACCTGAATGATTTTCAGGCCGCGCGCCAGGGCGAAGCAAGCGGCTGCGGTGCCGGCAAGCCCCGAACCGATGACAAGGAGATCCGCATGGTGACGGTTGTGTTCCGCCATGGCATCCTCGGACGCCGAAGGGTGAGGAATGGCCGTCAACCGAAAACACCGCCCATCTTGGTTCCCGTCAGCCGGTTCACGGCGAGGAGACAGGCGGCCCCGAGGACGATCAGGATGAGGCCGAGGGCGGCTGCTTCGTTCACGGAGCCGCCGATGTAGAAATTGAAGATGCCGACGGGCATCATTTCATGGCCCGGGACCACGAGCAGCAGCGTGGCCGATGCCTCCTGAAGGGCCAGGATGAACGAGTAGAGGGATCCCACCAGGACGCCCTTCCAGATCAGGGGCAGGGTCACGTCCCGGAAGGTCCGGGTCTTTCGGGCCCCGACGCTTTCTGCCGCCTCTTCGAAAGATTTGTGGACGATCTGGAGGGAGGCGAACGTCCCCCGCACCGTGTAGGGCAACCGCCGCACGCCGAGGACCAGGGGGATGACGATCCACACCCCGATCAACGCCGTGCCGGTGAAGGGCAGCGGCTCCCGGAAGGCGCGCAGGTAGGCGATGCCGATGCCCGTTCCAGGGAGTGCGAGGATCAAGGTGGTGAGCGAGTCGAGCAGGTCCCGGCCCGGAAGCCGGGTGCGGGCCATCACCCACGCAATCGGGACACCGATGATGATGCAGATCAGAACCGTGATCCCCGAGTACAGAAGGCTGTTCACGAGAAACTTGGGGGTTTCGATTGCGACCCGCTGAAAATACTGCAAGGTGTATTTGACCGGAAACGGCGTGAGCGCCCATCCCTTGCCAAACGAATCGAGCACGATGCCTAGGTAGGGAATAAAAGCAAACACCAAGACGGCGCTCAGAAAGGTGATCACGCCGACTTTGCCTGCCCGGGAAAGCGTCCGCCGCTCGATGACCGAGTAGGACAAGGAGCTGTAGTCCTTCAGGGAGACATAGCGCTTGGCGACGATCAAAAAGACGATGGCCAGCAGAATCATGATGGCGGAGATCACGATCCCCATCTTGAACAGGCGTCGGTCCACGAACTGGACGATATTGAGGTAGGCCTGGGATGCGAGAAGGTTGTCCATGCCAACGACCAGGGGCGTGGCGAAGTCGGCGAAAGTCCAGATGAAAACCAGCAGAGCCCCGGACACGTATCCCGGGGTGGTCAGGGGGAAGGTGATGTCCCAGAACTTGCGTAACCCCCTCGACCCGACGCTTTCAGCCGCTTCGTCCAGGGAGGGCGAAATCTTGCCCATCGCGTCCACGATGCTCAGGGTCATCAGGGGAAACAGGTGGAGCGTCTCAACCAGCAGAACACCGTGGATGCCGTACATGAAATTGATCGGCTTGGAAAACCCGAGGTAGTCCATCAGGATCACGTTGACCGTGCCGGCCCTCCCCAAGATGAAGACGAAGCCCATGACGCCGACCAGGGGGGGCATGATCATCGGCACGATGGAAAGGAACGAAAACAGACCCCGTCCAGGGAATTCGTAGCGCAGGAGCAGGAATGCGAAGGTGATCCCGATGAGGGAAGTCGTGATGACGGTGGCTGCGCCGAGCAGCAGCGAATTCAGGAGCGCCTGCAGGTAGAAGGGGTCCGTGAAGAACTCGTAAAAATTCTTCAACGTGAAGACCTCGTCATCCGTCGTGAAGGCATCGTAAAACAGCCGGATGAGAGGAAAAATCAAGAACAGAGTCATGAAGGCCCAGATGCCGCAATAGCCGGCAAGGCCGCCGAGGTTGCGGCGGGGCCGGATGGGGGCCTGATCAAAAGGTGGGCTCACGCGCTCTTGCGCCTCCATTCCGGGCCTCGCCCTCAGTCTCCTGTCGGGATGGCCAGCGTGGTTCTCGCCGAAAAGCACACGTGGACGCGCTCTCCTGCGGCAAAGGGTTTGTGGTCCCGGGGGTTCTGAACGTCGACCCGAAAAACGATGCCGGATCCGACTTCAATGTCGTAGCGGATCGTGTTCCCGATGAACGAGGCAAAACCGACCCACCCGGGCAGGCTGTTCATGCCGTCAGCGGGGGGAGCCGTCCGGCCGATGGAAGCGGTTTCCGGCCTCACACAGAGCATACAAGGATCGCCGGGGCGCAGCCTGGGGTCGGAATCGCTCAGGATGAGTCCGACGTCGGTCTGTACCTGGGCCCAGCCGCCGTCTCCTCCCATTTGATGGACCCGGCCCGGGATCAGGTTGTTGATCCCAATGAAATCGGCCACGAACGCGTTGGCCGGGCGCTCGTAAAGCTCCCACGGGCTGCCGACCTGCTGCAACCGTCCGTGCTCGATCACGGCGATGCGATCCGATAGGGTGAGGGCTTCCTCCTGGTCGTGGGTGACGTAAATGGTCGTGATGGCTAGCTCTTTCTGGAGCTTTCGGATCTCGGCGCGCACCTGGAGGCGAATCTTGGCGTCGAGGTTGCTCAGGGGTTCGTCGAGCAGCAGGACGTCCGGGTTAAGAACCAGCGCGCGGGCGAGGGCCACCCGCTGCTGCTGCCCCCCGGAAAGCTGGCCCGGGTACCGGTCTTCAAGTCCCTTGAGGTTGACCAGGCTAAGGGCGCCGTTGACGCGTTCTCCGATATCCCGCTTGGGGACTTTCCGCAGCTTCAGCCCATAGGCGATGTTGTCGAAGATGGTCATGTGGGGCCACAGGGCATAGTTCTGAAACACCATGCCGATGTTGCGCTCGTAAGGGGGGATCCCGGTCACGGGCCGCTCACCGAACAAGATTTCCCCCTGGTCGGGATGGTGGAACCCCCCGACCAGGCGCAAAAGGGTGGTCTTGCCGCAGCCGGAAGGGCCCAGCAGGGTGAAAAGCTCCCCATCCCGGATGTCGAGCGAAATGCGGCTCACGGCTTCAAGGGAGCCGAACCGCTTCACGAGGTCCCGCAAGACGATGTTCATTGCTGAGCATTTCGGAGGAGGACCATCATTTCTCTTTCACGATTTTCAGCCTTTTCAATCAAGGCATCTCCCAAAA
>CAZGQL010000135.1:0-8236 GCA_964527905.1 uncultured Syntrophobacteraceae bacterium
TTGAAAGGCGATCTCATCGATGGTCTTGATGATCTTGGAAGTCTCCTCGCTGGCCTGCGTGATGTCCGTCATGGCCTGGGTCAGCTCGCCCATGGAGGCGTTGGCGGTGTCGATGATCCTCCGGGCATCTCCCATGAGGCTGTTGGCGTGCTGGGCGTTTTGTGCGTTCTGTTTCGTCATGGAGGCCATTTCCTCCAGTGAGGAAGAGGTCTCCTCGATGGCCGCGGCCTGTTCGCTGGCCCCCTCCGCAAGCGACTGGCTGGCGGACGAAACCTGGGTCGACGCCGAAGCCACCTGGTCGGCCCCGTCGTTCAGACCCTCGATGACTTTCCGGATGGGGCGCGTGATCGATCGTGTCAGGAGCAGGGCCACCACCACACCGATGAGCAGGGCCGCGCCGAGTCCAAGGATCATGGCGGAGGATGCCGCGCCCAAGGAGCGCTGTGCGTCGTTGGCGATTTCCGTGGTGTGGTCCGTGGCGGCCACCGCCAGGTTGCGGGCGATCTCGAGGGTCTTGCCGCCGCTCGCCGTCCGCGCGGCACCGAGCCGCTCCATTTCCGTTGTGATGGCGACGACCTTCTGGATGGAGGCTTTGTACGCCGCGGCACTGTCGGCGACGCGCTTGAGCTGCTCCTGGTTTTTCTTCTGGCGGGTGAGGGGCTCGAGTTCACGGAGCTTGGCTTCGATCACTGGGAAGTCCTTCTTGAGGGCCTCGTCCATGATTTCCGGCTTCCGGAGGGACTGCGCCTTCCAGTTGGCGATGCGCGCCGCATTTCCCAGTGCGATCAAGTCCTTGGCCAGGTTGATCTTCGTAAGACGCTCCCGCAGCTTGGACGGTTCTGCCCCCTCGGTGATTTCCCGGTCCATGGCCTCACTTTGATCCCGAAGGAACGCCTCGACGTTTTCGACATACTCGTTGGCCTGCCCGTTCATGGTCATTCGGATCTTGTCCACCTCATCCAGATTCTTACGGGTTTCGGCCAAAAGCTTCTCGTAATCGTCCATGGACTGCTTGGCGGCTCCCAGCGTTTCCTTTAGCTTGGTCAGGTGGACGGCCGTGGCGGCAAGCTCGTCGAGCTTGCCGAGGGATTCCTTCACCTGAGCCAGGGCTGCGGTCCCTTCCTCGAGAAACTTCGGTTCACCGGTGTAGCCGTACCCGCGTATGGCGTACATGGTGCGATACACCCGACGCTCCAACTGGCCCGCCAGTCCCGCTTCCGGCACATATTCCCGGGCTAGCTTGACGGCGTCTCCCTCAACGCCTTTCATCCGGTGGATCGCCATGCCGCCGAGTGCCACGGTCAAGACCAGTAGGGTGCAGAATCCGAGCAAAATTTTGGCCCCCAGTTTCATGTTCTTCATCGTCGATCGCTCCTCTCGGTGCTTGAAACGGTTACGAAGCTTCCGGTGCGCCGCTCGCGCGAGACGACAACTTCTTGGGTCTCCGGGGATGTGCGCGCGACGCTTCCAAAACCCCCTCCATGGAACGGCAAACATTCGCGGCCATCTTCCTCAAGACGGCGCCGACCTCATGGTAATCCTGGTCACGGCAAGTCATGAACCGAGGTCTCAGAAGATGCCCCAACCTGAGCCAATGGGGATCAAAGCTTGGAAGGACCAGAATGATGCGAGTGGTGGACATTAAGTCCTGAACGGTCACGAGTCGATTCAGCTCAGCTTCGTCAGCGGGGAACAGCACAACAGCAAGCACATCTCGCAAGGGTCGCAGGAGTCCCGATTCCAGTTGTCCGAGCGTCTCGAAGGTCAGAAGGTGGTCCACAGGCACTTCCGATTGGAGTCGCGCGATCCACGTCGATCGATCCGGATAGGCAGCGGCAGCGTAGCAGATGAGATCCATCGCATCATTCTCCCTCCACGGGTTCGTCTAAGGGCAAGCTCCGTGCCATCGTTACCCATAGTGTCATTATTTATTTATATCCAATACTTAGGACATGATCACGCAGGCATGCTCCTCGGTTGAGCGGAAGAATCCAGTCCGAAATCTCGGACAGTCCGAAAAATCGGACACGCACGAGCCGAAGGGAGAGCGCGGTAGGGCCATCGAGGGGAGGGCCATGGCTGGAGTGGTCCGGAGTCGGATCAGGAAATGCCGTGGCGTTTGAGCAGATCGTAGAGGCGGGATCGGGACAGGCCGGAGACGGCGCAGGCTTTTGGAATGCTGCCTTGGGTGCTGGCCATGAGGCTGAGGAAATACTCGCGATCCGAGTGTTCGCGATGCTCTTTGTAGGCGAGCGGGGGATCCGGTTTGGCGACGTGTCGCTCCTCAGGTCTCGTGGGCTTGCGGCGCACGGGAATCGAACGGCGCGCGAGGGCGATCCGGATCTCGTCGGGCAGGTGCTTGACGTGAAGGGTGGGCTCGTAGAGGGCGGCGGCGGCGGCCCGTTCGACAGCATGCAGCAGTTCGCGAACGTTCCCGGGCCACCGGTAGCTGTCCACAGCTTCCAGAAATTCGGGCGAAACCCCTTTGAGGCCGACACTCAACCGTTCGCAGACGCGGGCCAAGTGGTGCATGGTCAGGTCCTTGATGTCCCCGGTACGTTCCCTGAGGGGCGGCAGTTCAATGGTGAACGAGCGAAGGCGAAACAGCAGATCCTCGCGGAAGGTCCCCTCCTGAACCATTCGGGGCAGGTTCCGGTTTGTGGCGGCAATCAGACGAAAATCGCTCGTGATTTCCGAACGGCTTCCCAGAGGTCTGAACCGCCGTTCCTGGAGGACCCTCAGGAAGGCCTTCTGGGTAGTCAGGGGCAGCTCGCCGACTTCATCCAGGAACAGGGTCCCGCCATCGGCCTGTTTGATCAGACCCTCCTGGGGCTTATCGGCGCTGGTGAAGGCCCCCCGCGCATGACCGAACAACAGGCTTTCGACCAACGTTTCCGGGAGCGCGGAACAGTCCAGCACCACAAAAGGCCGATCCCGGCGCGGGCTGTTCCAGTGTACCGCCTGAGCGAAGAGTTCCTTTCCGGTACCGGTTTCCCCGGTGATGAGAACGGTTGCATCGGTGGGGGCGACGCGCGCCAGCTGATCGAAACAGGATTGGATCTGGGCGCTGTTGCCGACGATCCCGGCCCGCTTGAGGGCGGTGACTCCGGAAACCTGCGCCCGGGCGAGCCGTTCCTCACGGTACTGTAAGGCTCGTAGCAGCGGGAGCTTCATGCTCTCGACGGAGGCGGGCTTCTGAATGTAGTCCCAAGCGCCGCTGCGAATGGCCAGCTCGGCCCCGTCCACATCGCCCTCACCCGTGATGATGATCACCTCCGGCTGGCCACCGGCCCTGCTCAATTGGGGCAGCGCTTCCAGGCCGTTGCCGTCGGGCAGGTTCACATCCAGAAACACCACATCGAAGTCCTGCTTGGTCACCGCCTGAAGGGCTTCGTCGAGCCTCAGGACCCATTGTGCCTGGTGGCCCGTGCCGCGGACCATGCGTGTCAGCAGACCGCACATGCTTTCGTCATCATCAACGATCAAGATCGAGCTCATTGTCCGGATCTTCTCCAAGCAAGGCAAGCCATCGGCGCCCCTGGGGCTTTTCCCCAATACCTTTGAGGTACGATCCCGCGGTGCCCTTACAGGCGTGGATAGACCTCGCACCGACCCCAACACGCCGACTGACGGCGTGAGGCAATCCTGCTGTTGTTGCGCTCCGGCATCATTGCAGCGAATGCAGGTTGATGCGGCGAATGGGTTTCGACGCTATGGACATTGAATCCCCCGGGCCTCTCCCTCTTTCAATCCGGCTGCCGGATCCATTCCCGGTTGGGCTTTCAGAAATCCTCGAACGGCTCGTTTTCCGAGGGGGAAGCCCTCCTGAGATCGGTCTTGGCCCTTTCGGGACCCACTTCATGCCGCAACCCGGCATGATTGTTTCCGTTGCCGGACGGATGAGGTGCCTGGAGTGAAGGCAATCGAGAAGGAGGCGATGAAAGAGGCTCGACCGACCGGGCTCGAGGCGGTCCGGCATCGGTCGTCGCGGAGCGCTTGCCGCCATCGTTCGCCCGTCCCACCAGGGCCACCAGCGAACCCACCATGTCCTTCATGGCCTCCGCCTGGGCGTTGAGCTCCTCGGAGGCGGCGGCCGACTCCTCGGCGTTGGCGGCGTTTTGCTGCGTCACCTTGTCCATCTCGCTCACGGCCCGGTTGATCTGGTCGATCCCCTGGGACTGCTCTCCCGAAGCCGCGCTGATTTCTCCCACCAGCTCGGCCGCCCTCGCCGCGCTGTCGGCGACCTGCCGGAAGGCTTCGTTGGTTCGAGTCATCAGCTCCGAGCCGCCCTTGACCTTCTTCACGGTATCCTCGATGAGGCTTGCGGTGTTCTTGGCCGCCTCGGCGGCGCGCATGGCCAGGTTTCGTACCTCATCGGCCACCACCGCAAACCCGGCGCCGGCTTCCCCGGCCCGGGCGGCCTCGACGGCGGCGTTCAGGGCCAGCAGATTCGTTTGAAAGGCGATCTCATCGATGGTCTTGATGATCTTGGAAGTCTCCTCGCTGGCCCGCGTGATGTCCGTCATGGCCCGAGTCAGTTCCCCAACGGACGTGTTGGCCGTGTGGATCATCCGACGGGCATCTTCCATGAGATCATTGGCGTGCTGGGCGTTCTGAGCATTTTGCCGCGTCATGCTGGCCATCTCTTCCAGTGAGGACGACGTCTCCTCGATGGCCGCGGCCTGCTTGCCGGCCCCCTCGGCGAGCGACTGGCTGGCGGACGAAACCTGGGTCGATGCCGAAGCCACCTGATCGGCCCCGTCGTTCAGCCCTTCTATGACTTTCCGGATGGGACCCGTGATGGATCGAGTGAGGAGCAAGGCGACTGCGAGGCCGAGGGCCAGCGCCACGCCGAGCCCGAGGATCATGGCGGTGGAGGTCGCACCCAGGGAACGTTGCGCCTCGTTGGCGATGGTCGTGGTCTGTTCGGTGGCCGCCGCCGCCAGGTTGCGGGCGATTTCCAGAACCTTGCCGCCGGTGGCGAGACGGGCCGCATGGAGGGCCTCAAGCTCCCTCGAGAGGCTCAGGACCTTTTCCATACCGCCCTTGTAGGCTCCGGCCCTGGCCAGGATGCCCTTGAGATCCCCTTGGTTCAGGATCTGGCGCGTGATGGGCTCAAGCTCCCGGACCTTTGCTTCGATCGCGGGGAAAACGGTCTTCAGGGCTTCGGCCATGACCTCAGGTTGCCTCAGGGCCTGGGACTTCCAGTTCTCCACGCGACCTCTGCTTCCAAGCTCCATCAGGTCATTGACCAGGCCGATCTTTTTCAGGCGCTCCAGGAGCCTGGACTGTTCCGCACCCTCTGCAATCTCTTGTTGCATCGAGTCGTTCTGGCCCTTGAGGTACTCGCTCACGAGCTCCATGTAGCCCCTGGCTTCTGCATTCATTCCCTCCTGGACCTCGCGAAGCTCACTCAGAACGGCATGGGTCCGCCCCATGAGCTTCTCGTACTCCTCTACAGCTTGCTTGATGCCTCCCAAGGCTTCCTTGAGTTTTGTCAGGTGGGACGCTCCACCGGCGAGCTCATCCAATTGGCGGAGGGACTCCTTGACTTCGCCCAGCGCCGTCATGCTCTCGTCGTAGAAGCTCGTCTCTCCGGTGAACCCATAACCGCGCATGGCGTACATGGTGCGGTAGACTCGTCTTTCCAGGTGGCCGGCCAGCGCCGTCTCCGGCACGTATTCCTTGGCCAGGATCGTGGAATCCAATTTGACCGCGTTCATCCGGTAGGCCGCCATGGCCCCGAGAACAACGGCGATGGCGAGCAATACACAGAATCCCAGCAAGATCTTCGTTCCCAGTTTCATGGTCTTCATCGTCGCTCAGCACCTTTTCCAATGATCCTGCCCTGTCGGCGTCTCGTCGGCTTCGCGTTCCGGCCCCATCGCTTGAGCCCACACAGCCGCTTCGTCCATCACCGTACCCCGGTTCTCTCCGCTGCCTGTGTACGCAAAGGTCGTGCCAGTTGAGGATCGGCTTGAGACGGACCGCTTTTGACTGTTATTGCAATAACGTAAGACAAGGCAAAGGACTCGGCGAAACGACCGAGGGTTCCAGGGGTGTCGGATTTTCAGACCCTGTGCAGGATTCCCGACATCGGTCTTGGAGCCCCGGGTCCGGGCTCCTTTTTGCGTGGGAGATCCTCGAAATGGAGTGTAGAATAGATCGAGTCAGGAATCCCACTGGGCTTCTTGACCGGGTATGGAGCGGCATCGCGGAGAGATCGAGGAGCGAGGCATGACGGTTCCCATCGATTATGGTGACGTGGAATGGCTGCTAGAGCGTGTGTCTTCGTTCCACAAAGAGCACAGCCACATCGAGCGCGAACACCTCGAACTGCGGACCCATTTGCGCGATGCGGAAACGGCCCTTCGGGCGACACCGGAGGACGAGGAGGTCCGCCTGAAGGTGTATTACCTGAGGCGGCGGTTGGAAGAGCTTGAGGAGCGGTACCCGTGGATCGTTTCCGGCAAGCCGCCGGAAGTTGCTTATTGGGCTCCACCGTCGGGATGATGGATGCCGAGGCGTCTCGGACTGCCCATGCGGGGCTCCCGTTCCGTCGACGGCCGCCGGGATCGCTTCACCGGGGAGGGAGACCGTCATGTCCATGAATTTTCTGGATGAGACGGACGATTGGCCTGAGTATGGAATCGTCAGGGACGAGATCCAGCGGCTGGAGCAGGAGTACCGCGAACTGCGCCGGGCACTGGAGGCCGTGGAGCTCTCTCCCGAAACGGTTCACTCCGGAGCCGACGTGGAGGCCATCAAGACTCGGCTCGAGGCCGTACGGGGAATGCTGGATGCCTCCCTTTCGATGTATCGATAGACAAAAGTCGTGGCGGGCGCCGCGACCCCGCCGTCGTTTCCCGGCTTCGGCCTTGAGACATGGAGTCCTGCTGGCCTGTCTCATGGTTCTGGGAAGCTTCGCAACGGGGCACGCCCAGGTGGACGTTACGGAAAAGGTGCGGACTTATACGCCGCTCCCCCAGAAAGTCCGAGATTTCTGTGCATCACACTGCCAGGGGAACAGGCGGGAGGGGCGCCTGGTGGGCGCGACGCTAAAGCCGCTGGGCCTGGAGCGCTACCACGCGGTGGTGACGGCCAGCCTCAGGAATTGCCAGGAGGTGGAGGAGCCCCTCCCCATGACGCTCTTCGACTGGACGATTCTCGTACGCGCGCAAGGGGTTCTGGACGCTACGACTTGCACGTTTGTGGTGGATTCCGTGAACGTCGACCATGACCCTTACGGCCTCATCGCCGGAGTGGTAGGCGATCCGAGGGGGCAGAGATTTCAGGTCGCCCACTGCAGGCGGTTATTGCCTTGACTCGGTGTCGGCCGCACGGGCGAAATCCAACGCGTCATCAGCGGGAGCAGAGGCATGCAAGTGGAGCTCATGCGAGGCGCCATTCTGGAGCGGCTGCGGCAGATCGCTCCGGAGGCGGACCTTGACGCAATTCAGCCGGATCTCAGATTCAGGGATCAGTTTGAATTCGATTCGGTCGATTTTCTCAACTTCGCCCTGGCACTGCAGGAGCACTTCGGCTTGATCATCCCCGAGGAGGATTTCCCTTCCCTGGCCACGTTGAATGGCTGCTTGTCTTATTTGGCCTCCAAGGTTTCCTGAAGACGTCTCGGTCGGGCCCACCTCGTCCTTAAAGTCTGAGCGTCGCGAGGATCACGCCGGGGTCGTCCGGTATCCGCGCCATGCTGAAGCCCAGCGCCCTGCACAATCGCAACATGGGAACGTTCTCGCTCAGGACCTCGCCGTAGATCTCTCGGATACCCCGTTTTCGGGCGTACTCGATGATCCGGCGCATCATCAGGGGGCCCAGCCCCAGACCGGTCATGTCTCGTCGGAGCAGGATCGCGAACTCGGCCCGCTCGTTGTCGGCGTCAGCCGTAATGCGCACGCCCCCGCACAGTTCCGGTTCTCCGGGACGGCTGTCGTCGACCAGGGCAAAGGCCATTTCTCGGTCGTAGTCCAGCTGGGTCAGCCGAGCCGCCAGAACGTGGGGAAGGGCTTTCATGGGGTTCATGAAGCGCAGGAAAACATCCTCGGGAGGCAGGGCGGCGAACAGCTTCTGATAGGCCGGTTCGTCCTCCCCGCGGATGGGGCGCAACAGGAGGCTGTGGCCGTCGGGGAGCCGCAGCCGCTCCTCGAGTTCCCTCGGATAGGGCCGAATGGCGAGTCGTCCGACTCCAAGCTCCTGCGCCGTCTCGACCCGGATGCGAGCC
>CAZGQL010000135.1:8270-12625 GCA_964527905.1 uncultured Syntrophobacteraceae bacterium
AAAACCAGGGGATTGATGTCCAGCTCGACCACTTCGGCCACATCGCAAATGAGCTGTGACACCTTGACGAGCGCGAGCGCCGTCGCATCGAGGGGGCTCCGCACCGCTTCGGACGGCGTGTCCAGGGCCCGGCCGATCCGCGTTCGGCCGATGAGTTCCCGGGCCAGGAGAAGGTTGAGCGGCGGGAGGGCCACCGCTTGATCCGCGACCCGATCCGCGTGTCCCCCCCCTTGTCCGAATACGATGACCGGGCCGAACCGTTCATCGACGAGGACCCTCACGAGCAGCTCATGGGGCAGTTGGGGACGGACGGTCCCCTGGGCGCGGAGTCCGTAGGCATCCAGGATGATCCGGACGTCAATCTCGGGTAACCACGTCCGGCCGCTCGCAAGGTTTCCCTCGATGACCCGCCTCACCCGCTCCGTGTCGGGGCTGAAGGCTTCGGGGATGCTGGGAACCGTTTCCATGAGCATTTCCTGGCTTCGACGGTAGCGAACCACCTGCATGAATCCACGCACCGCCTCGTCCGGCGTTTCGTAGGTCAGGACGCCGCTCTCCACGAGATCCCCGCGCGCCTGGGCAGCCACCCCGCCGCCCAGCCAGCAGGTGAGCACCCGGTTGGCCTTGGACCGCACTGGACCGGATTGGAGGAGTCCGACGAGTGCGCGCGCCACTTCAATGCCAGACGAGACGGCACTCGGGGTGTGCAGCACCAGCAGCCCGTCCACCCCCGGATCCTCGAGCAGAATCTGGACCGTCTGCGCGTAGAGGGGCGCTGATGCGTCCCCTTGAAGATCCACCGGGTTGCGGATTGACCAGCACACGGGCAGGCACGCGGAAAGCCGGGCAAGGGTTTCTGGAGTGAGCTCGGCCATGCGACCGGAGGTCTCCGCGAGGGCATCTGCGGCTAGAACGCCCACACCTCGGCTGTTCGTGAGGATCGCGAGGCGGTTGCCCGGGAAGGATCGAGCCCGCGCGAGGGTCTGAACCGCATCGAAGAGCTCCTGAATGTTGGAAACCCGCAGCAGCCCGGCTCGCCGAAAAGCGGCTGCGTAGACTGCATCGGGGCCCACGGGGGAGACGCGTCCCATGGGCTCTCCCCGGGCGATATCTCGGTGAGATCCCCCCCGGAGTACAATGACCGGTTTCGTGCGCGCGGCGAGTCGAGCGGCCGACATGAACTTGCGGACGTTCACTAACTGGTCCACGTGGAGCAGAATGGCCTGGGCGGAGGCATCGAGGGACAAATAGTCGAGCAGGTCCCCGAAGTCCAGGTCCACCTGGGTGCCCAGGGATATGAGGTGTGAAAAACCGATGTTGCGGGTTGTGGCCCAATCCAGAACGGAGGACAGCACTCCACCGGACTGAGTGACGAACGCCAGGTTTCCCGCACGCGGCTGAACATGAGCCAAACTGGCGTTGAGGGAGCTGCCGGGAACCATCACCCCGAAGCTGCTCATCCCCAAAAGCCGCATGGGATAAGGCTCGGCAGCCTCCTCCACCGCCAGCCTCAACTCGCCGCAGCGCTCGATTCCGCCCCGGCCCTCCTCGCTCGCAAGGATGACGGCCGAGCGCGCGCCGACGGCCCCAAGTCTGGAGACGAGCTCCGGGACCGAGTCTGGATCCGAGCAGATCACGGCGAGATCCGGCGCATGGGGAAGGGCCTCGATGTCTGGGCATAGTCCGAGGGATTCGAGGGGCTCGCAACCGGGTCCGGCACCAAACAGTTCGCCCGTAAATCCCCCGCTCCTCAGGTTCTCGGCGATGGCGGAGGCCATTGGCGTGAAATCCGGCCCCGGCGCCACCAAAACGATGGATTGCGGTTTCATGAGGACGTTCAGGCCGCGCGTGCCCATCGGATTCCCTCCGGGGTTTTTCTGCACACAGAAAGCGGTTACACGATCTTCGATTTCGTCCTATCCGCGCGGGCGGGAGCCGGAAGTCATCGAAAAACCGGGCTCCTGCGTGCGGGGGAATGACGGTGGCGGGCTACATGGGAGTTTTGCAGCCGCCTCATAGCCGAACAGTGAGTATCCCAATCCCTCCCGTGGAGCGACCGATTGAATCGTTACCGCCGCGCATCAGGCGGTTCATTGAGATGTAGTCCTCGACTCCTGTGCACGGATCGGCAAGACGATGCTGAATGTGCTTCCCTTGCCGGGCTGGCTTTTTACGCTGATGGTCCCCTTGTGACGATCCACGATGCCATAGACGGTGGAAAGCCCCAGCCCCAGCCCTTTCCCGTCGGTCTTGGTCGTGAAAAAGGGGTCGAAAATGTAAAGCAGATCATCCTCGCTGATGCCGCACCCCGTGTCCTCCACGCGGATCTCGATCACGTTCCTTGAGGCATCCGCCCGGCATTCAATGGTCAAAAGGCCCCCGTCGGGCATGGCATCGAGGGCGTTGAAGATGAGGTTGATCACCGCCTGCTGCAGCTGGTTGAAATCCCCCTGAATGGTCGGCAGACCCTCGGGGATCCGCTTCTCGATGCGAATGTTCTGCAGCGTCAGTCGATGCTCGGAAAGGCTGATGCAGCGGGAGAGCAGATCCTCCAGGTTGACTTCGCCGAACTCCAGTTTGGACTTGCGCGAAAACGCAAGAAGATTGGACACGATCTTGGAGCACCGGCTGAGTTCGCTCTCCATGAGGGAGAGGTAACTCTGGAACTTCGAAACGCGGTCCGGGGCCAGTTCTCCGCGCTCCAGGATTTTGAGCATGAGCCGTGTGTAGTTGAGGACACCCGAGATGGGATTGTTGATTTCGTGCACGACGCTCGCGGACAGCTTGCCGAGGGAGATCATCTTGTCCTGGTGAAGCATCCTCGCCTGATCCTCGAACTGCTGGGCCAGGCGACGGATCTCGCGCAGATCCCGGAAGAAGCACACCAGACCGATCTCCTCGCCGCCCTCGGCCAGGACGGATGCCGACACCTGGCAGGGGATCCGAACTCCGGCGCGATTGAGCAGGGTCGTTTCATAGAGAAACAGACGATTGGGTCCGCCGAATTCCTCCGAATCCAGCTTGGCTTTGAACTTGCGGCTTTCCTCAGGAGGGAAAAAATCGTGGAGGGAGCGATACCCGATGACCTCCTCCCGCTTGAAATCGAGCATCTGCTCCATAGCCTTGTTCCAAATGACCACGAAACCGCCCGAGTCGCAGGCCAGGATGCCGTCGATCGAGCTTTCGATGAGCATCCGTTGAAGCTGAAAGGTCTTGGCCAGCTCATCGGCGGTCTGCATCCATTTTTCTTCGATGAGAGAGGTGTAATCCCGCAGCTCCCGGCGAGTCACATACCGATCTCGGGCCCGTTTCAAGGCGACCATCAAGGCCTCGTCACTCACGGGCTTCATCACGAAATCCGAGGCGTCCAGCTGGAGGGCACGGATCGCGAGCTCGATTTCTCCGTAGCCGGAAATCACGATGACTTCCGTGTCGGGTTCCTTTTCTTTGACTCGCCGCAGCACATCCAGACCATCGATGCCCGGCATGTGGATGTCCGTCAGCACAATCTGGGGGGATTCCGCCTCGAAGATCCCTAGGCCCGTCTCCCCGTCGTGTGCCGTGAATACTCGGTATCCCGCGTCTTCGAGGGTGAGGGTCAAGACCTTGCAGATGCCCGGATCGTCATCGATGAGAAGCACTTCCCATACTTTGGGTTTCATCCGACGCCTCCAGGCTGTTGGCTCGACCGCGTGTGCCGGGGGCGACGCGCTCCCTTTCAGGCGGCAGAGACCCTACAGGGAAACCGGGCGCGGCAACGCGGGTCATATGGGGGCTGGGCAAAAAAAAGCCGGTACAGGTTTCGAGGTACCGGCTTTCAGCTTATGCCATGTTTTTGGCGCGAAAAGCGAGCAAAAGCGCACAATATGCAACGATCATGGAATCATCCGATGGGGGTGGGCTTGCACAGATGGCGCTCTTCCATGGCAACACGGCCGCATCCACCACAGACATACTTCATGGCGGCAAGCTTGTCCTTGCAGATGTGGTGTGGGTCGGTGGCCGGAGCGCCGCAAAAGCTGCACTTGGCCTTGTCTCCACACGGGTTGCACAGGTGGCCGGGTGCGTCGGCCACCGCTCCACAGTTCTTACAAGTATAGGCCATGGGATATCCTCCTCTTCCTGCGCGCTCCCACGGGGAGGGCAGGCTTGATCTCGACATCACGTATGTCCCGCCCGGGGGGGTCCCCGCAGATCCCTTGCTCTCCGGGCTCCGTTTCCTTTACTTGATAAGGACGGCCGCAGCCCCTCGCAAGGGATTTCGAGTCCGTCCCATGGCGTGGCGCGCCCGGGATGGCCGCCAGGGCAATCGCACGAAATCATGAGAGTGCGAGTAGAGTGAGAAGGTAGTCGTC
>CAZGQL010000136.1:0-9188 GCA_964527905.1 uncultured Syntrophobacteraceae bacterium
AGCGTAGAGGAACACCGGTTTGCGAAGCCAGGGAGGTCACCCCCCGCTGAAACAGGTCCGCCACCCACCCGAGGGCCATCATGGGCCAGCTGATGAGGTACAGGTAGCTGATGAACGCCACGAAGTCGCCCGTCGTGATCGTCCCCGCGATGGTCATCCGCCCGCCCAGCCACAGCACCAGCAGAAGACTCAGGTTGCCGATCAGGGCCGAGACCGGAAAGAGGGTCCCGTAGACCATAGCCAACCGGATGTTGTTGCGCACGTAGGACATCCCCATCGCATCGAACCGCGCGGCTTGGGGGCCCTCCTGGTTGTACGCCTGGATCAGACGGATGTTCGTGAAAGAGGACCGCACGAATTCCGTGAGATGGGAAAACTGCTCCTGAACGACCTTAAAACGCTGGTGAAGACGGCCGGAGAGCACGCGGGTGAGGATCGCCAGAAGCGGCATGGGGGCCAAGGCCAAGAGCGTAAGCCCTGGGTTGATATACAGCATGAACCCGAGGGCGGCCAGCCCCATGAACAGGGCGTCCACCGCGGCCACCACCCCCATGCCGCTCGCCAACTGCACGGAAGAAAGGTCGTTGGTGGCGTGCGCCATGATCTCGCCCGTCGTCACGCGCTGGTAGAAAGCCCGATCCAGGGTGACCAGGTGCGAAAACAGGCGGTTGCGGAGGTCCGACTCGACGATGCGTGAAAAGCCCAGCAGCAATACACGCCAGGCATAGCGCAGCAGCGCGATGAGACCAGCCAACAGGAGGATCAGTCCCGCTTGCCGGAGCAGAGCCGCTCCCGTTGCCGATCCCCCCTCGAGACTGTCCACCGCCCCCTTGATGATCCGAGGAATCCACAACTGGCAGAGGTCGACGACCATGAGCGACAAGAAGCCGATCAGGATGCGCAGCATATGGCGGCGAAAATAGGGGGTGATCAGGCCGAGGGATCCTCGGGAACCGGCGGTTGCCGACGGGCTTTCGTCGGCCCGCGCCTCCATCGTGAACCGCGCGCTCACCGGTTGATCCTAAGGCGCCTTCCAGGCCACCAGATCCCGGGCGAACTCCCTACCTGCCCGGTAGGCCTCCTCGAGATACTCCGGATGACGCTGCGCGTCCCCCTCAAAATCCAGTCCCCTGAAGAGCAACGTCCTGGCGAGCTCCATGTCCAACACATCGAAGAAATACTTGACCGTCAGGAGAATGCCGTCGAACAATTTGGCGCCCTTCGTCGCCCCGACCGAGAGAAACAAGCCCTTTCTCCGGATTCGCCCCTTTCCGAACGGCACGCGGTCAATCCAGTACTTTTTGACCCAGAGGGACTGGAACCGATCCATGAATGTTTTGGTGTGGGCGCTCACACCATAGAAGAAAACCGGTGAAGCCAGAAGGAGCCCGTCACTGCGCAGAAGGAGATCCCGTACACGTTGGAAATCATCCTCGATGGCACACCGGCCGTCCTCGATGCAGCCGTAGATCTCCAGGCAGGGGGAAATCTGAAGATCCCGCAGCAGCACCTCCTCGACTTCCAGCCCCTCCTCGCGCACCCCCCGCACGACCTCCCGAAGCAAGGTCGCCGAATTCCCATTGCGTCGCGGGCTTCCGTAGATCGCAGCTACTCTCGCCATGGCCGTTCCTCCTCGCCATCAGCTCTTAACAGAATCCACACCTGGAATTCAATCGTTTCCCGTGCGCGACCCAAATCCACACCACCCCTTTGGGGGGAATTCAAGCCTGGATGCGGCCCAAGCACCGTTTCCGTCCGGTCGGCCCGAAACTTGCTCTAGTCTGGTTCATCGCCCGGGCCGTCCTTTCCTTGCGGGTCGCGGACCGAGGTGAGTGCTCGCGGGGCTCGCCTCGGACCCTGTCGGAATCGGCCGGGCCGTCAAGAATTCGGAAGGTTTTTCGGATGTCGAGGGCGGCAAATGCCGTTGACAGCGTCAATCGTTTGACTCATTCCAGACGTACCCTGCAATCTTCAATGGAGGTGGGGCATGGGCTCACCGGCATCGTGTGGCTCCAGAGTTTTCACAAGCGAGCTGTTTGGAGTTCCCGGATCGGATCGGGACATCATTCAAAAGATTCTCCCCCTGTCCCTGGTGGACACCTATCGGAAGGGAGAAGCGGTTCACCTGAAGGAGGCCGACTCGCGTTGCCTCTACTACGTCCAGGAGGGAGCCGTCGAGGTGTATCATACGCGTCAGGGCACGCGCATTGTCGTGGCGCTCATCGGTGCGGGCGATTTTTTCGGCGAGATCGGCTTTTTCGACGGCGAGTCCCGCGTCCGGGAAGTGCGCGCGACGGAAGACTCCATCATCCGGGTGATCGACCAGGAGACGCTCCGCAAGGTGCAACACAAGGACCCCGTGTTGTATGGAAACTTTCTGGCACTCCTGGCGGAACGGATCTGTGTCAAGTTCAGACGGGTCCTCGAGGAGCGGGAGCCTTTGACGGCCTACGCCGCATCGCTTTCCACGGGCCGCAAGAGCTTCGACCAGTCCAAGCCGCTTCCTCCCCATTTCCTGACCACACCCGAATGGATCCACATCAGCAACATTGTGGAAAATTTCAAGGCGAAGTTCTATGATCTTTCGTATGTGCTCCAAAAGGACAAGCGCCCGGATATCCCGGAGGAATTCTATGAGCGGTGCCACAGTCTGCTGGATTCCCTGAGCGGTCAGCTCCAGGAAACCGCCAACACGCCCTTTCCCGCCGAAACACACGAATATGTATGGGGATATGTTTTCAAGGAGATCTTTCCGTACTACATGCGCAGCCGGTTCGCCGAGCGGGCTTACTTCAAGCCTCAAGGGTACGCGGGAGACTTCATGATGATGGAGATGATTTACAAGAACGAGCCCGAGGGAGATGGAAAGCTGGGGGTGGTGGTGGACAGCTGGTGCCTCAATACCCGGGCGGCTCGGGCCGTTCGAGGACGCAGGCGCTTGCTGAGCCGGGAGTTGCAGCGGCTCGCCGATGCGCGGGCCGGACGGGAGGAATCCATTCGGATCATGAACCTCGCCTGTGGCTCCAATCGGGAACTGTTCGATTTTCTCTCGGTCTGCGACTACTCGGAAAAGATCGAAGCCCTGTGCATCGACGTCGATCCGACCGCCCTGGAGTATACGAACCGTCATGTCAACGTCCATCCCCACCGGGCATCCGTGCGGCTCATGAGCGACAACATCGTGAAATGGTCCCTGGGGCGGGTGCGTCAGAACATCGCACTGCAGGATATTATTTACTCTTCGGGCTTAACCGACTATCTTGACGATAGGTTGTTCGTCGCCCTGGTCAATCGCTGCCACGACCAACTGAAACCGGGAGGGACGCTGATGGTGGGCAATTTCGGCCGCTTCAATCCCGACCGGGCCTTCATGGATTACGTGCTGCATTGGAGATTGATCCACCGTGGCCCCGAAGAGCTCAAGGCCATCTTCGCGAAAACGCCCTTTGGGGAACGTGTCGACGTGATTGCCGAGGAGGAGGGGGTCAACCTGTTCGTTGTCGCCACCCGGGAATGCTGAAGAGGGCGTCGTGCACAGTCCCCCCGCGGACAGACTGACCATTGAAGCGTTCGAGAGAGACCAGGAGCCCTACGTCAGGGACCGAGTGGGCATCATTTTGCTTCTCGGGGCCATTCTGGTGCCGCTTTTCGGCATTGCCGACTATCTCCTCTACCCCAACCATTTTCGCGCCTTCATGGGCTACCGGGCGTTTGCTTCCATCGTGTGCATGACCTTGTTTTGGGTCTGTCGCAGGTGGAATTTCGGATTCCACTCCGTCTACCTTGGAATCGCCGGGTTTTTCACGGTGGGGATCGCCATCATCGCGATGATCGTGAGCACCGGTGGCTACACCACGCCCTATTACGCCGGGATGAATCTGGTGTTCCTGGCCTTCTGCGCTGTGCTGGGACTCGGGATTCGCCGCGTGCTGCTGCCCAGCCTGGTCCTCTATATCGCCTATCTTGGAGCCGTGTATTGGTCGAGCCCGGTCGAGAACCTGAGTCTGTTCATCGCCAACAACATGTTCCTCATTACCACCCTCGGCATCGGCATCATCGCCTCGCACACGGAATTCAATCATCGCCTCAAGCAATTCCTCCTGCACAGGGAGCTGGAAGCCGTCAAGGCGCAGCTGGAGGGCTACACACGCAATCTCGAGGACAGCGTGGCGGAATCCGAGGCCAAATACCGTCTGGTGGTGAGCCACGCCAGCGAGTCCATTTTCATCCTTCAGGACGAGTTGATCAAGTTCCCGAATCCTCGAACGGAGGAACTGCTGGGCTACCGGGCCGAAGAGCTGGTTCGGTTCCCGTTTCTCGGTTTCGTGCTGCCCGTTGACCGGGAAGAGGTTCGGGAACGCTACCGACAGCTCCAGGCGGGAGAGCGCGTCTCCAACGTGCTGTCGTGCCGCATCGTGAACAAGGACGGAGACACACGCTGGGTCGACATGAGCTGCGTCCCGCTGGAGTGGAAGGGCCGGGTGGGCATTCTCCACATGCTGCGAGACATCACGGATCGCAAGCGCATGGAAATCGAGCTCATCCAGGCGCAGAAGATGGAGGCCATCGGCACCCTCGCCGGTGGGGTGGCCCATGAGTTCAACAACCTGCTGCAGGTGATTTCGGGCTACCTGCAATTGCTATGGAAGCGAAAAGCGCCCGACGACCCCGACATCCGCTACCTGGCCCACATCGACCGCTCTGCCCAACGCGCGGCCGAACTGACGAGGAAGCTTCTCATCTACAGCCGCAAAGTCGAAAGTCAGCTCAGCCAATTGGATCTGAACCACGAAATTGAGCAAAGCTGCGAACTGCTCGAGCGGATCATCCCGAAGATGATCTCCATCGAAAAGCGCCTCAGCCCGAACCTCCACCCCATCAACGCGGACGCCGGTCAGCTGGAGCAAATCCTCATGAATCTCGGGGTCAACGCCCGGGACGCCATGCCCTCGGGCGGAAGGCTTCTGATCGAGACCTCTCGGTTCACCATGGACGAGGAATTCTGTGCCGGTCACCTGGGGACGACTCCCGGTGAGTACGTCCTGCTGCGTGTTTCCGACACAGGAATGGGGATGGACGAGAAGGTCCTGGAGCGCATCTTCGACCCGTTCTTCACGACCAAACGCCCGGGGGAAGGGACAGGCTTGGGACTCGCCATCGTGTACAGCATCGTGAAGAACCATGGAGGGCATATCGTGTGTCGGAGCGAAAAAGGCGCTGGAACCACCTTCGAGGTGTATTTTCCGGTCGCTCTGGCCGAACCGGCGCCACACCCCGGTGAGTCTCTGAACGAGGCGGCCATGAAGGGCTTGAGCGAGACGATCCTGCTGGTCGATGATGAAGAAGAGCTGCTCGACATCGGCAAGGAGATGCTCGAAATGAACAACTACCAAACCCTGACGGCGACAAGCGGTGAGGCGGCCATCGAGCAATATGCGGCCAATCGGGACCGGATTGATCTCGTGATCCTGGACATCAACATGCCCGGCATGGGTGGATTTCGATGCCTGGACAAGCTGCTCGAAATCGACCCGAAGCTCAAGGTCATCGTCTCCACCGGTTACCTGGGCAGCGAGCAGATGAAACAGGCCATGGAGGCGGGTGCCGCTGGGTTCATTTCCAAGCCTTACCGATTCGAGGAAATGCTGAAACGCATCAAGGAAGTCCTGGAGCGCTGAGGTCCCGTCCAATTGTGCCGCCCCCCAAGCCTCCGAGGGGGAATTCAGGAAATCAGATGGCCTTGCTTCGCGCCAAACGATTCCGACTCCGTCGGAACGCCGGGGTGGACGGGCATCGGAAAATCCCCTGTCAAACCGTCCGGCCGGTTTGCACCAGAGCCACATGTGAATCCTCCCCATCCAGCTTGAGGGCGGCGGAAAAGGGTTTTCCGTCCTCTGAGCGGAATCCGGCCATCGGCTCGGTCTGCCCCTTTTCCAGGAGAGTCTTCACCGCATCCAAGGGCAGCGTCTTACCAGCGATGACTTTCCAAATGACAAACGTGCAGCCGCCGTGTTCCCTGCGCCAGTTGGAGCAGCCGTAGCCCCGTTTGCCTTCGATGACGGCGCCGCCACACCGGGGACAACGACCCAGTCCCCCCGATCCGGCGGGGGGAGGAACCGCACGCCCTTTGAGCTCACGGATGCCGGCTTCCACGAAACGTCGGATTCCAACCAGAAAGGCCTCGGCATCCCCTCTGCCCTGGGCGATCCGCTCGAGCTCCAGTTCCCAACGCGCCGTCTCCTCGGGACTGGCGATGGCCCGGGCCGTGGCATAGCGGCGTAGGCGCTCGACCAGGAGACATCCTTTGTCGGTCGCGGCCATCCGCTTCTTGTCACGGACGACATACTGACGCTGGATCAGGGTTTCGATGATCTGGGCACGGGTGGCCTGAGTGCCCAGTCCAACGTCCCCTTTGAAAATCTTCTGGAGCTCCGCCTCGGACACGAACCGGGAAGGGTTCGTCATGTCGCGCAGAAGCGTGGCCTCCGTGTACTCCGGGGGGGGCTGGGTCACCTTTTCCGACAGGGTCGCATCCTGTACCGATGCGAGATCCCCCCTGGCGAGCAGGGGGAGGTTTTCGTTCTCCTCCTCTTCCTCCTGGACGTCCCGCTCGGATTCATCCGCGCCCCTGGGGGCATCGCGATGCTTCTCCCGCATGCCCGCCACCGCACGCCAGCCCGGGACCAGGGGACGGCTTCCCCGCGTCCGAAACGTCTCCCCCGAAACCTCGGTGTTGATTTCAGTGGATTCGAACTGGTAGTCCGGGTGGAAGGCCGCCGCAAAACGGCGAAGCACTAAATCGTAGACCAGCTTGTCCTCCGGTCCAGCATCTGCGGGGAGAGGCTTGAGTGGAATCAAGGCGTGGTGGTCCGTGAGCTTGGTGTCGTTGAAGACCCGTTTATTGGCAGGACCGAGGAGTTTGGGATCCAGTCCGGCGAAACAGTCCGGATAGGCCGAGGTCAGTTTCTCCACGATTCCTTTCACGAGTCCGACATTCTTGGATCCGAGCACCCTGGAGTCGGTCCGCGGATAGGACAGACATTTTTTTTGTTCGTAGAGCCCCTGGGCGATGTCCAGGGTTTTCTTGGCGGAAAATCCGAACCGGACATTGGCATCCCGCTGGAGATCGGTGAGGGAATACAGCAAGGGGGGCGGCTGTCTCTTCTTCTGCCGCTTGACGGAGGCGACCCGTCCCGCCTGCCCGAGAACACTCTGAAGGATCGCTTCGGCCTCCTCCCGCTTCTCGAAGCGGTTCTCATCGCCCTTGAACCAGGTCCCCCGCCAATCCCCCTTGTCGCCGCGAAAATCCGCCACAAGCATCCAGTAAGTTCTGGGAACGAAACGCTCCCGCTCTCGCCTGCGGTCGACTAGGAGCGCCAGCACCGCCGTCTGGACACGCCCCACCGAGAAGACCTCCTTGTGCCCCCCCATGGTGAGAGTTGCCGCGCGCGAGAGGTTCATCCCCACGAGCCAGTCGGCGATCTGTCTGGCCTGCCCCGCATGCCAGAGGCGGTCGTACGCGGAGGACGGCCGGAGGTCCCGGAGGGTCTCCTGGATCACCGCAGGCGTGAGGGCCTGTGACGTCCAAAAACGGAAAACCGCTCGCGGCTCGTCGGGCGCCACCGTCTGGAGAATGGTCCGGGCGATGACCTCACCCTCCCGGCCTGCGTCGGTCGCGATGACGACCCGGCCCACGTCGGGGCGCCGGAGCAGGCTCTGGATGACGCGGAGCTGCTTTTCCCCCTTCGGAATGGGCCTGTAGCGGAGGGTATCGGGCAGGATCGGAAGGGTTTCGAGGCGCCAACGCTTCCACTTGGGATCGTAATGCTCGGGCTCCGCCAGCTCGACCAAGTGCCCGACGGCCCAGGTGATGATCGTGTCCCGGCCCTCAAGAAATCCGTCACCCCGGCGGCCGGCCTGGAGGGCGGAGGCGAAATCGCGTGCGACGGAGGGCTTTTCGGTGAGGATGAGGGAGATCACGCGCGGCGCTTCGAGGCTTGAGGACCGTGGGGCAGGTCGGCGAACCAGTTGCGCCGCGTGCCCGAAACGAGGTCATCGCCTTCCCCGGGGTAGATGCGTCGCTCCTCCACGGGCGTAGGGGCCGTGACCGGAGGCCAGTGATTGGACTGGGGCTCGGAACCCTCCAGCGTCACGGGGGAGGGCGCCGTGTCGACCATGCGCGGTTCCGCACGGATGTCCACCCCGGGCACGGCCCAGCTGAACTCGATGGCGATCCCATTCGGATCGTATGTGTACACCGATCGGATGAAGCCGTGATCGACCACTTCCGAAGTCCAGATGCTCGCCGCCTCCAAACGGTCCTTGAGGGTCCAGAGGTCCTCCTCCTCCTCGACCCCAAAGGAGACATGATCGAACACAAACGGCCCGCGCACCGGGTATCCATGGTCCTTTTCCTCGATGGGCTCCACGGTGGGCCACTCGAAAAACCCGATCAAGTCGCGTTCGGAAATCTGAAAGAAATAGGTGCGGTAGCCGGGCTTTCCAAGGCCGGCCACCAGGCGCATTCCCAAAAGATCCCGCCAGAACCGGGTCGTTGCGTCCATGTTTCGCGTGGCCATGGCGAGATGGTTGATGCCGTTGTACCTGATCATGAGGTCCCTCCGTTGGTGCCCTGGCGCAGGGCTCGGTTCGCAGGGCGCGGAAGCAGGTGATGCGCCGATCCAGCCTTCGGCTGCCGGGGCCGAGCGCCGGTGCCGCACCGGCGGCCGCCCCCCATCACCATATACCAAAGCCGTTGAGATTGTCATCCCCCGGGGTTCCCCCCGGGCGGCAGGCACAACGGAGCGCGCCCCCCGACGGTCGAATCCTGGAGCCCGATGCGGTGCAAGTGGTTCTGTCCATTGGACCTTGACACGATTTGCCAATTCGTCTAACGTGCCCACATTCACAAAATTGTCTTCACCGCTGCGTGGGGAGCATCCGGCAGCGCTTTCTGAGATGTTCCGTTTTGCGGGCCCAGGCCTGAAATGAAACCATCGAAGAGAGGGGGGATGGAAGACGCGGTCACGGATGAAAGCATGATAGGGTAAGGGGTTTGGGAAGCATGGGGCTGATGAAGCTTTTGGAGGAAAGACGTTCGATCATTTTGCAGCGATGGTTTCATCTCATCGCGGACACCTACCCCCCTCAAACGGCTGAGATCCTGAAGAAGGAGACGAATCAGTTCA
>CAZGQL010000136.1:9207-12051 GCA_964527905.1 uncultured Syntrophobacteraceae bacterium
ACGGAACCGAGGGCTTGTACGGAGAGCTGCTTCGAGGGGTGGAACCGGAAAGGGCTACCACCTTCCTGGACAAGATCATTCGGATCCGGGCCGTCCAGGACTTCACGCCGGCCCAGGCCGTCGGGTTCGTCTTTCTGCTCAAACGGGTGATCCGCGAGGAGGCTCTACAAGAGGGCTGGAAGGACCGGATCTCCTTGGAAGATCTGCTGGAGCTCGAGTCGCACATCGACAACATGGCCCTGCTGGGCTTGAACGTGTTCGCGCAGTGTCGTGAAAAGTTGTACGAAGTTCGGGTGAACGAAGTGAAGAACAGGACCTTCCGATTGCTCCGGATGGCCAATCTTACGGCCGAGATGGAGGAAATCGACCGGATCGGGCTCGGTCCTGAGGCTGAAGCACCTAACGACTAACTTTTTCGAGATGAGGGATTGCTAAATGGGTATGGAGTTCTCTCTAGCGGTGGTCGTCGCGCTGGTCGCGGCCGTCTTCGCGGGGGTGAAGGTGGCGGGGATGACCCATTTTTTTGCCGTGGTTGTTCCGTATACCGCCATCCTTCTCTTCCTGTTCGGGTTCGTGTTGAAGGTCCTGAAATGGGGGCGCTCGCCGGTTCCCTTTCGGATCCCCACGACGGCTGGACAGCAGTTTTCCTTCCCATGGATCAAACACAGCAAGCTGGACAATCCCAGCACCAAACTGCAGGTCATCGGCCGCATGGTGTTGGAAGTGCTCCTGTTCCGGTCGCTGTTCCGCAACACGAAGATGGAGCTGCACAGCGGTCCCAAGATCGTTTATCAGTGGGAAAAATGGCTTTGGCTCTTCGCGCTGTTGTTTCACTACTCCTTCCTGGTCATCCTGGTGCGCCACTTGCGGTTCTTCTTGGAGCCGGTTCCGGCTCTCCTGCACGCCATCGAGCGCGCCGACGGCTTTTTGCAGGTGGGACTCCCGGGGATCTACCAATCCGACATCGTTTTTCTGGCGGCCGTGACGTACCTGCTCATCCGCCGGGTCATCATCCCGCAGGTCAAATACATCTCCCTTCCCGCCGACTATTTTCCCCTGTTTCTCATCCTGGCCATCGGCATCTCCGGTGTGCTCATGCGCTACTTCACCAAGGTGGACATCATGAAGGTGAAGGAACTCGCGTTGGGCCTGGTGACCCTGCACCCCGTGAGCCCGGAGGGCATCGGCGTGATCTTCTACATTCATCTGTTCCTGGTCTGCACCCTGTTCGCCTACTTCCCATTCAGCAAGCTCATGCACCTGGGCGGCGTCTTCCTGAGTCCCACCCGGAATCTGCCCAACGATTCGCGCATCCACCGGCATATCAATCCCTGGAACTATCCGGTGAAGGTCCACACGTACCAGGAATATGAGGACCATTTTAGGGAAAAGATGATCGAAGCCGGTCTACCAGTGGAGAAGGAGTAACCATGGCTGCTATCCCAAAAGCGAAAGATCTGATCCTAGATCATACCCTGCCGAAAACGGCATGGATGGACACGCCCGCGGTCTTCAAGCCGGGGAATTTCTGCTATCCCGGAAAACCCAAGAATGTCGAAGCAGTCGGAATGCCCAATCCTCGGGAATGGTCCCCCCTGGATGACGACTGGAAGCTGCCGTCCAACTGGAAGGAAATCATCCTGGAAGGCATCCGCGAGCGGCTGGAAAAGTACCGCTCCCTGAAGGTCTTCATGGACATCTGCGTCCGTTGCGGGGCCTGCGCCGACAAATGCCACTTTTACATCGGCACGGGCGATCCCAAGAACATGCCCGTCCTTCGGGCCGAATTGCTCCGTTCCATCTACCGGAAGGACTTCACCCTGGCCGGGAAGATCATGGGCAAGATGGCGGGGGCCCGGGAGCTCACCGAAGCCGTGGTCAAAGAATGGTTCATGTACTTTTTCCAATGCACGGAGTGCCGCCGCTGCTCGCTCTTCTGCCCCTACGGCATCGACACGGCAGAGATCACGATCGTCGGCCGCGAGCTTCTCAATCTGCTCGGCCTGAACATCGACTGGATCATGGGGCCGGTGGCCAATTGCTATCACAATGGCAATCACCTCGGCATCCAGCCGCATGCCTTCAAAGATATGATCGAGTTTTTCGTCGACGAAATCGAGGCCATCAACGGGATCCGCGTCGAGCCCACCTTCAACCGTAAGGGGGCCGAGATCCTGTTCATCACGCCTTCCGGCGATGTGTTCGCCGACCCGGGCACCTACACCCTCATGGGCTACCTCATGCTGTTCCATGAGCTGGGCCTCGACTACACGTGGTCGACTTACGCTTCCGAAGGCGGCAACTTCGGATTCTTCACGTCCCATGAGATGATGAAGCGCCTCAACGCCAAGATGTACGCGGAAGCCAAACGCCTGGGCGTTAAGTACATCATCGGCGGGGAGTGCGGCCACATGTGGCGCGTGATCAACCAGTACATGGACACCATGAACGGTCCGGCCGACTTCCTCGAGGTGCCGGTCTCCCCCATCACTGGGACCGTGTTCGAGAACGCCCGTAGCACCAAGATGATCCACTTGGTGGAATTCACGGCGGACCTGATCAAGCATGGCAAACTCAAGCTGGATCCCAGCCGAAACGACCACCTGCGAGTGACGTACCACGATTCCTGCAATACCTCGCGCGGGATGGGCTTTTTCGAAGAACCGCGCTATGTGCTCAACGCCGTGTGCAACAACGTCTTCGAAATGAACCCCGACACGACGCGCGAGAAAACCTTCTGCTGCGGCAGCGGCTCGGGTCTGAACACCGATGAAATCATGGAGTTGCGCATGCGGGGCGGGCTGCCCAGGGAAGACTCTTGGGCCCGGTCCCCCTTGCAGCCCA
>CAZGQL010000136.1:12061-12506 GCA_964527905.1 uncultured Syntrophobacteraceae bacterium
GCCGTCGCCGAGCGGCACGATGTCAACATGCTCGCGTGCATCTGCGCCATCGACCGGGCGGTCCTGACGGCCTCCATGAACTACTGGGTTCCCGGTTGCGGCGTGTGCGGGATCCACGAACTGGTCGGCAACGCGCTGGTGATGGAAGGCGAGGGCGAGAGGACGACCGATCTCCGCGGTGAACCTCTGGCGGGAATGGAGGAGAGCGAAGATGAAGATCTATAACGGCAAGGAAATCCTGATCGGGCTGGCCATTTTCATCGCCCTGGTGACCATGCCCGTCGCCTACAATATGGGCAAGGCGGCCCCGGTGCCACAGCCCAAGATCGACACGCCGGCGATACAGGCGATGGCCCAGAAACAGTGCGTGCTGCCGAAAGAAGCCATGCGCACCGAGCACATGCAGATGCTCAACGACTGGCGCACCGAGGTGGTTCGCAACAAC
>CAZGQL010000137.1:0-8432 GCA_964527905.1 uncultured Syntrophobacteraceae bacterium
ACAACTACCTGCTCCACCTGCTAAAGCTCGCCTAAATTTCATGCGATTGCCCTGGCATTGGCTTCTCAAGTGATGCGACTGTCCCCAGGTGCACTGCCGCACACATGGATGCCGGAACCCCGATCGTTTTCCCGCACGCTTCCACATCGACGCAAAAGTGCTTCTCAAGTTCGCCGCACCGACGCGTTGATATTCTATTGTTCCAAGATTTCCTTGCCCCTATCGGATTGTTCCCCCCTCTATGCCGGTGTGACGGCGAGATTACGGTCTCTCATGAATCAGGTCGAGGGTGAGGAAGAGAGAACCATGTGAAAAGGTAGGCTGGATGCAGTACGGTACCCTCTCGCCCCGCAATTGCACATCGATGAGTGAATGAAAAAAAGGCAGACGCAATCGCCTGCCTTTTGACGCTCGATCGAGGGCGCACTCGGCGTGCGCCCTAAACCAACGGGATCAGTTGAGGTCCGAGGAAGCCATCGAGGAATCGCTGCTCTCGCCGGTTCTCGTGCAGCGACCGCATTTGCACTTTGCCGCCACAACCTCCATCCGCTTCTGCTCTTCGGTCGGTTCTCCCCTGAATCGAATCTTGATCATTCCGTCTCCTCTCCTTGAGTTGGGGTCATCTCGAACACCAGCCACACGAAGGCCACCATGGCCACTTTGGATCGTCATGAATAGCAAGATCCAGACCA
Organism: uncultured Syntrophobacteraceae bacterium; assembly: GCA_964527905.1. GTDB lineage: Bacteria > Desulfobacterota > Syntrophobacteria > Syntrophobacterales > Syntrophobacteraceae > CALBZH01. The sequence goes on from CAZGQL010000137.1 coordinate 693, forward strand.
CAGTCAGACAGCCAAATCGAAGGCTTGCGACCGTCACAGGCCTTCCCGACCTGCCCCGCTCAACCGATGGCCGCGCACCACGCAAAAGCGTCATCCTTCGTCTCGCGCAGCTCGCAGTACCGTTCCAGCACCCAGGACCACCGATGGAGATTGGCCCGGCAGAAAGCTTCGATTCGTTCCTCCGAAAACGCGTCCCCATCACGGACCGTAACATAACACTTGTTACACAGCCGCAGGGCCCAGCAATCCGCGCAGCGTTCCTTGAAGGCCCGGTCGTAGTCCCGAAGGATCCCGGCGATGGCCGCGTCATCGAAACCGTTCCAGACGTCTCCGATGGATCGGGTGTCTCCGACCCGCTCGCACATGTAGAGGGCCCCGCCGGTGCCGACAAAGCATTTGGGATCCCCCGGCACGCACTGACCGTTGCTGGCGGTGATCTCTTTCATGGGGCTCATGACCCGTTGATGCACATCCATGAAATCGGACTTGAAAAACGAGAACACAAAATCCTCGGGAAGCGTGGCACCCTCCAGCAGTTTTTGCCGGTAGCGATGGAAAAGGGCTTCCTTCTGGCTCGTGAAGGAGGGATCGTTCTGCATGCCCGTCAATTCCTCCGACAGGCATGAGGGGTAGGGATTGACACGTGAGACGGTGATGAGGTGGTCCTGGAAGATCTCCGAGTGATCCTCTGTAAAGGTCGCGATGTCTTCCAGCCGAATGGGGGCTGCCGCCACCACATTGAACGAGACGCGGGCCCCGAAAAACTTCGGATCCATCCGGTGAAGCCGCACGATGCCCTCCCACGCGGCATCGAAGGACCCTCGGCCGTCGGGGAACACCCGATATCGGTCGTGAACCGGCTTGGGGCCGTCCAGGCTGATGTGGAGCCGGAAGTCGTTTTCGATGAGGAAACGGCAAACCGGATCCGTGAGCAATGTGGCGTTGGTGGTCAAGCGAAACTTCAAACGTCCGGGGGCCCGTCGGCGGGCCGTGTCGACGGCGTTCTGCAGCAGGGGAAGATCCGCAAGGGGCTCGCCGCCGTAAAACCCCAGGCTGAATTCCTCGCGCGCGTTGAACCCAAAATACCAGTCCAGGGCCGCGTGCAACACCTCCTCGGTCATCACGGTGTTCGAATGGGTCCGGTTGTCCCGATAGGCCCCGGAAAACGAACAGTACCGGCATCTCAGATTGCAGCGTTCCGTGATGTTCACGATGAGATGATCCGGCCCCTTCTCCCGCAGTTCCTTGATCGTCTGTTCCAACGAATCCTCAGGAAAGTTGGACACCACGGGCAGATCCGTCCGAAAGAACCCTTCCTGCCTGGCGGACTCGATCAAACGGCGGGCGGTTTCAAGGGCTTCGGGCGACGGCGGGCCTTCCCCCGTGTCGTCCGAGGTCGGGGGCGAGTCGGCCAGCAGATGGAAGACCGTCGGATCCACCTCCAGGATTTCGTTGGTCCAGGTGTCGTAAACGTAATGACTCCGCTGCGTTCGGAACTTCTTGAACAGAGGTTTCATAGAGGCGCCTTCTCCTGGTCAGGAATCCATGCCCATGTCTGGAGGATCGGACCCATTGGGAAGTCTTTCCCAACGTCCGTCGAGCTGAACCGGCGTGAACCCGAAGGTCGAGCCCACCACCTGGAACTGACTCGTTCCATGCTCGGTGATGAGGATTTCTCCGGTCTCATCGTCCGTCACCGTGATGGAGACCGAATACCTTCCGGGATTGAAGGGGATCTGAGGCAGAGTCACCCGCAATCGGACGGGACCGCCCAAGTTGGCGAAGGGGGAAGCTCCATTTTCCGAACTGCACTGGGCGATGCCCCGGGTTTCCCGATCATAGAACAAAAGCCCCAGCTGAACCCGTTTCACGGAGGGTGCGACCTCGAAGGTCACCTCCAGGGTCAGGGGGGCGAGATAGTCCACCGTGACGATCTCGCCTGCGTCTCCACTCGACCCGTTGCTGGAAAGCCTCAGCCGGGTGAGCCTCGCCCTTCCCGAGCCCACCGTGCTCGACTCGCCCTCGTCGAACTGGGCGTAGTAACAGTCGATCCCCTCAGGGATATTCGACCCCTGATACACCACCTGCCCCCGGTTGAGCACGATCAGCCGGTTGCACAGCCTGGCCACCTGGGGCATGGAGTGCGAGACGAACACAACGGCCGCCCGACTCAGGAGCTTCTGCATGGCCACGTAGCATTTGGAGCGAAATCCTACATCGCCCACTGCCAGGACTTCGTCGAGAAGCAAAACGTCCGGCTCCATCTGGGCCGCGATGGCGAAGGCCAGTTTGACGGCCATTCCGGAGCTGTAGGTTCGAACCGGTGCATCGATGAATTCACCGATTTCCGAAAACTCGACGATGCGGTCGAACTTGCGGTCGATCTCCCTTCGGGTCAGACCCAGGACCGAGCCATTGATGTAAACGTTCTCCCGCCCCGTGAGGACCGTGTTGAAGCCCGTCCCCAGTTCGATGAGCGCTCCGACGCGCCCCCGCATGCGAATCGAACCCTCATCGATCTTGAACAGCCCGTTCAATGCCTTGAGGAGAGTGGACTTGCCGGCGCCGTTCGGGCCAATGAGGCCCAGGCACTCCCCCCGCCGCAGGGAGAAACTCAAATTCTTGACAGCCCAGAATTCGTGTCGACGCAGCGATTGCTCCGCCCGGTCCCTGCCGCCGATCTCTCTTGCGATATCCCGCAGGCCGTACCAGAGGGATCGTTTGAGATCGCGACAGAACTTGATGGACACCGCATCGACCTCGATCAGCGGGGGGCCCGGTTCCCAGGGCATCGCTTGCTCCCTACGCATTCAAGATCTTGACAATATGGGGGATGGCCAATCGAAAGACGATCCAGCCCAGCAGCAGGAACGCCACCGACAAGAGCGACAGGAAGAGGAGCTCGCCCAGGGAGGCCATCGCGCCGCCGGTGAGCAGATCCCGTGTGCCGTTGAGCAGCGGGCTCATGGGATTGAAACGGACCAGAAGCGACACGGTCCCGGATGCCGGAGGCGTGTACACCACCGGGGTGATGAAAAACCACAACGTGACGAGGATTCCCAAACCCATCTCCACGTCTTTGTACAGGATGCCTACCGGGACGAGCAGCAACCCGATCCCCCACCCGAGAGCCATGATGGCCAGAAGGCCGATGGGGAAGTACAGGATGGACCAGGACGGCGCAGTGCCCCAGAGCGCAAACACGGGGACCAGCAGCAAGATGCGAATGAAGAAATAGAAGAGCACCTCGCCGAGGCCGGCAAATAGAATGGCTTCCCTGGGGAAGTTGACGGAGGCCATCATGGAGGTGGAGGCCTGCACCAGCCGCAAGGGATTGTTCACGGCGTCCACGAAGACTTGCCACAATAGGGAGCCAACCAGGACATAAACGGGGTACGGGACGGTGGTCTCGCCCGAGGCAAGGATGCGCTGCGCGTGCAGGAAGACAAAGGTCAAGGTGGTCGCGAGGGGGGGAAGGACGGCCCAGAGGTATCCGAGTGCCGTCTGCCGATACTGGCCCTTGACGTTACGGATCAAAAGGCTCCGTGCGAGCTCCCGGGATCCCCAGACGTCCCTTGCGATGCGCCGGAAGAAAGCCAGGGGAGCTCTGAGCTCGGAGCGAGGCGTGTAGACAACCTCTCGGAGCCCGCCCATCTCAGTGAACCGGTTTGCTACGCCTTGAGTCGTTCCGGGACCTTCCCACTCCGCCCGCGGCGTACCGTAAGCTTGACCGACTTGTCCATCACCCACTATACTGCCTCGCAATGCAATCCCGGGATCGTTGGGGCGTTGGGAGCCCCGTTCGCTGACCTCAGCCGTCGGAGGAGCATCCATGGCGCCGGTACCTGCCGATTCGCCTGTTTTCAAATGCATGTTCGAGCGCAGGAGTGTCCGCAAGTTCACCGATGCAACCGTCGATCGCTCGGTGATCTTCGAAGCCCTTCGCGCGGCATCCTGGGCGCCGTCCGGTTTGAACAACCAGCCCTGGCGATTCGCAATCATCCGGGATAGCAATCTCAAGGCCAGCTTGGCGGGCCTCACCCGCTACGCCGCCATTCTTCGCGAGGCACCGGTGCTGGTGGGCGTATTTCTGGACAAGGAAGCGTCCTACGATCACGTCAAGGACTGTCAGGCCGTTGGCGCTTGCATTCAAAATTTCCTGCTGGCCCTCCACGATCTGGGCCTCGGAGCGGTTTGGATCGGGGAGATCCTCAAGAACAAGGAAGAAATCGTGCGGATCCTGGAGCTGCCCGACCGCCTGGAGCCCATGGCGGTCGTCGCGGTGGGACATCCCGCGCATCGCAAACAAAGCTCGCACCGCCGTCCCCTCGAAGAGCTCATCATCCTGGACAAGTAGAACCCTTTCGGCTTCGACACGCGAGGACACTCGAATGATACAAGAGCACCTGGTCGTCGGCATGCTGCAGACCAACTGCTACCTGCTCGGGGACGAGACCACCCGTGTGGCGGTCGTGATCGACCCGGGCGGTGACATGGACCGAATCCTTGAGCGCCTGCGCCGAAATGAGCTGGAACTGGTCGCCATCTTGAACACTCATGGGCACTTCGATCATGTCATGGACGCCTGGCCGCTCCAAGAGAAAGCAGGCGGGAAGATCTACTTGCCCGCCAAGGACGAGTATCTGCTCAACGACCGCATGGTGGGACTCGCCGCCGTTCTTGGAGCGGCCGGATCCTCCGGGAGTCACCCCAAACGGGTCGTGGACCACTCGATGCAGGAAGGCGACGTCCTCACCTTCGGGTCCATCCGCTTGGAAGTTCTCGAAACCCCCGGGCACACCCCCGGACACGTCTCCCTCTATTCGCCGGATACGCAGTCCGTATACGTGGGGGACACCCTGTTCGCCGGATCCATCGGCCGGACGGATTTTCCGGGGGGCAGTTACGAACAGCTGATCCGCTCCGTCAGAGCGAAGATTTTCACGCTACCGGGGCACACTCGAGTGTTTCCAGGACACGGACCGGCCACCACCGTCGAGAGAGAAAAGCTGACCAACCCTTTCTTTTAGGGCCTGATGGAGGACCCTTTGGACAGCCAACCGTAAAGAGGGAGAAAAACGAATGCGCAACTGGAGCCCGAAACAGGTGAGCCCTTGGATTCTGGTCCTCGTGTGTGTGCTGGCCCTGGGGGGCTGTTCGACCTTCGGCAAGAAGGACAGTCCGCCCCCGAATCCGATCGTCCCCTCCCCCGGGGAGGGATCCTCTTCGTACCCGTCTTCATCCCCGACCTATTCGCCGGGACCGCGGCCCCTGGTGTACGATTTTCCGGATGTCCCCTGCCCCGCGGAGATGAGCCGCCACGACGGGGATTCCTTCGTCGTCCAGTCTGGGTCCCTCAAAGCAGGTCTGCTCGTGCTTCGGGGCATGAGGGTTGACGTGCGCTCCCTCATCAACTTCTTTCAGGCGGCCATGCCCCGCGAGAACTGGAAGCCGCGCGGAGGGTTCCACGCCAAGCGCACGCTGCTCGTTTTCGAAAAGCCGGACAAGACGTGCGTGATCACCTTGTATGAATCCACCATCTACACTTACGCTGAAATCTATGTGGCCCCCGTGTCGGGAGCCCCTCTCTGAGAGCCCGTCTGGGAAAGGCCTACCCTGCGAGTCGCGGGCCTCTCGGTATCCGCGGTCCCATGTCCCCCTTGTCTCGCGGGGGGACGTGGACACGGGACCCAGCCCCGCGGAGGGGGTGACCTGATGATGACCGGAAAACATGTGCTGCTTGGGGTGAGCGGAGGCATCGCCGCGTACAAGGCCGCGGAGATCGTCCGCGCCTTCGTCAAGGAGGGTGCGACGGTCCAAGTGGTGATGACGGCGAACGCGCAGCGTTTCATCACGCCGCTCACCCTCCAGGTGCTGTCCGAGCAACCGGTGTGCACCGACTTGTTCGACTTGGCGATCGAGTCCCAGATCGGTCACATCCAGGCGGCCCGCTCCGCCGACTTGATCGTTTTGGCGCCGGCGACGGCCAACCTGATCGCCAAGATGGCGGCGGGCATTGCCGACGACTATCTCACCACGGTACTCCTGGCGTCCACCGCGCCCGTTCTGGTCTGTCCGGCCATGAACACCAAGATGTACGAACATCCTGTCACCCGGAGGAATCTTGACACCCTTGCCGGCCTGGGTCACCACGTGCTGTGCCCGGGAGTGGGGACGCTCGCCTGCAAGGAGGAAGGGCCGGGGCGTCTCCCCGACCCGGGGGAGATTCTGGAGGCCGCCTGGCGCATCGTGACGCCCCCGAGCCTCGAAGGACGCAGGATCCTGGTGAGCGCCGGCCCGACCTGGGAGCCCTTCGACCCGGTTCGGTTCATCACGAACCCCTCCAGCGGCAAGATGGGCTATGCCCTCGCCAGGATAGCCGCGAGGCGCTCCGCTCAGGTTTTCCTGGTGTCCGGCCCCACGTCACTGCCTGCCCCGAAGGGAGTGGAGCGGTTCTCGGTCACGACCGCCTTCGAGATGAAGACGGCCATCCTGGATCTGGCGCCACGCATGGACGCCATCCTCATGGCCGCTGCGGTGGGCGACTATCGGCCCCTGGAGGTGGCCCCGCAAAAGTTGAAGAAGGTGAGCGGCGAACTGACGGTCCAACTGGTGAAAAACCCCGATATCCTGGCTCTGCTCGGCCGTCAGCGCGGCCCAAGCGATCGTCCCGTTCTGGTCGGTTTTGCGGCTGAAACGGAAAACCTGGTCGAAAACGCCATCGAAAAGCTCCATTCCAAGAATTTGGACTTCATTGTGGCCAATAACCTCACCCAGCCGGGCTCGGGGTTCCAGTCGGACACGAACGCTGTGAAAGTGATCCACCGGAATGGCTCCGTGGAGGAGATCCCGTGCATGCCGAAGGACCACGTCGCGGCGAGGATTCTGGATCGCCTCGAGACCCTGCTTGCGCCCGGCCCCGTTGGCTCACCCGATTGATGTCCATGATGGAGAAGGCTTCCAAGGCGCCCGCCCGAGAGGATTCGACCGAGAGGACGATGGAACCGGCCGACGTGGTGCGCGAGATCCGCTGGCTGCTGACGGGTCTCAGAATGTCCGGAATTTGCGATTTTCCACACCCCCCCACCGTCCCCGCCATCCCCACCCAACAGGCTGCCGAAGTTTCCTCTGGCTCGCAGGAGTCGGCCGGGGAGTCACCAACAAGGATCCCCGCTCAAGCCCAAGCTCCTGCCTCTCCACCGCCTCCATCGGCCTCCGTCGCTCTGGCGGCCATTCGGCAAGACATGGGGGACTGTCGTCGCTGCCGCCTCCACGCAGGACGGACCCACCTGGTCTTTGGTGACGGATCGGCCAGTGCGCGACTCGTGTTTGTGGGGGAAGGACCGGGCTTCGACGAGGACCAGCAGGGAGTTCCGTTTGTGGGCCGAGCCGGCAAGCTGCTCGACAAAATGATTGCAGCCCTTGGCATGGCGCGCGAGGCGGTTTACATCTGCAATGTGGTGAAATGCCGGCCGCCCGAAAACCGGACGCCCGTGGCGGATGAAATCGAGACGTGCTCGCCCTTCCTTTTCCGCCAACTGGAAACGATCCGTCCGGACGTGATCTGTGCGCTGGGGCTCACGGCAGCCCAGTCCCTGCTGGGCGTGGGGATTCCCATGAACCGATTGCGTGGCCGGACGCACACATGGCGGGGAATTCCGGTTGTTTGCACGTATCATCCCGCCTACTTGCTTCGGAGTCCCGCCCAGAAGGCCGCCGCGTGGCAGGACCTCCTGGTGG
>CAZGQL010000137.1:8462-10387 GCA_964527905.1 uncultured Syntrophobacteraceae bacterium
CTCTACCTGATCGAAAGGGGACTCGTCATGCTCAAGACCCTGCGCTGCGTTTGGCTGACGGTGGCCGTGTTGGTGCTCCTGGCGACCCTCGGCCACGGAGAAGCCCGCCATTTGAACGTGATCCAGATCAAGGACTCCATCAATCCAGGTGTCGAGGATTTCATCGGGTATGCCATCGAGCGTTCGGAGGAGGAAGGCGCTGAATGCCTGATCATTCTGCTCGACACGCCTGGGGGGCTGATGACGTCCATGCGAGGCATTTCCCAGGCGATCCTGAATTCGAAGGTCCCCATTGTGGTCTTCGTCCACCCGAGAGGTGCTCAAGCCGCATCGGCAGGGGTGTTCGTCACGGCGTCGGCGGACATCGCGGCCATGGCGCCCGGGACCAACATCGGGGCCGCCCATCCGGTGACGGCGGGCGGTAAAGACATGCCGGAGACGATGACGGAGAAGGTCGTGAACGACATGCTGGCCTTTGCCCGAAGCGTGGGCAACCAGCGTGGGAGAAACACGGAATGGCTCGAGGATTCCATCCGCAAGAGCGTTTCGATCACCGCGGGGGAGGCCTTCGAAAAGAACGTCATCGATTTGGTTGCCGAGGACCTGCCCGATCTGGTTGAAAAGCTCGACGGGTGGGAAATCCAGAAACAAGGCTCGGCGAGGACGCTCAAGCTCAAGGGAATCGAGCAGCGAACCATCGAGCCGAGCTGGCAGCACAAGGTCCTGCGCGCCATCAGCAACCCCAACATCGCTTACATCCTGCTCATGATCGGCTTGGCGGGACTCTATTTCGAACTCTCCAACCCGGGCGCGATCCTTCCCGGCGTGTTGGGTGGCATTTCGTTGATCATCGCCCTCTATGCCATGCAAACCCTTTCGGTGAACTTCGCGGGCGTGCTCCTGATCATGCTCTCGGTCGTTTTCTTCATCCTCGAGGTGAAGATCGTCTCCTACGGCATGCTCGGCCTGGCGGGCGTTCTGTGCCTTCTGCTGGGTTCCCTCATGCTGTTTCGCTCTCCCCATCAGGCCGATCAGCTCGCTTTTTCGGTGCTCATCCCCACGGTGCTCGTGGTCTCGGGCTTTTTCGTCGGTGTGGCGGCCCTCGCCATCCGAGCCCAAAAGCGCGAACCGCAAACGGGAAACGAGGTCCTTATCGGCCAGATCGGTGAAGTCAAGCAGGACCTGTCTCCGGAGGGCAAGGTTTTCGTGTACGGGGAACTCTGGAACGCCGAAGCCGACGAGTTCATCCCAGCCGGGGAGCGGATCCGCGTCGTCGCGGCGGACAATTTGAAGTTGAAAGTCCAAAGGATCGATGCTAGATAGCTCCAGTTGAGATATAGCCCGGAACGCACCGTTGCTGGCTCGAGGAGGATGACATGTCGGCCTATGGGATCGCTCTGATCATTGTGCTGGTCGTTCTGTTCTTCGGGAACGCCGTGAGGGTCCTGAACGAATACGAGCGCGGCGTGATCTTTCGCCTGGGTCGTGTCATCCGGGCCAAGGGACCCGGGCTGATCATCCTGATCCCGCTTTTGGACAAAATGCAGCGGGTCAGCCTGCGCTTGGTGGCCCAGGACGTTCCCTCCCAGGACGTGATCACCCGCGACAACGTCTCCGTGAAGGTGAGCGCGGTCATCTATTTCCGGGTGACGGATCCGGTCAAGGCTATTATTTCCGTCGAAAATTACCTGTACGCCACGAGCCAGCTGTCGCAGACGACTCTCAGAAGCGTGTGCGGCCAGGCGGAAATGGACGATCTGCTTTCGGAGCGGGACAAGATCAACGCCCATATCCAGGAGATTCTCGACCGCCACACCGAGCCGTGGGGGATCAAGGTGACGGTGGTGGAGCTCAAGCAGATCGATCTGCCTCCAGAGATGCAGCGGGCGATGGCCAAGCAGGCGGAGGCCGAGCGTGAGCGCCGC
>CAZGQL010000137.1:10442-11025 GCA_964527905.1 uncultured Syntrophobacteraceae bacterium
GGCGGCGGACATCATCCAGAAGTACCCCGTGGCCCTCCAGCTTCGCTACTTGCAGACCCTGCGCGAAATTGCGGCGGAGAACAATTCAACCACGCTTTTTCCTATTCCCATAGACCTTTTCAAACCGTTTTTGACACTGGCCGAGAGCCTCCAACACCTGCAGCCCCACAAGGAGCCGACAGATGGGTAAGAAAGAAGACAAGGAAAAAAAGGAAAAACCCCTCGAGAAGATGACCGCCAAGGAGCTCCGGGAACTGGGTCTCACCCTGGGCACCATTTCCGGCGTCCATGCCATGAACAAGGCCGAGCTCATTGCGGCGATCAAGGAAGCTCGCGGGATCGTCGACGAGGTCACCAAGAAGACCAGTGTCGACGTGCGGAGCATCAAGGAAAAGATCCGCGCCTTAAAGGAAAAGCGGCTACAGGCCAAGGAGGCGGGCAATACCAAGCTCGTGGATTCGTTGCGTCGACGGATCAGTAACCTGAAGAAGAAAACCCGGCGCGCCGCCTGATCGGCGCTCCTGGTTTCTCGCCCATGCCATCATCATTTCATTTCTTTACTTCCCGTGACACCGGTCCTATC
>CAZGQL010000137.1:11035-12430 GCA_964527905.1 uncultured Syntrophobacteraceae bacterium
AAGCCATCGATGCCGGGGTCGGCGGATTCCGCCCGCCCGAACCCGGCCGAGGCTCCAGCATGTTTCGGATTGAGACCATCGGGGACCCACGGCGCGGCGCCGGGGTCCCTGTGCGCAACCGTCTGGAGGAAACGGAGCCATGGAGTTAAAAAAGAGCGTCATTGCGGCGATTTCCGCGGCGGTTCATCTATACCTGGAGGGGGAACAGCAACCGGCCTTCCTCGTGGAGACGCCCAAGATGGTGGCGACTCCTAGGATCGCGTTCAGCCCATGGGCGCTGTCAGGGCGTCAGGCCGCCATGGACCTGAGGCGCCTGTGGCAAATGAGGTTGGTTCGCTGAGCATCGTGCAGGTCTTCGACGACCCTCCCCCTTTCGGGCCCTTGAGTGCCGAGGCACACTGATCGGGGGAGCTCGAACGCCAGAAGGAGATGAAGATGGACACGAAGCAACACGGCGCGCTGGTCGCCGGGCTATTGGACGACCCACCCGCCACCATTGACAATCCCGTCAAGATTCAGGACCTGACCTTCCGTGACGGTCACCAATCCCTGTTCGCGACCCGGGGGCGAACGGAGGACTTTCTTCCGATCGCCGAGGACATGGACAACGTGGGCTACTACTCCATGGAAGTCTGGGGCGGGGCGACCTTCGACACCATGCACCGCTTCCTGGGGGAGGATCCCTGGGAGCGCATCCGGACCCTCAAAAAGTATATCAAAAAAACCCCCCTGTCGATGCTCCTGCGCGGTCAGAACCTGGTGGGATACCGCAACTACCCCGACGACGTGGCCGAAGCCTTCGTGGAGCGTGCCTGCGCCAACGGCATGGACATCTTTCGCGTCTTCGACGCTCTCAACGACTTTCGTAACTTTGAAACCGTCGTGAGGGTTATCAAGAAGCACAACCGCCACTTCCAGGGCACCATCTGTTACTCGCTCACCGAGAGCCGCATGGGTGGGCCGGTTTACAACCTCGAGTACTATCTCAAAAAAGCCAAAGAGCTCGAGGACATGGGCGCCGACACCATCTGTCTCAAGGACATGGCCGGCCTCATCGCTCCCTACGACGCCTACGCCATCGTCAAAGCCCTGAAGGAAACGGTCAAGCCCCCCATTCACCTCCATAGCCACTTTACGTCCGGCATGGCGGACATGTCGCTCCTCAAGGCCATCGAAGCCGGCGTAGACATTGTGGACACCTGCCTCTCCCCCTGGGCTTATCGGACCTCCCACCCCGCCGTGGAGCCCTTGGTGGCGGCGCTCCGGTACACGAACCGTGACACGGGCTTCGATCTGAAGCTGCTGGCCAAGTGCAGCGAATACATGGAAAAAGTTTCCGCCAAGTACAAGCACCTGCTCGACGACCGCGTGTCGATCATCGACATCAACGTCCTG
>CAZGQL010000138.1:0-11172 GCA_964527905.1 uncultured Syntrophobacteraceae bacterium
TGGGAACGGGGTGCCTTTCACTCACACGACAGCGTGCGAAACAGCCTATCGTCCTCGTCCGTCGGCACCCCTCCGGCGATTCGCTTGGTGGCAGCGGCCCATGACCTCATCTCGGATACTCATCTGGGCGTTGCGGAGCCGGCAGACGCATTCCTCCTCGGTCAGTTCGGAGATGGTGCGGTCGGTGCAGATTTGCATGAAAGCTGTCTTGGTCTTTTCGGACCAAAGCATCTCAGCCTTCGCCGGCCGCTTGGGCTGATCTGCCGCCGAGGCGAGAGCGGTTGAGGTGGCAAACGCCAGGAGCATGGCTCCGACAAGCGGAAGATCACGATATTGCATTGGCGGTTCCCCTACGTCACTGCGGCAAAAGGCCGAACACCTTGTCCGAAAGCTCCTTCAGCCCTTCGCTCTTGCAATCTGTGGCAGCGAGCCGACGCCCGGCCTCCTCGTTAACGCCCTTAAGGATCGCCATGTAGGTGCCGGCGTTGCCGCTGGCCTCAGCGGCTTCGGCTGCCTTGGGCATCAGCACCATCGCGGTCATGGCCGCCAGCGACATGATCTTGTCGGCCGGCTGGTAGCCGCACTTATTGGCGGCCTCAACCGCGAGGTTCGCCAAGGCCATCGATCTGGCTTCCTTAGGCAGGGACTCCACTTTTTTCAGAAATTCTGCATTCACCGCTCCATTGTCCTTTTCGGAGCAGGCGGCCAGGGCCGGGACCAGCAAGGCCGCAGCAAGAAAACGACGCATGACATCCCCTCTATTATGGAAAGCGGGAAAGGATATTGTTGATGCGGCGAATGCCTTCGTTGGCGATCCGCTTGCAGTGTTCCGGGTCGGGGTTCTCGAACTTGTATCGGCTGATCTCTTCCTGGGCATCGATCTCATGATCTTGGATGTTTCGGTCGATCTGGTACGCTTCGCCGTGCTGGATGTAGCCGTTGTTGTAGAGGGATACGTCCCGCTTCCATATGTGACCGCGTGCAGCGGCGGCGACCTCGTGCAAGCGGTCAAGCTCGCCATCACACAACCGGGCTCGCTCCTCCAGCGGCACGGCACCGCCCAGGGTGTCCCGCCGCCGCTGCTCCCAATACTCCCTGCTTTGGTAGGCCGGGTCATTGGGATGGCGATCAGGGATGGTGGAGTCCCAATGGTTCGACTGGCCGAAAGCCGCCGGGATGGAAGCCAGGGCGGCAACCAGTGCCAAGGTGAAGCGGCCCCACATCACAGTTTGGCCTGGAAATTGATGTTGAGGGCCTCGCCGGGAATGGCGGTACCGGACCATTCCAGGTTCTGGCCGTCGGCATCGACGTAGGTGTCGGCGGCGTTGTGCTCGGTGACCTTCGCGGTCTCGGGCAGGATAACGATCAACCGCCAATGCGGCAGGGTTGCTTGCTTCCCTTTCTTCGCCGATTGGGCTTTGACCGATTGGGCGAACAGATCGGCATGGAAATCGTCGGACGTCATATTGGTGGCGAGCGAATAATTGCACTTGGTGGTGAACAAGCCACCGCATTTCCACTGGCCGCCAAATGCGAAGCCCCTCTCCGTCCAGGCAATCTTCACGTTGCCGTCCTGGTCGGTCTGGATGGTTGGACGAATTCCTTTCCGCCGCAGTCCTTGGACGAAGTCATCGAACATTGCCGCCGTGACCACGCTGGTGACGATCTGGGAATGGGAAGTGGCATTGCCGTCCTTGTCCACGCTCGTCACGCTGGTGACCTCAAAGCAGGCCGACAGGCTGAGTAGGACCGGCAGGGCGAGAAACGCTCGGAGAAGCCGCATGGTCGTGGCCCCTTATTCGGAAACGATTCCCCAGCGAGCCTTCGCCAGCTTGACGAGGTCACCGTCGGCTTCGCCAAATTCGTAGCCAAGGCCGAGATAGTTTTTGCCGGTGAGTTCGCCGCCCTTGACGCCGAGGAAGACGGACAGGCCGAGTTCAACCAGGATGGCGACGGTGTAGATCATGTCCGCCCCCTCGCTGGACGAGTCCATCCAGATCGCCATGGTGGCGAACTGCACAACCCACAGGCCAACGACAAGCCATCCCATCGTGTTGAGCTTCCGCAGAAGCAAGGGGACGCCCGCCAAAATGAGCGGCGACCAGAACGCCACCCAATCCCAGCCAACCGCGACCTCCCGCAATTCCTTGGTGGCTGGGTGCTTCATGCGAATCTTCATCACTTCCCCCTGGTCTCGTCGTCTGGGTAGAGGTCTGGTCGCAGTTCGTGGCGGGTGACGCGGCCTCCGGTGGCTTGCTCCACAGCCAGGACCCGTTCCGCAGGCACGCGTCGCCATTGGCTGACCGCTTGCGACCTGATCCCAAGCTGGCGAGCCAAATTTGCCGTGCCGACAAGCTGCAATGCCTTTCTCAATCCCTCATTCATGGTTGAATTGAAAGGCATGCTTACCTATGGAGTCAATCTATACTTACGATGACGGAGGTAAGGAGAGCTTACATGATCGGCCCATGTCCCTTTCTGCTCGCATCGCCCAGGCTCGCCAACACAAGGGCCTGTCCCAGCAAGCCCTGGCCGACCATATCGGGGTCAGCCGGGTGGCAGTTACCCAGTGGGAATCTGCTCAGACGACACCCGCCGCCGAACGGCTGCTGGAATTGGCCCGCCTGCTCGATGTGCGGGCGGAATGGTTGATGACTGGGCGGGGAGCGATGGACATCGAGACCGAGCCGGGAACGCCCAATGGTTATGTCTGGGTGCCGACCCTGGCACGGATGGGGTCGGGGGAACCGGATTCCGTCGTGATCGAAGGGCCTCCGGTCCTGCTGCTAGCCTCGTTGGTAGAGGGGGAATTGGCGGGAACGCCTGCGGATTTCCTGGCCAGCACTATGGCGGGGAAACTGATGGAACCGACCATCCCGGAAGGCAGCACGCTGCTGATCGACCGTCGTCTTCAGGACCCGTCAGTGGCTGCGGTGTTTGCCCTCTGGGATGGTCGCGACCTCCTGGTGGAATGGGCTCGCCGGGTGCCGAGGAGCAATCCCAGCCGTCTCCGATTGGCCGGAGAGGCGGGGAAGCTGGGGGCTCATGATGTCGTCGAAAGCGATGTGACGCTGATCGGTCGCGTGGTGTGGGTTGGGCGGCGGCTTTAATCGGCAAGCAACGAGCGGACGTCGGGAACCAACGGGCCTTCGAGCCATTCGAGGGCAGTCCGAGGGGTCTCAAAGCCCAATGTGGGTTCATGATTCCAATCGAGCCGCTCTCGAATGAGTTCGAATCTGTCTCCGAGACGGGCCTGGAGGAAGCCGAGCAATCTTGCTCGGTTCCGCCCCATGGCGGCGAGGTCTGCCTCGGGGACGTCGGCCATTCCCTCCAGGCGATCATCATGCATGCATTTGATCTTGCCCCCGCCGAGGCGGAACTGAAGGCCGGCAGCCCAATTCCAGGCGAATACCGACGGAGCATCCATCAGCACGTACCGCAGCGGCACGCCATCGCCAGGATGTTCACGGGTGCCCTGGTCCGCATCGCAGGTGGCGTTGGTCAGGCCAAAACAGCAATAGTAATTACCCTCTGCCGTCCACTCGATCCCTGCGACATGTCGCATTACCGCTTGGTCGAGGTTTGAGGCGACCCACGAGGCGAATTGCTTCATTGCAGGAGTGGCCGTCGCCGTGGTCGCGGGCATGGCGGTTACCGCGTGGTCGCAATGGATTACGGCATCAGCGGGAAACGCATTACGGCGAACGGTGCGGTCGATGAGGGTGATGGAACCTTTGGTGCACTCCCTCACCAGCCAATGATTGAGGATATCCTCGGTTCCTGTCTGCCAGTGCCAGCATACGTCCAGG
This sequence comes from uncultured Syntrophobacteraceae bacterium, assembly GCA_964527905.1. GTDB lineage: Bacteria > Desulfobacterota > Syntrophobacteria > Syntrophobacterales > Syntrophobacteraceae > CALBZH01. Next base: position 3,810 of record CAZGQL010000138.1, read on the forward strand.
ACGTCACCACTCTCCTCGTCGCGGCGAAGCTGGAGGACATATTCTGGCGGTTCGCCGGATATCGGATCGACTACAATACGGGCGACCGGGCAGGCTGCGTGGTAACGCTCTCGGCCATCGGCATCTATGTACCGATGAGCATCGGCGGGATAGGTCTCAATGTGCCCATTCCCGAAGTGGCGACAGGTCCGGGGATGCACCGAGACGGAATCGTAAATTCGCCAGAGCAGCCGTTCGATTTCGATTGCGGACGTGCTCATAGGCCGAGCCTCCGGCTGATCTCACCCCTGATCAGGGCTTCGATGTCGGCCAGCTTGCCGCTCACCATCCGCTCGATCCGCAGTAGGACAGCCAAGGAGGCATCCCGCTGACGGGCAATGGAACTGCTGTAGTACGACGGACCCCGGCCGCAGAATTCTGTGCTGAACTGACGCTGAGAGCGAGCCAATCCCGCCCGGCGGAAAATGTCGTAAAGTGCTGGAAGGACCATCATCACCTCGATAAATGCCTGCTGGAACAGGTATTTATCACTAGTGATCGACAAGCTATCCTAGCCAGACACCTCATAATCCTTGTGTATAAAGTGCGGTCCCTTCCCCCGCACATGCGGCGTCCACCAGAACACCCCAGTCTGTCGCACTTTGAAGTGACCTTTGACGAAGTGTGCACGGATTTGGGCATCCGACATGCCCTCCGTCTGCCCTGCCCGAAGGCGACCACCGCCAAATGTCGTCCTCAACACCTTGTGGGCCATGAGAGGGGGTTTTCCCCTCCTAATCCTTGCCTTATTGAGCTTTTCGGGAGGAGACACTTCGTCTGCCTCGATGCCATTCCTGCAATTGAGAAGGATAAAGGAGGATACGATAAACGGAATTTCCTCTCCCACCTCTGTCCAAGTCTCATGAAGAGCAGAGAATAGCCTCTCCTGACCGACCCTTGATGCAAGGGCATTCAGAATCTCTACGTGGTAGGTGCTTGGAAACAACATGCACCGTTTTGACAATTCCCGGAGAGCAGATATTTCTTCGTCGCTCTTGAGAACCGCGAGATACCGTTTTCGCGTACTCTCCGAAACTCCCTCTGATAGCCGACGCTGAATTTCTTCGACCGGATCGCCCAGCATAGACATCCCACCGAGCAGATTCGGTGAAGCCGTCCAGTCTGCCCAAACCCGCAACAGTGGGCTATTGATGCCCTGAGTGCGATGGCTCCAGGCCATGGTGACGGTCCATCGAGCCTGCTTGTCCGGGTCGGCGTTGACAAGAAAGCCAATCCGTTCCGGCGTCTCCTTGCCATTGTCGAAGAATTGTTCCTTGCGTGGATCGCAAGCCAGCCGGTCCGCTTCACGCCATTCGACCCAAACAAGACCATAGGGAGAACGTATGACGGGAACCGCCTTCGCCACGGATGACGGCCGGAACTTCGACACGTGGTCAACCATCGCCACGGCATTCGCGGATAGCACGAACTTTTGAGCCGCCGCAATGTCCGCCTTCAATTCCGGCGGGACAACGGGGGAGTCGCTGGCAATGAGATCATCGCAAAGCATTAAAGACTTCCCTTTTGGTGCGGTCGGATGCGTCAGTACCAACGATTGCCAAGTTTCCCGACAAAATCTTTGAACAACCCTAGCTGCCGACTGCATTCGGCCGCCGTATCACCAAACAAATGGCTTTTCACAAATGGGGATTTGTCCCCTTGCGTTTCTATCGACCCCTCGATTTCCTGAATGATCCGGGTCCGGTTTTCGTACCGATATCCGTAGGCTCCTGGCGGCACCCAGTACCATCCGTCGCCCTTCTTCGAGTGCCATCCACACGACAGGGCAATCAGGACTTCGAGCTTGTCAAACACGAGCGTATATCGTTGATCATTCGGTATCAGACGATTGACCAAGGGCCTCAGCGTGTTGTGAAGCCAGTCATTCAGTGGAGCGTGACATCGATCCATGCCACTCAATAGGCGAGGGACGCCATTTCCTTCGAATAGGCAGAACGGCGGCAGCTTCTGAGCAACTGTTTGATCTTCGCGTGACTCGCGGAGGATTGTAGTAGAGAGCAGGGCACCAAGAAGATCAAGCCTGCCAGCCTCGATTGCCCCAATGCCCAAAGCGTACAGGAGCATTGTTGCGGGGTACATCTGCAAATCTATCCATGCTGTATATCCCGATGATGTGCAGCGATTGGCGAGCGAAGCCAAAGCTCTTTTCCAAATGTGAAAATGGTCAGCCTCGGCCCAATATCCACCTACCCCGGCCATGGCGAGAAGCGTACCGCTTGCCGCCTCGAAGGCTCGAACTCTGGCAGTAAATGTCTCGCCATCAGGTTGTTTGCCGCCCTCCACAGCAAATCGTGGGCCTGAAATAACCTCAACGATTCGTCTCACCTCTCCATCAACCAGATCGGCAAGCTGGATGCGGTATTTGGGTTCCGACAAGTAACGTTTGAGGCTCGCAACCGCTGCCTCCGTGGAAAGTGGGTGCGGTCGTGAGAACTCCTCCAGGGAATGGACCTGCTCTTGCAGGGTTGAAAAGAAGTTGTCAGCATCCCGGATTGGAATGAGTTGGGCCGCCCGGTGATCGATGAGCTTCCTGGCCGACTCGCTTGGTTCCCCTCGTGCTGCCCAATATGTGGCAAACCGCCGCGACGGGCAGCGGACGATGGCCCGTCGCAACGCCTCATCCCAGTCGGCCGACCATCCGCAGATGATTAGGCCGAACTCGTCGAAAACCCGGTCAAGCAGGGCGTCGAACTCAGGTGGGTAAGCCTCCAGTTCGGACGGCGTGTTCTTGATGCGGGTATCGAGGTAGTCGCCGTGCACCTTGAACACGCAGCACTTCGTGTGGATTAGCGGCAGTGCCCCATGTACCTGATCCGGTGTGCTGAGGACCGTGGGAACAATGCCTACGTCCGAAAGAGCCGCCTCCATCAAACGGTCGAAATTGGTGGTCACGATCACCTTGATGAACCCTTGGGAAACAAGGGCGGCAATCGCTCGATGGGCCGGAGTTGGCTGCTTCGCCCCTTCTTCCCGCTCGTCCTCTGTAGGTTCCCAATAAGTGCGGAGAAGCTGCTGTCGCTCCGCTGGCGTTTTCGCTAAGGCGTCCAGCAATTCGGAATAGTCCGGTTCCTTGCCGTAGGCCGCCCGGTACCATTCCTCGGGGGAAGGCTCGCATACCTTGCCTGCGGCAGCGGCTAGCTTCCGCACCAGTTCCAGGGTGATTTCCCAGCCGGTTGGAATCTTGGCTGAACGGGAAACGCCAGAACCGAGAAGAACGGCATAGACACCTCGGTTCGAGTGAACCGAAAATGCCAGGGAATGGACAGGATCGATCACAGCTTAGGATTCCCCTTTAACCTGGGATATTCTACCCGACGATATGGGCTATTATCAATTGAGAAACTCGCGGCTCCTTCTCCTGCATGGGGAACTAGGTAAATCTTTCAAGAATAATTAATTGCTGATGTGCGGGAACGACCACTTGTATTCTTCCCAATCCTGCATCACGGCAGACAGCAATACGGTGCCGGCCATCCACGATGCGAAGGTCCCCATCTTCATCCAGGCAGATCACCGGCATATGAATACACTCTTCGGCAACTGTCCGGGCAACAGCATCGTAGCGTTTCTTATGATGATCTATCACGCCTTGAGGGAAGTGACTCCCAAGAACGCCGCCGGGCGGCAGATATACGTCATCAACTGCTTTCCAAGCGGCGTCAATTTTTACCAAGTCCAAAACGCACACTTCGAAGTCAGGGGCAACGTGGAGGCCATCAGATCGGTATTGCATCGGTCATCTCTCCTTCGAAGGTGGCCGGCTTCGTGATGGCAAAGCTGATCTATTTTGGGAAGTCGAGTCAATGCTTCACGCCTACCTCGGCGTGTGGCAGGAGGCGTCGGATGGAGGTGTCTAGGTCGCCCACTACGAGGCCCTCCGGATCATCTCAGCATCCCTGGCCCACTCGAAAAAGTGCAGTATCGAGCCAGACGTCAGGAGCCACAGGGCCATCGATCCATCATTCTGAAGCCTGAACACGAACTCTCCTGGATGGTCACGGCAAAGCCAGCGGATACACTGGCGAACGCCCTCAACTTCGACCCTGGTGGTGAATGCCGTGGCGTCGTCCACCAAGGTCGCCACATGCTGGTGGTCTGGGCAGCGTCCGTTGACGGTGATATCGGACGGCGTCGGCAGGCTTGTTCCCAACGGGAACAAGCCGGAGATGCACAAACGTGCCCGGACAGTGCCATCCTCAACAGGACCAGCCGCAAAAAGCTGGAACTGTGGATCGATGGCGTCGGTGACGATTTGGAGGTCGTCGGAAAGGTCGCTCGCCGGCAGGGTGACGGTGGCGATGATGGTGAGCGGCATGGCCGCCTCAGGGTGAAATTCTTGGTATCGCATATGGCTATTTATGCAGGCTTCACCCCCCCCAAGCCTTATTCATTCACGCTTTAACGTCGTGCTGCCTGAAACTTCTTCGCCAAACCCAACGCATCTAAGCTCTTTCACTTCTTTATCCATGGCTCCGTAAAGAGCGTTGTATAAATCGACGACAATCCTTTGCCTATCCACCAGAGAGTATATTGCTTGATGCATCGTCTCAACGTAGGCGACCTGATCTATTTTCCCGTCATCCTGAAAGTCAGAAATTACTTTGCGTACAACATTTCTCCAAAATTCCATTCGTTTAACCCCGTTTCCATCCCCCATGTTGTGGTATTTTATATATGCGGCACCGATCATGGATATGTCGTCTGAAAAATAGTTTTCAGCCTCTGCAAGCTTCCTCATAAACAAAGCCTGTCTCTCGGAATATTCAGATGCTGATTTTGCAAACATGCTCTCCCGAGATTCGATTCCGAGCCTTCTCATGAGGCGTTCTTTAAGGGACGCCATTTCGTCCTCGAACTGCTTTCCCATTCCACGCGTTTCATTTTCCATAACAGAGAAGATAACGTCCATCTCTGATGCGATGGAAAACCTCATATCTGCATGCACCAATAACTCGTGCAACTCTCGGATTTCTCCAACAAGCTCTCTTCTCCGTTTCTCAGCCTCATAAACCTGTACATGTCTCTGCTGCTCTTCCCACGTTCGGGCTTGGTGGTCGAGTTGATACTTCGAAATAAAATATTGACCAGACAACGTTATGACAGCAACGACAACAGCGGATATGCTGCTGACCACGACATCTCGCTTTGTTATTTGGCTTATCCTATCCATAAATCACTCCTTGTTCATTGAGCGGTACAAAGCCCAGTTTCCCCAAAGGGGGGTGACGGACGGCGTCCGGGTTACCGGTCTGCATTTTCGCATAGACCTCCCGTTCCCAAATCCCCCCTGATTCTGGCCCCTCTGACTATCCCCCAACCCGGCAGGAATCCTTGGGGCCAGAATCCCCGCCGAGCCTGTTCCCCAATAATCTGTCTGGTGAACGGGTAGGTTGACGGATTCGGGATCAGGGGTAGCGTCGGGGTCAGGTGGGGCTGATCGAGGGGGCGGGCTTGAAGCTTTATTGCGACATGGACGGGGTGATTCTTCGCAGTGTTGGGACCTCGGTCTGGAACTGCGACAGGGAGGTCGCCCCTGGGGCTCTGGATTTCCTGGCGTGGGCGACGGAATGGGCCGAGGTGATTTGGCTCACGGCTCGATCCCGAAGCGGGGAGATGTCGCACATCGAGCGAGGGATCAGGCACGCGATCCCGTCTACAAATTTGCCGGTCGAGTGGCGAGCGGTGCTGGACAAGACCACGGCCGCCGCCTGGGGCCGCTACAAGACCGATGGCATCGACCTGGATGGGGAATTCGTCTGGCTGGATGATGCCCCGCAAACGGAGGCCCTGCTGATCCTGGAGCGGCACGGGCTGGCTGATCGCTGGGACGAGGTCAACACCGACATCAGGCCCGATGACCTCAGCCGGGTGCGAGACCTCCTCGCCAGCAGGTTCCTGGTCGCTGCCTGATCAGAGGTCCTCGGGATCGACGGACTGAAAGAAGGCCAGTGAGCGGATCAGGGCACGCCCCCTGTTGAGCGGCTCCCCATACATCGAGACGATCTTGACGACACCGGACTGGATGGCCGGCACCAGCCCCCACAAAGCCGACCACGGATAGGTTCCGAGGAGTTCTCGGCGTTCCCCCCAGACCTCCAGAAAGGCCACTCCCTTGGCCTTCTGATCGAACTTCTCCGGGTGGTTCATCATCACGTCGTATTGCCTGTCGCCCGAGATGTGAATCTGCACGTCCTTGCCGGCCAATTTGGCCGGGCTGAGAAATCTGCCTCTGATCTCGATCACCGCGTATTCGCCGAATACGGTGTCGCAGTGGGGACGCCCCTCCGCTCCCGCGAAGGAGTATCTCAATTCCCAGGTCTCGATCTCCGCGTAATAGCTCTCCACCTCAATGCGGGGCCTGCCCCTCTTGGCCTTGGGTTTCGGTTTCGTCGTGTATGTGGTGGTGGACTTGGTCGCCGATCTGGGTGCTCGTGCCATGGATGACCTCATCAGTGTCTCAGCGGCGTCCGCTTCGCGTCCACCGGCAGCGAGCCCTGCTCACTTCGCTCGCGTCGGGCATCGCTGCAATTCGCTGTCGCTGATTTCATTCAGTCAATCTGGATATCATCCAGATCGAAGACACAACTGTCCTATCCAGGACAGTTGTGCAAAAGACATCATCCGAGTCTCAGACACCCACCCTCGCGGTTATCTTCGAGATGAAGAGGAGGCGGGCGACCGTAGACCTCCGTAACCGCTAACTGCACTATCGCCGGAACCAACAGGGGACAGGGGTGGTTATCGTCCTGTTGGGTGGTGTTGGACCTTTTTCCCAGAGCACCATCGTTTTTTCTGGTGGAGCGATTGCTCGCTCTGCCGCTCGGCCTGGGCTGCCTCATAGCGTCCGTCCTTCGTCCGGAGATCGCCGTTTTCGTCCGTGGCCCAGTATGTCTGCTGCTGTCGCAGCTATCTTATTTAGCTCTCAGGATTTTTGCTCCCTTGGGAGCGGTCTTGATCAGAATCCGCAACAACCACTCCACCTGCTTTTCGGTGATAATGTTGCTGACCTTCAATCGTTCAAGAATCGACCAAAGAAAGTCGGCCTCCTTTCGCGACATCAAATCCTGACGATGCGTAAGCCGATCCATGATCTGTGACCTGTAGCTCTGCACCAGTCTCTGCCCTAACGCATACCTCATGTGACCTCCATTGATGGTGCTATTTTACGGAGGCCATCTTCACTGCGTCATTATTTCATTTATAATGACGGGAGGTGAATCGTCGCGGTAGGGTAGGAGGTCTTGATGCGGGTAGCTCTTTACCTCAGGGTCTCGACGGACAGTCAAACCGTCGAAAACCAACT
>CAZGQL010000138.1:11187-12404 GCA_964527905.1 uncultured Syntrophobacteraceae bacterium
AAACCAACTGCGAGACCTCAACGAAGTCGGAACGCGGCTCGGCTGGGAAGTGGTCGCGGTCTACCAGGACGAAGGCGTGAGCGGGGCCAAGGGGCGGCAGCAGAGACCTGGATTTGATCAGTTGCTCCGAGGCGTGACAAGGCGGGAATTTGACCTGATCGCGGCGTGGTCGGTGTGCCGCCTGGGGCGGTCTTTGCAAGACCTCGTCGGCTTCCTCCAGGAGATCGAAGGCCGTGGTGTCGGCCTCTACCTGCACCAGCAGGCCCTGGACACCAGCACCCCCGCCGGCAGGGCCATGTTTGGCATGCTGTCGGTGTTCTCTGATTTCGAACGGGCCATGATCAGGTCCCGCGTTGTCGCCGGCCTGAATCGGGCCAAGGCCCAGGGGAAAAAACTCGGGAGACCTGGGTTGGACGAAGAGGTGATCCAGCGAGCCCGTGCCGCCCTGTCCCAAGGTCACGGCATCCGGGCCACCGCTCGGGTGCTCAAAATCAGCCCCGCTGCCGTCCAACGCATCAAGAATGAGTTGATCCATGCCGCATGACGCACAACATCTTGATCTCCTCCCCTCAGCTCCACCAACGCCTTTCGGAAGGCCCGGCCAGAGTGCCGGGCCTTCTTGTTTTCGGGCCGTGGGCGCGCCCCAAGCGCGTGCCTGGACGGGCTCGCCCGGCGGCGCATTCCTGTCTATCCTGGGGACTGGCAGTCCAACACGGAGGTCCCTGCGTGACCCAGCGATTTCGCGCCTATCTGGCCGGCCCCGCGGTCTTTCACCCGGCGGCGGCGCATCTTTATGCCTATCTGAAGGAGATCTGCGGCGCGCACGGGCTGGAGGGGGTGGCGCCGCTTGATGGCGGGCAGGATCTGGCGGATCTGCCGCCGGCCGGGCGGGCGGCGGCGATCCGCCAGGCGAACATGGACAAGATCCGCGCCTGCGACGTGGTCATCGCCTGCATCTCGCCGTTTCGCGGGCCGGGCGCCGATGCCGGCACGGCGTGGGAGATGGGGTTCGCCGAAGCGCTGGGCAAGCCGGTGGTGGCGTGGAGCGAGGCCGAGGGCGCCTATCTGGAGCGGGTGCCCCACGACCGCGACGAGGACGGCCGCGCCTTTTGCCGCCAGCACGGCATGGAGGTGGAGGATTTCGGCCTGACCGACAATCTGATGCTGACCGCCGGGCCGGTGCCGGTGGAGCGCGACCTGGAGGCGGCCATCCGCCT
>CAZGQL010000139.1:0-8520 GCA_964527905.1 uncultured Syntrophobacteraceae bacterium
CCCCGGATCAAGGCCCCTCCGCCTGCCAGCCAGAAGCCCCGGTCGTGGATGTCGGCGGCCAAATCCGGCGGCGTCTTCTCCAGGGCACGCTTGACGGCCTCGACGATGGAATAGATGGGCTCCTTGATGGCTTCGCGGATCTCCTCGTCGGTCACGGAAAAGGTCTTGGGAATGCCGGTGAGAATCTCCTTACCGGTGATATCGATGGATTCAGGCGCATCCAGCGGCGCAGCGGTGCCGATTTTGATTTTGACCGATTCGGCGAGGGTTTCGCTGATGATCATCTGACGCTCCCGCTGGATGTAGCGCAGGATCGCCTCGTTGGCTTCATCCCCCGCCACGCGGACGGATTCACTGTAGGCCACCGCGAACATGGAGATCACGGCGACTTCCGTCGTTCCCCCCCCGATGTCCACGATCATGTTCCCGAAAGGCTGATCGACCGGCAACCCCGCGCCGATCGCCGCCGCCATGGGTTCTTCCACCAGGTGAATCTGACGGGCCCCGGCTTGCTCGGCGGCTTCAATGACCGCCCGCTTTTCGACCGAGGTGATGCCCGTCGGCACGGCCACGACCAGGCGGGGGCGGACCAGCTGGCGTCGCTTGAGAACCTTGAGCAGGAAGTATTTGATCATCACGCTGGTGACTTCAAAGTCGGCGATGACGCCGTCTTTCAAAGGCCGGATCGTGACGATCCGCTGGCCATGACGACCGATGATGCTCCGCGCTTCGTGCCCTACGGCGATCACCTGGTGCGTGTCCTGGTTGATGGCCACGACAGAAGGCTCATTGAGAACGATGCCCTTCCCTCTCAAATAGATCAGAGTGTTCGCTGTGCCGAGATCCATGGCGAGATCTTTGGAGAAGTACCCGAAGAGGCGTTCAAACATGGATGGTCCTTCTTGTCGTTTCATCCGTGGTCAGGGCGTCACGGGCGTAGAGTCTATCGGCAATGCCGAACCGGGTCAATCGATTATTGCCGCTAGCCGGTCGACTTGCCTGACCTCGCGGCCGGCCGGAAGGAGGCGTAGAGGCGATTGTTGGCGACGGTCCACAGTTCGTCGGCACGGGTGCCGTCCTGAGGAAAGCCAGCGAAACCGCTGTAGGATAGGAGCCGAATGCCCCGCACTTTGGAACTGATGATGCGTTGGGCCTTTTCGGCGATCTCAGCCAGGTGAGGCTCCGCCTCGAGACCGGTCATCCCGGGCAAGAGGAGCCCGAAGCGGTTTTCCGCAAGTTGGCCGACCAACATTGAGGGCGACAACTCCGCGCATAGGGCGGTCACCATCTCGCTCTGCCATTTGCGGATGTCTCGGGGGGGGGCCTTGGTGAACAGGATCTGCCAGGGTTCGTACTGGATGAGGGCAAGCACGACCGGCGTGCTGTTCTGCATGGCTGAAGCGACGATGCCTTCGACCCTGGCCTCGAAGGCGATCCCGTTCAGCAGTCCGGAGGAAAGATCATAGGTCCTCAGCTGGTGGCATTCCTCCCTAAAGCAGCAGTGCTCCAAGCGCAGCTTTGAAAACTCCAGCACGTGCCGGATGCCGTATTGCTCCTCGGCCGTCCACTCCTGGGGTTGCCGTGTCAGGAACGACAACGTCACGGTATGGCCCATCGCCATCTCGCCCCATAGGCTCCAGAACGTTCCTTGGTGAGGAAACGCCTCCGAAGGCAGGAGCAGGTAGTGATCCGAGGTGTTTGGATTGAGGCGGGCGACCTGGAGGCTCTTGCGATTCGCGAACACCCATCCGATGAGTCCCTGACCCAGCGCAAAGTTCTGATTGACCAGACCCCGCGGAACACTCTGCGTGGCAGCCACCGTGTGGTAATGGGCCGCATCCGGATCGCGGATCGCAAGGATCCCGTAATCCGCCTTGAGAAACCGGGCACACTCATCGACCAGTGTCTGACAGTAGGCATCCAGGGCATCCTCGGAGAACCCTGCCTCGTCCACACGATGCCAGAATTCGTAGACGGCGGCGTAGCCCGCCTGCTGTGCCAGGCAGTCCTGTCGCTCGAGCAGATGCTCCAGGACGCCGGCCACTTCCCGGATCCACTTCTGTTGTTTGTCGTTGAACCCCCACGAGTATTTTGTATCGACATACAACACGCCTTTTCCGTCCCCCACGGGCACGACCAATATCCCCTTGATGTGGGACTCCCCGTCACGATAAAAGGGAACCGTCGAGGGAAGGTTCAGGGTGTTTTCCTGGAGCTTGTCCAGGTGGATCGTCTGGCCCACCTTCTGGGTCTGGGACAGTATCCCGCTTTGCTCGAGGGGCAAAGAGACACCCCGGGGAAGAAACTTGCTCAGGCTCTGGGAGGCGACAAGGTTCAGGCGCCGGTTCCGGGCATCGAGCAGGAAGAAGGCTGTGGTGTAGGCTTCCAGGATATTGCTGAGCAGGTCGATCAGACGTTGGTAGGGATTCAATTCCATACCTTGACGCTCGTCTCGTTGGTGATGGGTTTTCACTTTGAACCAGGCGGTTCCGGAGTGGGCCGACCGGCCCCGGCACGGCCCGTGCCATGATGGGATAGCCTTGTGAATAGTTGAGATGGCCCCAAATGTAAAGCGGGAATGCGATGGGAAAGATCGCCGTCCTACCGGACACCTTGTGCAATCAGATCGCTGCGGGCGAGGTCGTGGAGCGACCGGCCGCCGTGGTGAAAGAACTGGTGGAGAACGCCATCGACGCCGGGAGCCGCAAGGTCGCGGTCGCTCTGCTCCAGGGAGGCCGCAAGGAGATCCGCGTGCTGGACAACGGGGTGGGGATGTCGCAAGAGGACGCCCTGCTGGCCATCGAACGACACGCCACGAGTAAGATCCGGTCCAGTTCAGACCTCCAAGCCATCCAGTCTTTGGGCTTCCGCGGGGAGGCTCTCCCCAGTATCGCCGCTGTGAGCCGCTTCGAGCTCACGACTCGGGAGGCTTCAGGCATCTCGGGGACTCAGATCACAGTCGAAGGGGGCGTTTTGCGAAAGGTCAAGGACATCGGCTGTCCCGCCGGGACTCTGGTCGTCGTCCGGGACCTTTTCTTCAACCTGCCCGCCCGACGCAAGTTTCTGCGGTCCGTGGAGACGGAGATGGCCTACATCAGCGACCAGTTCATGCGACTGGCGATGGCTCACCCCGACATTCATTTTCAAATGGCTCACCGAGAGCGGATCACGGCAGACTATCCCTCGGCGCGTTCGTCGGCGGCGCGGGTCGGTCAGATCCTCGGAGTCGAAATCCACTCCCGGCTCCGTTCCATCTCCCTGGAGACCCCCACCCTCAAGGCCGGCGGCCTGGCGAGCCCCCCCGACCTGCATCGGGCCACCGGTCAATCCCTCTATGCCTACGTGAACGGCCGCCCCGTACGCGATCGCACCCTCAATCACGCCATCTTGAGCGCCTACGATACCCTCCTCCCCAAAGGTCGCTTCCCGTTGGTGGTCCTCTTTCTCGAGCTAGACCCTGCCCTCGTAGACGTCAATGTGCACCCGACCAAACGCGAGGTCCGCTTTCGAAATCCAGGGGAGGTGCTCGAGGGGGTCCGGACCGCGGTGCGCAAAGCCGTTCTTCATTCCTCAGCGACTTCGGTCGGGCAGGATTTTGTGGGAACGAGAGGACTCCCCCCTCCAACCTCGTGGAACAAGCCTCGCACCCTTCTCGAGCCCCAAATGCCCTATGCCGAGACCGGAGCTCAAGGCCCGCCGCCGAGTGCAACGCCCCCTCCCAAACAAACGGGCTTTCCCGAGACGGTCGCGCCCCTGCGGCGACCCGACCCCACACCGATGGGCATCCCGGACGTCCATACCGACGCCCTCCGGGAGGACTCCCCCCGGGATCAGCGACTTTCCCGATTGCCCGTCCTGGGCCAACTGGCCAACACCTACCTCCTTCTCGAAGCCCCGGACGGACTCATCCTGGTCGACCAGCACGCTGCCCATGAACGGATCCTCTTCGAAGCCCTTTCCGCGAGGACCGGCAGTCGCCCCTCCCAGCGCCTGCTGCGCTCCGTCGTCTTGAACCTTCTTCCCATGGAAGCCCTGAAGCTCAGGCGCTGGATGGAACGGCTTACGGAAATCGGTTTCGACATCGAGCCCTTCGGAGGGGATGCCTTCGTGATTCAGGCCGTGCCCGTGGCCCTGAGCCATCGACCTCCGGAAGTCCTGATCCGGGAACTGCTGGATACGACCCACGAGGAGGAAGACCGCCCCAACTGGGACTTGGTGGCCAACCTGGCCAAGCGCGCCGCCTGCCATGAGGCCGTCAAGGCGGGAGACCGCCTGCACCCGGAAACCATCCGCCACCTGTTGGAATCCCTGGATCAAACGGACGTCGCCGCAACCTGCCCCCACGGACGCCCCGTATGGGTCAAGCTGTCTCAAAGAGACATCGAGCGGTTGTTTCTTCGCTCCTGACAACCGCCCATGTCCCGAGGGAGTGCCTTTGGCTTCCGCAACCTATTTCGTATCCTTCCGCCCTGAGATTCCAATGGAGGAAAACCTCCCTCCCTTCGCATCCGTGGCGGATCCGGAAGTCCGGGCCGTCCTCGCGGGAGCCGTGGGCGTGCTGCTACCCCATTACGTCGCCCCATGGCGGTACGAGGATCTGGTACGAGTCTGCCGCCGCTGGTTTCCACGCCTGGGAACCCAGTTCACCTATTGCGGAAAAACCCGCCAGGCTGTACTCTTTCGCTCCATGCGGGTGAGGCACCCTGAGACCTTGGTGTTCACGAATCCCGAGCGGCTGGCGGCTCACGTTTCGGACTTGGGGCTCCCGTGGGACTACCCCTTGGTCCTCAAGGGAGATGCTGGAGGCGGCGGCAGCACCGTGTTTCCGGTCCGAGGACCCCGCGACCTGCGACGCGGACTCGAACGGCTGCCTCCGGACAAACCGCTTCTCATCCAGCGGTGGGTCGAACACGGCGGCATGGACCTGCGGGTGGTGGTCTATGGAGAGCGTGCGCTGAGCTATTTTCGGGTTGGGGATGGGAGTTTTTACAACAACGTCTGCCGAGGCGGCCGGATCGACCATGACCTGCACCCCGATCTCCAGCGCAAAGGTGTCGACGCAGTGCAGGATTTCTGCCGCCGTACGGCTATCGACATCGCGGGCTTCGATCTCATGTTCCCGGACGACGGACCGCCGGTGTTTGTCGAGATCAATTTTCATTTCGGCCGAAAGGGCCTGGGAGGCACCCAGGGACACCGGAAGTATTTTGAGGAGGCGGTGAGGGAATGGCGAAAGCGGTGTCTGGAGCGACATTCCCCGCCCGAAGGGTTTGTGCTGTCACAACACTGAGGAGAGGATATGAGACCGTTGCTTCTGTTCATCGCCGCCGCATCGGCGCTATCGGGCGCCGGATTCATTTGCTGCCCCGACCGAACGCGCAAACTCTTCCGGCAAGGGTTTTCCGACCGGGACATCCGGGTGATGGCCTCCCTGCCGCTCACCATGGGCGCGGTCCTCGTCCTCGGCGGTCTTGTCGATCGTGCTTTGTTTCACCTGTATATTCTCCTCGGCTCCATGGCGTTTCTCAAGGGGATTTACCTTCTGTGCGCACCGCCTGAGCAGGTCCGCACCGTACTGGCATGGTGGCGGGAAGAGGCAACCACCACGACGCTCATCCTTTGGGGTTTCTTTTACTTGGTCCTGGCCGGCTACATCGGGTGCAGTGCCCTTTTCCATCGAGGCTGACCCATGAGGAGACTTCTTCCGGATCGGCTGAAAGACCTGTGGCAGGCGGTGGAGCTGGGATCCATCACAGCCGGGCAGTTCCAGGAACAGCAGGAAGCCCTGCTGGCGCAACACCGCAAGCTCTGGGAGGAGGCCTTGCTCCTCCAGGGCTCCGTGGACCTTCCTGCCAGCATCATCGCCGAGCTGGCCCAATACACGGGTCTGGACGATCCCAGTATCATCCATCGCCGGTGCACGGAGGCCCTGGCCGACCTCAAGGGAGAGTGGACTTCCGGAGTTACGGACGCAAATCCCGAGGCCATTGAGCGCTTCTACGATCAAAGTCAAGCCATGGTCTACGAACTCATGTGGTGGCATACCCTGGTCGACGACAACTCCCCGCTGTCCTATGTCGTGGCGATGGAACTCGCCAAGACTCAGGATTGCTGTGATTACCTCGATTTTGGAGCGGGAGTGGGATCGGGAGCCATTCTGTTCGCGCGAAACGGGTTCCGCGTGACGGTCGCCGACATCAGTTCGACCATGTTGGAAATCACCCGTTGGCGCATGAACTTACGTGGGCTATCCTGCGGCCTCGTCGACCTCAAGGTTTCAACGCTGCCCGACGAGACTTTCGACATCGTCTGCGCCATGGATGTGTTCGAGCACCTAGCCGATCCCGTTGGAACCGTCGATGCCCTGTGGCGCGCCATGAAGCCGGGTGGCTTCCTCTATGGCCGATTTCACGCCGAAGAGGATGAAGACCGCCCTCACCATATCGTCCAGGATTTCCAGCCTACCCTGAGACGCCTGGAGGAGCTTGGTTTTCGAGAATTCTGGCGCGATGAATGGCTTTGGGGACACCAGGTGTTCCGCAAGGGCTGAGGGCGACGCACCCCAACCCACCCTTTCCCTCACCCGTTTGATCGAGGTTTTTCGATGAACATCACCTGCCTCGGGGCTTCCGGCTGTGTCACGGGTTCCTGTTTTCTCCTGGACAACGGTGAGAAGTATCTTATCGATTGCGGTCTGTTTCAGGGCGGCAAGCAAATGGAAGCCCTCAACCGCAAGGATTGGGGCTTTGATCCACGAGAGATCCAGGCTGTCTTTCTGAGCCACGCGCACATCGACCACTGCGGACGGATCCCTAAGCTGGTCCGGGACGGTTTCCGCGGAAAGATCTATACGACGCTTCCGACGGCCGAGTTGGCTAAAATTTTGTTGCTGGATTCGGCTCACATTCAGGAAATGGAGGCTGAGTGGGAAAGCCGCAAGAACCGCCGGCGCGGCAGGGCCGACGTGGCGCCCTTGTACACCGTCGCCGACGCCGAGAAGGCCCTGACCCGCTTTGAAGTGTTGCCGCGGGACGAGCGCATCACCCTGAGTGACAACCTCGCCCTCTGCTTCCGCAACGCGGGACACATCCTGGGCTCATCGATCCTCGAGCTCTGGTGCGGCACGGGAAAGGATTCGCGAAAGCTCGTCTTCACGGGCGATCTGGGCCACCGCAATCAACTGATTGTGCAGGATCCCCACACCATCCTTCGGACCGACATCCTTTTCCTGGAATCCACCTACGGAAATCGCAACCACAAGTCCTTCGATGAAAGCCGCGCCGAGCTCCTCGAAGCCATACAGTACAGCTACCACCACAACGAGAAGGTGATCATTCCGGCTTTCGCCGTGGCGCGCACGCAGGAACTCCTCTACATCATCGGGGAATTCTTCCGCGCCGGCCAGATTCCCTCAATTCCGGTATACCTCGACAGCCCGCTGGCCATTGCCGCTACGGGGATTTTTCGAAGGATGAAAGATTTCCTCGACGAAGACGCCCAGGCCCTGTTCCAGGAAGGGATCGACCCTTTCAGCTTCCCTCAGCTCATCCTGTCCCACACGGCCCAGGATTCGATGCGGATCAACGAAACGACCGGGGCGGCCATCGTGATCGCGGGCAACGGCATGTGCACGGCCGGGCGCATCAAGCATCACTTGAAGCACAATCTGTGGCGCAAGGGAGCCTCCATCGTGTTCGTGGGCTTCCAGGCTGCGGGGAGCATCGGCCGCAAGATCGTGGATGGGGCCCGAACCGTTCGGGTCTTTTCGGAGAACCTGGCCGTAAGGGCCCGTGTGTTCACCATTGGAGGCTTTTCTGCCCACGCGGACCAGAAGGACCTCTTCGAATGGCTCAGTCACTTCGAAACGAAAGACATGGACGTCTATGTGATCCACGGCGAAGAGCACGTGAGCCGCTGGTTCGCGGAGCTCATTCATGAGCGCTTCGGCGTCCGCAGTCATGTACCCGGCATCGGTGACATCATCCCCATCACGGTTCCCCTGGTCCATCCCGCACGCGTCCCTTCTCGAATCCCGAGGCGCCCCAAGCCACTGGACGCCCTGCTCCAACAGGCCGACGAGCTCAGACGCCTGCTCGAGAGGGTCCCGGAGGGTCTCTCAGCGGATGCCGTCCGAAAGATCGAGGTGGAGCTTTCGCAGGCCCGGTCACGACTGGATTCGATCCTGAAAGGGGGAGGTTGACGTGGGCCCGCTTTCAAGGTGCAGGCCCACGTTGCGCCATCAGGCGGACGGGTTGAGATACATGAGGATGGAGGAGTGGGCTCCCTTGGGGGCCGCCAGGAGATGGTCGTCGATCGTCTCGCCTTCCAGATAATCATTGAGGTGGAAGTCCGAGCCGTCGAGCTTGCAGATTTTGCCGCCTGCCGCCGTCAGGATGATTTGGGCCGCTGCCAAGTCCTGAAAGGAAACGTGAGCCAGCAGGGCCGCTTCCGCCCGGCCGCGAGCGACATAGCAGATGTGCGCCCCGGTCGACCCCAGGTTGCGAATCTTGCCCGGGAACG
>CAZGQL010000139.1:8621-12379 GCA_964527905.1 uncultured Syntrophobacteraceae bacterium
AGGCTTTTTGCCCAGCCTGTGCATGGTAGATGTCGTCCGTGACCGGCATGTAAAACACTCCAAACACGGGCCAATAGTTCTCCAGCAGGGCCAGGGAAATCCCCCAGATGGGAATCCCAGCCTGGAAATTGGCGATGCCGTCCAGGGCGTCGTAAATCCACAGATAGCCTTTCTCGCCGTGCACGTAATCACGCTTGAGACGCACGTCCCCAAACACGTCGTGCTCCGGGAAGTTGCGACGGAGCTCTCCACGAAAGAAATCGACCAAGTTCAGTTCCGCTTCGGTCACCAGATCGGAATCGAACTTCATGTTGGGATTGCCCTTGCCGTAGTAGGAAAGGGCCTTCTGCCCGGCTTGCCGCACGGTTTCCATGGCAAACTGAGTCAATTGGCCGATTTCCGGATTCTCTAAGTGCACTCTTTTTCTCCTTGTTGAGACCGATTCATCCCCAAAGCCCCTGGCGCCTGAGGGGCGCACCGGCACCCGCCGGGGGGGGGAGCCGCAACGCAATGGAGCCACATTTCAGGAGCGGTTGCGTCTACGCCCCCGCTTTCCTTCGAGCCCGATCCAGGGGGCTATGCCGATCACGGTCCGCCCTCGTTGTAGGTCCTGCTGCCTCCAAAGGAACCCAGACCCAGCAGATTCACCGTCACGGCCACCCGATGGTCGTTGTCCTTGTTCTCGTAACTCACCCCCAGGGCCCAGCATCCATGGTCGTAACGAAATCCATAACCCTGGGCAAACAACTCCTGCTGGTCAAAGGAATAATCGTGGTAGGCAATGAAATAAAGATTGGGCAATACAGCCACGTTCAGCCGGGTGATCAACTCGTCGATCACGGATTCAGCCCGATATTGATAATCCACGCGCAGGAGATCCCCCCGACCGGTTCGGTAGATCAGGTACAAGTCATGCACAGGGGCTGAAAGTTCATCCACGGACACATCAACATCATAGGAGAGGGTGAGGTACTTTTTGGGCGAGATGTCGAGGCGCAACCCAATGTCCGTCACACCCCGTTGCTGGGTCATATCCAGCAAGAGGGACTGTGGATCCCGGTTGGCGGGTACGAAGTTGTAACCATGAAAACCCCTAAGGCGAGCCAACTCTTGGTAGCTGGGCGTTTCCTCCCCGCTTGCCACATCTTTGGTCATGCTCTTCGACGTCAGGAAGGTGGAAAACCCGTATTGGATCCGGTGCCTTGCCGGGTTGATGTCCAGCCGGTCAAACAGGGGAATGTGAGAGCCCTCCAGGGGTTCCGGAACATATTCGTAGAGCAGCTCCGGTCGAATGGAATGCTGCAGTGCCACCGTATTCCCAATTTGCACCGGAAAGACCCGGTTGACCCGAGAGCTCAACGTCAAGCGAGCATCCGTCACGGCGCGCCCCGCAAACGAGTCCGCGTCGCGATTCTCCCACTCCACGTAGTAAGAACTGGCATTGAACCCTGCGGCGGCCTCCACATCGAGATAGTTCTTCCACTGAAAGGGAAGGTACCATCTGGGACGAACGTCGATCCGGTTGCCGTGATCGCCTTCCTGTCGGTGATAATTGGTCAGAGAGCTCGCGAGGCTGTAGTAAAGCGGGGTGTCGCCGATCCCTGTCGGAGCGATGGTGAAGCCGAAGCTTGGGAGCCGCTGCATGGTGCTGGCGTTCAGGGATTGGTTCAGCTGATCCCAATACCGGGTGTCCATGCTGATCAGCGACGACTCGGTGGGCCGCTCCATATACAAGCTTGACTCCCGCATCTGCGCATTCTCATCATTGAGCACACCCCGGCCGAATCCCTCCCGAAAGAGCTTGTCCGTGTACTCGACGGACGCCGACCCGCCGGTGAACTCGCGGAAGAAATTGCGGTCACTGGCCAGATCCAGGTCCAGCCGCCCCACAATGTCATGCGGCAGCTGGAATGAATGCCGGGAGCGGATCCAGTAGCGTTCGTCCGTCTCATAGGCGAACCCTTCGGCCAGCAACTCGCTCTTGTCAGCCAGGTCATTGAGGAAATTGACCATCCAGATGCCCTCGCCCCAGGTATCGTTGTTGATCCTGAACTCGAGCCCCCCCATGACCCCTCGTTTTTCCATGACCCGGGCGAAAAAAGTGGCATCCATGTCTTGCCGAATCGCCCAATAATAGGGCAGCTCGCCCTGAACACCATTGAGATCGGAGTACCCGCCCCATGGCAGCAAAAACCCGGACTTGCGCTCCCTTTGAAACGGGACCATCAGGATGGGCGAATAGAGCACCGGCAAACGCCAGAGCCAAAACGAAGAGTTCTTGGCCCACGCAGAGCCCTCCGTATCCACCTTCAGGCTTCCATAGCGTATGGTCCAGTCCGGGTTCTGCGGGTCGCAGCTCGTCAGTACCCCCCGTTTCACCTCGTATTCCGTCTCGCTGGTCTTCTCGATCCGCTCGGCCTTGGTGTACAGCTTGTTTTCGGCGAAATAGGCGAGTCCTCCGTCCACCACCCCCGTTTCCTCGTCCAGATTCCAGCGTACGTGCTCACCCCGCAGCCAATCCTTCTTGAACTGAAGAAAAACATTCCCGCGGAGCTCAACGGTTCGGTTCACCGAATCCAGGATCGCCCAATCGGCCTGGATGGCCCGATCACCCGAGACGATCCTGACATTCCCGCTCGCTTCGTAGGTCTTCCTCTCCGGGTCGTAGCTGATCCGTGCCGCATCGATGGTCCAGGATCCCCTGGCCTTCGAAATGAATTCTTGGAGGTCAAGTGGTGAGCCCGAACCTGGCGATTCCTGAGTCCGACCGAGACGCACCCCGGCCGTCAGGCAAGCAAGTGATGTCAGCCAGAAAACGATCATCACGATACTCAGCAGGCTGCGTGGTTGTCTCAACCGCATGGGCAGCACTCTCTCAACGTTCGGTTCGGAAAAGCCCATCCGATGAGGACGCCCCATCCGATGAGCCCCAGGCGCTAATCGACAGCCTCCCCAGTCAGTTCCTTCACCTCGCCCGCGAAATAGAGCGAACCGGCGATGCAGATGGCATCCTCGGGATCGGCCAGAAGTTTCGCCTGCTCGATGGCGGCCGCGGGATCGCTGATGACGTAATGCTTTCTCAAATAGGGTCTGGCCAACCGTTTGAGTTCCTCGGGCTCAGCGGCCCTGCTGTAGCGAGGCTGAGTGAAGATGGCCGTTTCGGCCAGGGGCAACAGGCGTCTGAGGATCCCCTTGATGTCCTTGTCTGCCATGATGCCCAGGACCAGGTGCAGCTTGCGGTACCGGAAGCAGGTCTTCAAAGCGTCCCGAAGCGTTTCCGCCCCCTGGGCGTTGTGGGCGCCGTCGAGAATGATGAGGGGCTTTTCACCCAGGATCTCAAGCCGTGCCGGCCAGTGAACTCTGCGCAAACCCTCTTGCACCGACGATTCGTTCAACGCCAGGGCGTGGTTCTGCTCCAGCACCTCCAGGCAAGCCAAGGCCAGGGCAGCATTCTGGTATTGATGGCTCCCCTGGAGACCCACCCGCAGGCTGGACCAACGGCGACGGAGTCCCTGATACTGGAAACCGCCGTCGGGATTGCGGCGGACCTTGAAATCGGATCCGAGGCAATACAGGGGAGCACCATGACGGAAGCAGGTCGCCTTGAGAATTCCCTGCACCAAGGGCTGGCGTGCCCCGGTCACAACCGGGATACCGTCTTTCACGATTCCCGCTTTCTCACGGGCGATGGCGGCGAGCGTGTTTCCGAGGTACTCCTGGTGGTCGTAGGAAACGTTGGTGATGACCGAAGCTTGAGG
>CAZGQL010000140.1:0-12297 GCA_964527905.1 uncultured Syntrophobacteraceae bacterium
ACCACCTCGCGGGTTCCGTCCTTGTCCGAGAGGATCGTGGTGTGTTCGACGTTGTGGTGGCTTCGCCCCGTTTCCAGCGTGTCCACGATGGCGCGTCTCAAAGCGCAGACCTCGCACTTGGGTCCATGGCCGCAACCACGGGGATCGTCCAGCGCCCTGGCACAGCCCAACACCCCGCAGGCAATCTGAAAGAAACACCCGTCCAGATCCAATCCGGCATAAGCGGCGAACGAGCGATTGGAGAAGACGACTCTCCGATGTTCATCCAGCAGGCACAGCATGAACGGCGCGTGGTCATAGAGGGCCTGGAGCTCGGACTGGCGTTGCCGTAGCTCCGTCTCCACCCGTTTGCGCTCCGTGATCTCCTCGTGAACGACCACGACTCGATACGGCCCCTCGCTGGATACCAGGCCGGCCCGAGCGGTGAACCAGCGCTCACGATCCGGGCAATGGCAAGGGTATTCCAGGACAAACGACGCCGACTCACCGGCGATCATCGCCCGGATGGCCTCGGCCATCTCGCGCGCGCCCTCGGCGGACTCCCCGGTCGCGCCATCACAGACGGCCAGATAGTCCGCCCCTTCGCACACCCGGTCAGGATTTCCTTGGTTCGCCGCCGCGAACTCCCTCCAGGCCTGGTTGACAGTCAGGATGATCCCTTGTGGATCGAGAAGGGCGATCTGACCGGAAAGCCCATCGAGGAGCGCCCGAGGGAGACCTTCGGCCCGCGCACGTTCCACGACGTGGCGCACGACCTTTGGCAGCACGGATTCCAGACAGACCCCCTTCCAGAGGCAGTCCCGGGCCCCCTCCTCAAGGGCACGCCGCCCGATGGCCTCATCCCAAGGATCCACGAGTACCAGGACCGGCACAAGCGGCGCAGCACGCTTCACGGCGCGGAGTGTCTCCAACCCCTGGCTATCGGAAAGCTCCAGGTCGAGCAGGACCGCGTCGAAGGTAAACCTTCCCAACGCATCAAGCGCCTCCGATAGTTCGAAAGCCCGCCGCAGGCGGATTTCCCAAGGTCCGTCGACCAACACCCTGTCGAAGGGTCTTGCCTCTCGCCCCTGCCTGCTCGCCACATGCAAGATGAGTGTCTCGTTCATCCCGTCCGGTTCCTGTCGGGGCTCCTTGCGAACCCGCGACAATCCTTTTGACTTGAGCGCTCAGGAGGATCATAAGCTGAAAACACGAATCGCACCCCCACCATTATAGCGGACGTCACGAAAGGGAGAAATTGCTCATGCGCACGATTGACCTGCGCTCAGATACGGTCACCCATCCGACGCCCGCCATGCGGCGGGCCATGGCCGAGGCACCCGTGGGGGACGATGTGTTTGGGGAAGACCCGACAGTCAACCGCCTCGAGGAATTGGCCGCCGAGAGGCTGGGCAAGGAAGCCGCTTTGTTCGTCGCCAGCGGGACCATGGGAAACCTGGTCAGCATTCTCACCCATTGCGGCCGCGGCGACGAGGTGATTCTGGGCGACAATTCCCACACCTTCAACTACGAGCAGGGTGGCATCGCGGCACTGGGCTCCATCCACCCACGCACGCTCCCCAATCTGCCGGACGGAACCCTGGACGTGGAAGGGATCGAAGCCGCCGTCCGGCCCGACAACGTCCACTTCCCCAGGACACGCCTGATCGTCCTCGAAAACACCCAGAACCGATGCTACGGCCACGCCCTGGAGCCGGCCTATCTGAGGACCGTCCGGGAGGTCGCTGACCGCCACGGACTCAAGCTCCACATCGACGGGGCGCGGATCTTCAACGCGGCGGCGGCTCTGGGAATCGACGTGCGGGAGCTCACCGTCGATGCAGACTCCGTTTCCTTCTGCCTGAGCAAAGCCCTGGCGGCCCCCGTCGGATCGGTGGTCTGCGGCTCCGCCTCCTTCATCGCCCAGGCCCGTCGGATGCGCAAGGTCCTGGGAGGCGGCATGCGCCAGGCCGGAGTGCTCGCCGCGGCGGGGATCGTGGCGCTGGAGACCATGGTGGACCGCCTTGTGGAAGACCATGCCAACGCAAAGATCCTGGCGGAGGGACTGGCGACCGTCGAAGGGCTCCGGGTCCCGCTGGAGCATGTGCAGTCGAACATCGTCTATTTCGATGTGGTGCGTGACGGCATGAGCGCCCAGGAGGTTTGCGCCCGTCTCAAGACCCGGGGCGTCCTGGTGCTTCCCACGGGCCCCCGCACCATGCGGGCCGTGACCCACTACATGGTGGGCCGCGACGCCGTCATCCAGGCCGTTGAAGCCGCCCGGGAGGCGTTGCAA
Organism: uncultured Syntrophobacteraceae bacterium; assembly: GCA_964527905.1. Taxonomy (GTDB): domain Bacteria; phylum Desulfobacterota; class Syntrophobacteria; order Syntrophobacterales; family Syntrophobacteraceae; genus CALBZH01. The sequence continues at coordinate 2,276 of CAZGQL010000140.1, forward strand.
TGAGCCGCTTGGGCCTCCCCCTTCCCCGCCCATGCCATGCCGCGAACCGGAATCATCCTCGGCTTTGCCCAACTCGTGGAGCCTCGCGCACTCGATGCCACCCGCAAGGGCGTTGTGGACGCCCTCAGGGAAAGCCGTTACGGGGAAGGCCCAAGCGTCGTTTACCTCCACCATCTGCTCGCTGCCGATGAGCCCCTCTTCACGGCCCACTGCATGAAAGATCAGCTCAGACTTTTCTGGGCGCCACCGAATGCGGAAAGTGGCCGTCACTTCCTCGAAACACCGTGCAAAGAAGCCAGGGAATCGGGAATCGAGGTGCTTTCCTGGGTGGGAAAGATCCTATCGGGTTACCGCACAGGGCTTCTCAACCACTTCAAGCACCGCATCACCAATGCCATGGCCGAAGGGCTCCACCACAAAATTAAGACCCTCGAGAGACAAGCCTATGGATTATGCCACAGGGAGTATTCTGTGCTCAGGCTCTACCCTCTCCATACCCAGAGGTGCTCCTTGTCCGGATGAACCCGTTTTTCTCGGAGCAGGGGGACATTTTCCTCGGCGAGGAGCGGATCACCCACTGGCCGGAGCGGCACCGGGGCGCCTCCATCGGCCGCGTGTTTCAGAACCCGCGCATGGGCACGTGCACGTCCATGAGCATCGAGGAAAATTTCGCCCGGGCCAGCCGCCGGGGTCTGCGCCCGAGGCTCCAGTGGGGAGTGACCCGGAAGGCCCGAAAGGAATTATGCGAGCCATTGAGCCTCCTCGGACTGGGGCTCGAGCACCGTTCGAAAGGCAGGGCTCCTCCCAGGCGGCCGGCGCCAATCCCTCCTCCTCATGGCCACCCTCCAGCGCCCCAGGCTCCTCCTGATCGACGAACACACGGCCGCCCTTGACCCACGCACCGCCGAGCAGGTGCTCGCCTTGACCCACGCGCCCATGCGACGCGTGCACCAAACGGCCGTCATGGTCCCCCACTACATGAAGCACGTCATTGAGCTGGGTAACCGTTCCATCGCGATGCATCCGGGACGGATCGTCTTCGACGTGGGCCGCGAGGCCAAGGAGCGGCTGACCATTCAGGACCTTCGGAGCGAGTCTTCCGCCCTGCACACGGGCAAGTTGGCCGACCCCAAGCTGCTGCTCGTGTGCTGATGCCGGGAACTCAGAGAGGAGCGGGGAGGCCCATCGTCCGCAGAACGGTCCGGGCGACGGGGGAGGTGGGGTCGACCAGGCTCTCCAGGATCGAGAAGTGGTCGGAGCCGGGAACGACGTATTGGGAAACATCGACGCCCAGAGCCCGCCAGCGGTCTCTCAGGGACTGACTCTGGCGCTGGTACTCATCGGATTCCAGGGCCCCCGTCACCAGGATCAGCGGGCCGCGGCAGAACGGGTCGAGGTGCAGCGGGCTGTTGCGGAGCGCCGCGTCCCGGTCGAGCCCCAGCACCGCGTTCAGGTAGGACAGCCGGATCGGTTCCAGATCGAACAGGCCGCTCAACGAGCAACCGCCCAGGAGCACCGGCTGAGCCGTGGCTGGGCCGAACGCGCTCCAGTCCGTCGCCATCAGCATGCTCACCAGGTGTCCTCCCGCGGAGTGGCCCGAAACGAAGACTCCCGGGATGTCCCCGACGATCTCGCGACCCTTTGCCCAAAGCCACGCGACGCTCCGACGGCAGGCGGACACGACGGCGTCCAACGACGCCTTCGGCGCCAGCGGATAGTTGACGAAGGCGACGTGGGCGCCCAGAGCCTGCGACGTTTCCCCCACGAAGTGGAAAAGCGCCTTGTCCATGGTCTGCCAGTAGCCCCCGTGAAAGAAGACGTGCAGAGGCGCGCCATGGCTCGGGGCCGGAAAAAGATCGAGCGTTTCGCGCTCGGCCCCGCCGTAAGCGAGATCCAGCATAGCCTGCGTGCGCCCCCGAAACGCCGCGCTCCGCTCCGCCCAGTTCCGCACGACGGCATCGAAATCCGGCACCTTCGCCCGATTGTTGTACTGATCATCCAGGGCGGCCTGATCGTAGTGTCTGTAGACCGGTGTCGCAGGCATGGGGCGCCTCAGATCCCGAGATACCGCAGACGGACCGTAGCATCGCGACTCAGCTCCCGGGAGCTTCCCGACCACACGATACGGCCCTTTTCCAGGATATAGTGCCGGTCGGCCACTTCGCTCAGCGCCCGGACGTTCTTGTCGATCACCAGGATCGAATGGCCGGCTTCCTTCAAGGTGCGCAGGCACTTCCAGATTTCCGCCCGAACAAGGGGCGCCAGACCTTCGGTCGCCTCATCCAGGATGAGCAGCCGGGGGTTGGTCATGAGGGCCCGGCCGATGGCCAGCATCTGCTGCTCGCCGCCGGAAAGCTGGGTGCCGAGATGGGAATGACGCTGCTCCAGGATGGGGAACAACCCATAAACACGCTCCAGGGTCCAGCCGCTTCCGTTTTGGGATCGACCGTAGGCGGTGGCGGTCAGGTTTTCGCGAACCGTCAGGTTTGGAAACACCTGGCGCCCTTCGGGAACGAGTCCCACTCCGAGCCGGGCGACCCGGTACGGGGGCAGGTTGCGGAGGTTCTTCCCGTCGAAGGTGACCGATCCGGAGCGCACCGAGAGCAGTCCCATGATCGCCCGCACCGTGGTGGTCTTGCCCATGCCGTTTCGACCCAGGAGACCCACCACCTCCCCCGCGCCCACCGCCATCCGGACGCCGAACAAGGCCTGACTCGTCCCGTAGAACCCGTCGATGTCGTGGATTTCAAGCATGCCACACCCCAGCTTCTTCCTCTCCCAGGTAGGCGCGTCGAACGGCCGGATCGTTTCGAACCGCCTCCACACCGCCCGATGCGATGACGCGTCCGTACACGAGCACGGTGACCCGGTCGGCGAGCTCGAACACCGCTTCCATGTCATGTTCCACGAGGAGCATGGCCACCTCGCCCTTGAGACCCGCAAGCTGCCCGATCACACGCTCGGTTTCTTCCGGCCCCATGCCCGCCGAGGGCTCATCGAGCAGGAGAAGTTTGGGTCGCCGGCTCAGCATCATGGCCAACTCCAGCTGCCTTTGTTCCCCGTGCGACAGGGTCCCCGCGAGGGCGCCGGCGCGATGTGACAGGCCGGCACGGTCCAGGAAGTCACGGCACGCACGCTCGGCCCGCGAGCGCGCCTCGAGGCGCCCAAAGAGGCGATGGCCACCTCCCGAACGGGGAAGGTATGCCAGGAGCATGTTCTCGAGCAGGGTGTATTCCGGGAAGATGCTCGTCAGCTGATACACCCGGCCGATCCCCAGCGCCGCCCGCTTTGGGACCGAAAGACGCGTGACCTCCCGGCCCTCAAAACGCACCACCCCTTCATCGGGGGCCAGCTCCCCGGAAATCTGGGCCAGCAGCGTCGTCTTTCCGGCCCCGTTGGGACCGATCACCGCATGCACCTCACCCGGCTCAACGGTGAGGTTCACCGAGGAGGTGACGGTCATGGCTCCGAAGGACTTCACCAGCCCCTGGGTTTCAAGAAGTGTCGGCACGACGGCTCGCAATTCCCGGCAGGAGGCTCACCAAGCCCCGCCTGGCATACAGGACCACCCCGATCAGGCATGGCCCCAGAATAATCATCCAGTGCTCGGTGAAGGCCGAGAGCACCTCTTCCGTGAGCAGCAGCGCCATGGCCCCGAGGATCGGTCCCACCAGGGTCCCCATGCCCCCCAGGATCACCATCACGAGGACGTGCCCCGACTGGGTCCAGTGGAGAAAGGACGGACTCACGTACAGCGTCTCGTTGGCGATGAGCGCCCCCGCGAATCCGGCGATGGCGGCTGCGATCACAAAACAGGCGAGCTTGTGGCCGAACGGCGCGTAGCCTAAGGACCGCATGCGGGTCTCATTTTGTCGGATGCCGCCGATCACCAGACCCAGGGGCGAGCGCACCAGACAACGGCACCCGAGAAAAACCCCGAGAAGGCTCGCCCACACCACCAGGTAGAACCCCGTGTGGCTGCCGAAAGGTTCCAGGAATCCGAACCCGACGCGCGAGACCAGCCGCATGCCGTCGCTTCCGCCGCAGGATTCCAGCCCCGAGGCGAAGTAGTAAACCATCTGGGCGAAAGCCAGCGTGATCATGATGAAATAGGCCCCGCTGGTACGCAGGCTGAGGGCCCCGATGGGCAGGGCCAGCAGCGCCGCGACCCCGACCGCCGCGGGCCAAAGAATCCACGCGCTGGCCACCCCCTGCTGGACCAGGATTCCGGCCGTGTACGCTCCTGCCCCGAAAAAGGCCGCGTGGCCAAAGCTCACCATCCCCCCGTAGCCCAGCAGCACGTCGAGGCTCAGGGCGAACATGGCATGGATCATCACCCGGCAGAACAGCCGCGTGGTGAACACGTCCCCGAAGACCGGCACCAACAGCAGCAAGGCAAACAGCGCGAGAACGAGCGGACGTCGCATGACGAATCGTACCCAGCCGATTCAACCCCGGGCGGGGAAAAGCCCCTGAGGGCGCCAGCAGAGCATTCCCGCCATGAGAAGGTAAATGGACATCGACGAGACCCCGGGAGGCAGCAGCACGCGACCGAAAGTATCGACCAACCCCACCAGCACGGCGGCGAAAAACGCTCCCTTGATGGATCCAATCCCGCCGATCACGATCACCACGAACGCCAGGATCAGGACCGGCTCCCCCATCCCCACCTCAATCGAGAGAATCGGGCCGGCCATCATCCCGGCAAGCCCCGCCAGGGCGGCCCCAAGACCAAACACGACGGTGTAGAGAACCTTGACGTTCACCCCGAGCGCACTCAGCATGGTTCGGTTACTCGCCCCCGCCCGGATCAGCATGCCCAGCCGTGTGCGGTGGATGAGCCCGTAGAGGAAAACTCCCACCCCGAGCCCCACCGCGATGATGGCAAGCCGGTAGGCCGGGTAGCGCATTCCCGCAAACAGCTCCACGGAAGTGGAGAGGGCTTGGGGGATCGCCATGAAACGCGCCTGGGGTCCCCAGAGGATCCGTACCAGCTCGTTGAAGAACAGGATGAGACCATATGTCGCCAGAACCTGATCCAGGTGGTCACGGTCGTAAAGCCTGCGCAGCGTTACCACCTCGACCAGCATGCCCACCGCCAGCGTCGCCGGCAAAGCCAACAGCACCGCCAGCAGGAAGGACCCGGTCTGCTGCTGGAGCGTCGCGGCCAGATAGGCCCCGATCATGTAGAGGGACCCATGGGAGAGGTGAATCAGGTTCATCACCCCGAAGACCAACGTCAGCCCGGCGGCCATGAGAAACAGCATGACCCCGAGCTGCAACCCGTTCAGGCCCTGCATGATGAGTAGTGTCGGATCCATGGCGCCGGCTGATTCCGCCGTCACTTCATGGGGCACTCATGGCAGTAGGCGTCCGCGTGATCCGAGAACGCCTTGGCCACGATCCTGTTGGTGAGCACCCCGTCCTCGTTTTTCACCACCTGTCGGATGTAGAAATCCTGGATCGGGAAATGGTTGTTGTTGAACTTGAACTTGCCCCGGACGGACTGGAAATCCGCCTTCTTGAACGCTTCCCGGAGCTTGTCCTTCTCGTTCAGGTTGCCTCCGACCGCGCGGATCCCACTGTCCATGAGGAGGGCCGCATCGTAGCCCTGGGCGGCGAACAGCGAGGGCAGCCGCCCGTAAGCGGTCTTGAAGTCGGCCACAAACTTTCGGTTGACCGGGTTGTCGAGGTCCGGGCTCCAGAAGCTGGCGTTCATGAGTCCCAGCGCCGCGTCCCCCATGGCTTGCAGGACCGACTGGTCCAGGGTGAAGGCCGTGGTGTAGAGGGGGATCTCCTCCTTGAGCCCCGCCTGAGCATACTGCTTGATAAAATTGATCCCCATGCCGCCCGGGTAGAAGCAGAACACGGCATCCGGCTTGGCGGCCCGTAGCTGCGCCAGCTCCGCCGCATAGTCCGGCTGGTTGATCTTGGTGAAGACCTCGGCCACGATCTCCCCCTTGAACGCACGCTTGAAGCCCACCAGGGCGTCCTTGCCGGCCTGATAGTCCGGGGCCATGAGGTAGAGCCGCTTCACGCCCTTATCCTGGAGGTATTTTCCCATGGCTTCGTGGGTCTGGTCATTTTGCCAGGAAACCGTGAAGAGGTTGGGCAGGCATTGGGCCCCCGCGAGGGGGGAGGGACCCGCGTTGGCGCTGATGAGAAAAACGCCCGCATCCGTGATGGGCTTGGCGACCGCCATCATCACGTTCGAGAACACGATGCCCGTGATGAGGTCCACTTTGTCTTTTTCCAGCATGCGCGTGGCCACCTGAACCCCGACCTCCGGTTTTAGCTGGTCGTCCCCGACGATGAGCTCCGGCGTCAACCCTCCCAGCTTGTCGCCGCAATGCTTGATTCCCAGCTTGAAGCCGTCCAGGATGTCCGTCCCGAGACTGGCCCCGGGGCCCGACAAGGTGGCGATGTAGCCGATCTTGATCGAATCGGCGGCCTGGCACACGAACGCCGTCCCGATCACGGACGCCGCGAGCACGAGCAACCCCAATCCCTTGTGTCTCATTTCCCACCCTCCATGCCTAACGAAGCCCCGCGATGAAATCTTTCACCGCCGAGATGCCCCGATCCTCGATCAAACGAATCGTTTGCGTTCCAATCACGGCGATGTCCACCTTACCCTTCAAAAACTCCACGTCCGCACGGTCTTTGACGCCGAAACCGAGCGCCAGCGGCAGATCCGTGGCGGTCCGGCACCGTTGGAGGTAGCTTTCGAGATCCCGAGAGAAATCCGTCTGGGCGCCCGTCACTCCTTTGCGAGCCACGCAATAGATGAACCCCCGCCCATGGGAAGCCAGCAGACGCATCCGTGCGAGGGAGGTGCTGGGCGAGTAGATGAAAATCGGGGCCAGCGCATGACGCCCAAGGGCGTCCAGGTAGTCTCCCCCCTCCTCGGGGGGGAGGTCCGGGACGATGGCTCCCCGGATCCCCGCCGCGGCCATGGCATCCGCAAACCGGACCACCCCGTATTTGAACAGGATGTTGTAATAGGTCATGTACAGGAACGGGATGTTGAAGTCTCGACTCACCCGGGCGCCGAAATCCAGGCATTGCCGGACGGTCGCGCCCCGCGCCAGGGATTCCTGATTTGCCCGCAGGATCACCGGCCCGTCGGCGATGGGCTCCGAAAAGGGAATCTGGAGCTCCATGACATCCACACCGGCCTCCACCATGGCCTCGACGATCCGGTACGAATCCTCGAAGCTCGGGTACCCCAGCACGATGTGGGTCATCAACAGGATGTCTCGATCCTGCAAGCGATTCTTGAGATAGCTTTCAAGCACGATACTTCTCCGCTTTGCCCAGGATGAACCGCTGCCAGTCGGGATCCCCGAAGGCGTCGGCGATGGTGAAGATGTCCTTGTCCCCCCGTCCCGACTGGTTGATGATCACCGCATCCTCGGGAGACAGTCCGGGCGCCTCCTTGAAGGCCTGGACAAAGGCGTGAGCCGATTCCAGGGCGGGAATGACTCCCTCCTTGCGGATGGTCAGGGCCAGCGCCTCGATGACTTCCCGGTCGGTGGCCGCCTCGAAACGCACCCGTCCTGTGGCCTTGTGGGCCGCCAGGATGGGGGATACCCCCACGTAATCCAACCCTGCGGCGACGCTGTGCGTCTCCCGCATCTGACCGTCATCGTCTTGGAGGAAGTAGGTCTTGTACCCTTGGGCGACGCCGATGCTGGCATCCGGAGAACAAAGCCGCGACGCGTGCTGCCCTGAATCCAGGCCCCGTCCCCCGGCCTCCACCCCCACCAGCTCCACGGGGTCGTCCAGAAAGGCGCTGAACACTCCGAGGGCATTGGACCCGCCCCCCACGCAGGCATAGATCCGGCGGGGCAGCCGCCCTTCCCGCTCCAAGATCTGGCACCGGGCCTCCCGGCCCACGATGGACTGGAAATAACTCACCATTTCCGGGAACGGATGGGGCCCGCACGCCGTCCCCAACACGTAGTGGGTGTCGTCCATGTGGGTCACCCAGTCCCGAAAGGCTTCGTTGATGGCGTCCTTGAGGATGCGCGTGCCCTCCCGGACCGGGACCACCTCAGCCCCGAGACGCTCCATCCAGAACACATTCGGGCGCTGCCGCTCGACGTCCACCTCGCCCATGTAGATGGTGCACGCAAAACCGAACTTCGCCGCCATGGTCGCCGTGGCCACCCCGTGCTGGCCGGCCCCCGTTTCGGCGATCACCCGGGTCTTGCCCATGCGCCTCACCAGTAGCCCTTGCCCCATCACGTTGTTGGCTTTGTGGGCCCCCGTGTGGTTGAGATCCTCGCGCTTGATGTAGATGCGCGCGCCACCGAAATGGCGCGTCAGGTTTTCGGCGAAGGTGAGCGGCGTCGGACGACAAGAATACGTGCCCATGAGGCTTTCGTATTCCTGCCAGAAGGCCGGATCGTTCCGGGCCGCCCGAAACGCGTCCACCAGTTCCTCGAAGGTCGCATTCAGGATTTCGGGGATGAACGCTCCCCCAAAGCCTTCGTAATACCCGCGCTCATTCATCGGTGATGCCTCCGATGGTCTGGGAGAACACAAACTGGTCGGTGCGGCAGAACAACTCAGAGAAAACCGCGTTGGGGGCCGGCTCGAAATGAAGAAAGCGCCGCACTTCCAGGATCGGCGTGTTCGGGGTCACCGCCATGTGCTCGGCGCGCTCGCCGTCGAGGTAGCCGATGCGGAAGGTCTGGCGCCCACCCGTGGGCCGTAGATGGTAGTGCTCCTCGACGATCTGGGAAAGGGACTGGTCCTTGAGGTCCATCGCATCGATCCCGGGAAACACGTCCGGAGCCAGGTAGAGATCCTCGAGGAGCACCGGCACGTTCCCCACGCTGCTCAAGCGCGAGAAGAAAAACGCGCTCCGCTGGGCGAAAGGGTTTTCGGCATCCGTTGAGACGTCGACGAGTCGTGTGGGAGCCAGGATCCGGGAAGTCACCGCAATGCCGCTGCGCTGAAACGCCGACAGGGTCCCGGCCAGGGAGAAGAGATCGACTTCCTGCTGGTCGGGGCGGACGTAAGTGCCGGAGCCCCGCCGGCGGACCAAGATGCGGCGCCGTACGAGCCAGTCGGTTGCCTGGCGCGCCGTTGGACGTCCGATGCCAAATTCGCGGGCGAGGGTGTGCTCGGAAGGGATGGACGTGCCCGGGGGATAGTCCCCGGCGCGGATCTTCGCCAGCAGCAGGTCCGCCAGCTGCCGGTACAGGGGAATGGGAGACTGGGGGTTGAGCTTCATCGGGAACCTCGTGATTGGCCATGGTTCGCGTCATCCGCGGACGAGTTCAAGATCGCGGATATTGGTCAAGTTGTCAAGACAATTTTAAGGGAGAGCGGAAAGCAGAGAACGGCAGGCGGTGGGCGGTGGGCGGAAAAGCAAGCCACACTGCTTGCCAATGGTTGCTGGCCGGCGGTTTCCAGGTTGGGGTTTGGAACCCGTCGGCCCAGTGCAGAGCGCAGAGGGTTGCGAGTCAGGCGCTGACAAAAGACTTTCAACCGGGGGGCCATCGAGTGTATGCTCGCCGACATCGCCCCCGATCCCCGCCGGGATCGGCGGCATGCCGCGAACCGCATCGGGATGAAGGCCCATGCTTGCGCGAATCCGCGTTTTTCTGAACGACGGCGTTTGGAGGATCCGGGCCCGCGATCTGCCCCCCCGGAAGGCGATCCCACTCAAGGCGCTGAGGATCGTACTCATTTCCCTGCGTGCCCTGACCGTGGATGAAATCCAGCTGCGGGCTTCCAGCCTCACTTTTTTTTCCCTCCTCTCCGTCGTGCCGCTTTTGGCGATGTTTTTCGGCATTGCCAAGGGATTCGGGCTCGAACGGAGCCTCGAACAGGTCCTCCTCGAGCGGATCGAGGGTCAGGAGGAGGTGCTCCGATTCATCATCGGGTTCGCCCACAACTATCTGGAAAAGACCAAGGGCGGGCTCATCGCGGGCATCGGCGTGGTGATCCTGTTTTGGTCCATCATCAAGGTCCTCGGGGACATCGAAAACGCCTTCAACGTCATTTGG
>CAZGQL010000141.1:0-12154 GCA_964527905.1 uncultured Syntrophobacteraceae bacterium
GACCCCGGCCACGGCAGCCGCCTGAACCGCTGGGGTCTTGAGCCAACGTCGGGACTTGGCCGTGTCGCTTCGGGAGATCGAACAGTCTGATTGCATCGTGGTGGTGGGCGTGGACCCGGTGAACGAAGCCCCGATGCTGGCGCTTTCCCTTCGCCAGGCCTTCCGGCGGGGGGCGCGGATTTCGGTCATCGATCCCCGGCCGGTGGAGATGCCGCTGGACTTCGAGCACCATCCCGTGCCGTCGGCGGATTTCGAGACCGGCTTCCGGGAGCTGCTGGAAAAGGTGCTCTCAGGCGGGGAGAGCGCCTCGGGGAACGGGCTCGCGGGGAGCCGCTTTCCGGTCATCGTCTGCGGCACGGCGATCGTTCCCGCATCCGTCGTGACCCGCTGCGTCGAGGCGGCGGACAGGCTGCGTCTCGCCCGGGGAAAGGCGGGGTTTTTCAGTGTCCTCCCCGAAGCCAATCAGTACCTGGCGGCCCTGCTTACCGTCGGAGCCGAACAGACGTTTGAGACCATTGTGGAGGGGATCGAGGCGGGACGCATCCGGGGACTGGTCGTGGTGGAATCCGACCTGTTCCGCAGCCCGGTGGATGCGGCGCGACTGGAGGCCGCCTTGGACCGGCTCGAGTGCCTCCTGGTGATGGATCACTTGCCAAGTCCGACGGTGGAGGGGGCCGGAGTGCTCCTCCCGACCGCGAATCTTTTTGAAGCCGCATCGACCTTCGTGAATCAGGAAGGTCGCGTGCAGGTGGCGGAGCCGGTGCATGGCGGAGGGATTCCGCTAAGACTGGAAACCTCCGGAAGCCATCCACGGAGGGTCTATGGAAGCGACGTTCCCGGCGCCGACATGAGGCCGGCCGCCGAGGTGCTCTCGCGTCTTGCGGGAAGGGCCTGGACACCGCTGGACCGTGCGGCGCTGGCTGCGGCGGCGGGGGCCGAATGGGACGGGGAGCGGTTGTTTCCGGCTGTCGCGGCCGCTCCGGGTGCCCCGGGCGTACCGGGGCCTGCGGCGCCGATCGCTCCCGGTTGTCTGGTTCCGGTTGCCGTGGAGTGGACCTTCGGCACGGAGGAGCTTTCCAGCTATTCTCCCGTGATCGAGGGCGCTGTAAAGGGGCCGTGCTGCACCGTGCACGCGGCGGACGCAGCCGAGATTGGACTCGCCGACGGCGCGCGCGTCCGCTTGTCCTTTTCCCGGGGGAAGCTTGAGCTGCCCCTCCGCACGTCCACCGGCATGGCGAGGGGAATCGTCATCGTGCCGCGCCACCGGGACATCCCGTGGCAGCTGATCCTGAATACCCTCGGGGGCGTGCGGCTGGAGCCGGTCGATCCCCAGGCCGATCGGCGGGAGACCTAAGGGCCTGTTTGGGAATGCCAAGCCATCGCGGAGGAGCCAGAACAGGGGGAATGCAGCCCTTTTTCGTATGGGGCGGAACCCCGCCCTACCAACAACGTCATATGACGGTAGGGCCGGGTTCCGCCCCGGCCTGCGTTGCGGCGGGGACTCCCCGCACGCGATGCGGCCTGAGGATCAAGTGTCAAACAGACTCCAAGTACAGCGCCACACAATGAGGTGACCATGCCTCGCAAACGTCATCCCCGCATGCTTCTGGCGGGGATCCAGTCGTTCGCAGGCATCTGGATTCCCGCCTTCGCGGGAATGACGTCTCCACTTTGGGCACTATATTTTGTAGAGGTGTAAGGAATCGTTCCCAGACAAGCGTGCGGAAATCGGGCGGGGGTGAATCCCGCCCCTACGGCATAAATCGGTGAAAACATGGCAGGGGCGAGGTCTAGGCCCGAGCCCCGGTTTTTCAAGCGCTCGTGGTTACTCTGGACGAGCCTTCAAAGAGCTCCCCCTGCATGGAGGCCATATGGAAGCGTTGTCGCCCGTTGGAGCCCTCTCGCCCTGGGAGCCTTCGGTTTTTGCCCTGACCGTCTACGGCGTGTTGGTGGTCGCCGTCATCGCGTCGCAGCTCTTCATCGCCTCTTGGCTCGGGGAGCGCAAGCCTTCGCGGGAAAAATCCCGGCCCTACGAATGCGGCGTCATTCCGACGGGGAGCGCCCGGTTCCGCTACCCCGTTCCGTTTTACCTGATCGCCATTTTCTTTCTGATCTTCGACGTGGAGGGGGCGTACATCCTCTCCTGGGCGGTCACGTACAAGGACCTCGGCTGGGCCGGGTGGGCCCAGATGTCGTTTTTCATCCTGGTGCTGCTGTTGGGGCTGCTCTACATCTGGAAGAGGGGAGGGCTGGATTGGAGGCCGGCGCACAAGACAAGGTGAGCGAGCGTTTCCTGGACGTCGCGGACACCATCATCAACTGGTCCCGGCAATACAGCCTCTGGCCGCTGTTCTTCGGGCTGTCGTGCTGTTTTGTGGAGGAAGCCACGGCGTTCACCTCCCGCTACGACCTCGCCCGCTTCGGGGCCGAAGTCCTGCGCCCCTCGCCCCGCCAGGCGGATCTTCTCATTGTGTCGGGCACGGTTTTCAAGAAGATCGCACCGGTGGTCCTGCGGTTGTACGAGCAGATGGCCGAGCCTAAATGGGTCATCTCCATGGGCTCCTGCAGCAATTCGGGGGGAATGTACGACGTCTACAGCGTGGTGCAGGGGGTGAACCAGATCCTGCCCGTGGACGTTTACATTCCTGGTTGCCCGCCCAGGCCCGAGGCGGTGCTCCAGGGCCTCGTGATGCTGCAAAAAAAGATCATGGCCCGGGAGCGCCCGGCGCGCTCGGTTTTCCACTTGCCCGGCGGCACGCAGGGAACCCAGGGCGAGGTGCTGGTGGACGGGCGGACCAAATCCCGCGATCCGCGCGGGCCGGGGATGCAGGGAACGGTCCTTCGGGGAACGTCGGCGGTGCCGCCCCATTTTACCGGGAGCCGCTCGGACCTCATGTGGACGCCGCCCGCCGCGAGAATCGAGCTCGGAGACCGGGAGCGGAGTCTATCGACGCGGCTTCGGGACCGCTTCGGCGACGCCGTGACCGAGGAGCCCCACCCTTCCGACATGCCCACCTATTTGGTCGGGCCGGAGCGGCTCAAGGACGTGCTGAGCTATCTCAAGCTCGAGGAGCCGGCACCGTTCAAGCGCCTCGACGATCTCACCGCCGTCGACGAATCGGCGCGCCGGGACCGGTCGGCCTATCCGGATTTCACCCTCGTCTACCACCTGCTTTCCTTCGAGTCGGCCTCGCGCCTGCGCCTCAAGGTGCCGCTCCACGGCGGGCGGCCGACGGCCCCCAGCATCACGGACCTCTGGCCCTCCGCCAACTGGTACGAGCGGGAGGTCTACGATCTGTTCGGGATCGACTTCCAGGGCCACCCCAATATGCGGCGGCTCATCATGCCCCACGACTGGGAGGGGCACCCGCTGCGGAAAAGCTACCCGGGGCGGGCGACGCAAATGCCTCCGTACACCCTGGCCGATGCGCAGGAGCGTCAGCCCCTGGACGGCGGCTTTTTCGTCAAGGCGGAAGACGGGGAGCGGCCCCTCGTGCTGAACATCGGCCCCACCCACGTGAGCACCCACGGGTTGATCCGCTACATCGTGTCCCTGAACGGCGAGGAAATCACGGGCCTCGATATGGACATCGGCTACCACCACCGGGGCGTCGAGAAGATCGGGGAGCGGCAGACCTGGCACCAGTTCATTCCGTATTGCGCCCGGGTGGACTACCTGGCGGGGGCCGCCAACGATCTGCCTTACGTCCTGGCCGTCGAGACCCTGGCGGGCATCACGGTGCCCGAGCGGGCCCAGGTGATCCGGGTGCTCTTGAGCGAGCTTTTCCGGCTCAGCAACCACCTCGTGTGGTTCGCCACCTACGCCCACGACGTGGGCGCCATGACGCCCAATTTCTACACGTTCGCCGAGCGCGAGAGGATCCTGGACATCGTCGAGCTGATCACCGGCGGGAGGCTCCACCCGTCCTGGTTCCGCATCGGGGGTGTCGCGGGCGATTTGCCGGCGGGCTGGAGGGAGGCCGTCGAGGCCTTCATCAAGATCTTCCCGGGGCGTCTTGCGGAATACGAAAAGCTGATCCGCGAAAACCCCATCTTCAAGGCGCGGACGCAGGGCATCGGCAAGCTCAGCCTCGAGGAAGCCATGGACTGGGGAGTGACCGGCCCCAACCTGCGGGCGTGCGGCCTGGAATGGGACCTGCGAAGGAAATTCCCCTATTCGGGCTACGACGGCTTCGATTTCGAGGTGCCCACGGCCACCGAGGGGGACTGCTACGCGCGCTACCTCGTGCGGGTCGAGGAAATGCGCCAGAGTCTCCGGATCATCGAGCAGGCGGTGCGGACCATGCCCGCCGGGCGCGCCGTCACCGACGACTACCGGTACGCCGTCCCCGATCGCAAGGACATGCTGCACGACATCGAAAGCCTGATCCATCATTTCATCAACGTGACCGGGGGCCCCAGGATCCCGAAGGGGGAGGCCTACCGGTCGTGCGAGATTCCGCGGGGCGAGCAGGGCTATTACGTGGTGAGCGACGGGCTCGGCTACGCCTACCGCATGCGGATCCGGGGGCCCGGCTTCGCCAACGTGCAGCCCATGCCCCTCATGGCGGTGGGCGAGAGCATCGCGGACCTCATCGCCATCATCGGGTCGGTGGACTACATTTTACCGGACATCGACCGCTGACTCCGTTCAGGACGTGACCATGCTGATGTGGCTTGCAGGATTTCTCATCCTGATGGTGAAACTGGGGCTGATCCTGGTGACGCTGCTGCTGCTCGCCGCCTACCTGGTGTGGGTCGAGCGCAAGTTTCTGGCGCGCCTGCAGATCCGGCTCGGGCCCAACCGCGCGGGCCCCTTCGGCCTGCTCCAGCCCATCGCCGACACGGTCAAGATGCTCACCAAGGAAGACACGGTGCCCGAAGGGGCCGACCGCCCGATTTTTCTGCTGGCGCCGGCGGTTGTGGCCGTTTCGGCCCTCCTCATGTTCGCCGTCGTCCCGTTCGGCCCCGACCTGACGGTCTTGGGCCGGAAGGTCCCCCTGGTGGTCGCGGACCTCAATATCGGGCTGCTGTTCCTGTTCGCCCTTTCGTCCCTCGGGGTCTATGGGGTGGCCCTGGGCGGCTGGGCGTCCAATTCCAAGTACAGCCTCCTGGGCGGCATCCGCGGTGCGGCCCAGATGATCAGCTACGAGCTGGCCCTCGGGCTTTCGCTGGTCCCCGTCGTGATGCTTGCCGGATCCTTCAGCATCGTGGACATCGTGAACGCCCAGGCCCGGTATCCCTTCATCCTGGTCCAGCCGCTCGCGTTCGCGATTTTCGTGATCAGCGCCATGGCGGAGAGCAAGCGGATTCCCTTCGACCTGCCCGAAGCCGAAAACGAGATCGTGGCCGGGTTTCACACGGAATACAGCGGGATCCGGTTCGGCCTCTTTTTCCTGGGCGAGTACGTGAACATGCAGGTGCTGGGCGCCATGGTGGCCGTGCTCTTCCTCGGGGGCTGGCGCGGCCCGGTCCTGCCGCCCGTCGTCTGGCTCCTGGTGAAGATCGTTTTCGTGGTGCTCCTCATGATCTGGGTGCGGGGGACGCTCCCCCGCCTGCGCTACGATCAGCTGATGGCCCTCGGCTGGAAGGTGCTCATCCCGCTGGCCCTCGTGAACATCGTGATCACGGGCGCCATCGGGCTCCTGTAGACTGGAAAGGATCGAAACGACCCATGGAATCGGCCTGGGATGCGGTGAAGGCGCTCGCGAGCGGGTTCGCCACCACGTTCGTCCACCTGTTTCGAAAACCCATCACGGAGGAGTACCCGGAGGACAAGCGGGTGCTGCCGGACCGGACGCGGGCGGTGATCGTGCTCACGCGGGACCCCGACGGGAACGAGCGCTGCGTGGCCTGCTATCTGTGCTCGGCGGTGTGTCCCGTGAGCTGCATTTCCATGCAGGCGGCCGAGCGCGAGGACGGGCGGCGCTACGCGTCGTGGTTTCGCATCAACTTCGCCCGGTGCATCTACTGCGGCCTGTGCGAGGAGGCGTGCCCGACGTCGGCCATTCAGCTGACGCCCTATTTCGAGACGTGCGAAGAAGACATCCTGACGCTCGTGTACGAAAAGGACCGCCTCCTGGTGGACCATCCGGGCAAGGACAGGAGCTACAACTTCTACAAGGTCGCGGGCATCGCGACGGCCGTGGGCGGCAAGGGCGAGCACGAGCGAGAATCGAGGCCGGTGAACGTCCGAAGCAATCTGCCATGAACCCGAAAACGACGGCGGGGGTTCCATGACGTTATACAGCCTGATCTTCTACGTTGTGGCGGCGGTCATCGTGGCCTCGACGGCGGTCGCCATCACGCGGCGCAACCTGGTGCACGCGGTGGTCTACCTGATTTTTTCGTACTTCGGGACGGCCCTGCTCTTTTTCCTGTTCGGCGCGCCGCTGCTTGCGGCCTTCGAGGTCATCATCTACGCGGGGGCCATCATGGTGCTGTTCCTGTTCGTGGTGATGATGATCCGGATCGAGGAGCACGAAGAGATCCTGTTTCCGCTGAGCCAGTGGGTCCCGGCGGGCGTTTTCGGCACGGTCTACCTGGTTGCGGGAACCGCCCTGATGCTCCGGGCTCCCGGTACGGGGGGGCGGCTGCACCTCCTGCTGGCCCGTCCCCGGGACTTTGCCCTGTTCGTCTTCAAGGAGCACTGGCTGTCCATTGAAATCGTGTCGCTCCTGCTGCTGGTCGCCCTTGTCGCGGCGCTGCACCTGGGCAAGGGGAAGAATGGGGAGCGGGTGGAGGAGCAAGGATGATCGTTCCCTTCAGCCATGTGCTCGTGCTGGCCGGGATCCTGTTCGCGCTGGGCCTGTTTTGCGCCCTGGCGCGCCGCAACCTGATCATGATCGTCCTCGGGGTGGAGATCATGCTGAACGCCGCTTCCATCGCCTTCGTGGGAGGGGCGTCGCGCTGGCACGGCCTGGAAGGACAGGCCTTCGTGCTGTTCATTCTGGCCATCGCCGCGACCGAGGTGTCCGTGGGGCTGGCCATCATCGTCTACGCGTTTCGGCGGACGGGGTCCTTCGACCCCAACGCGTACAACCAACTGAAATAGGAGGCTGTTGCAGAACTTGCGTGTCCCCCTCCACCGTCATTCCCGCGCAGGCGCGAATCCAGGTTTTTCAAGGACTTCTGGGCCCCCGCCTCCGCGGGGGTGACGGCATTGCAAGGTCTGGCGACAGCCCCATGGGCGGATCGATCCGCGGGGGCATTCATGACCACTTTTCTGAGCGCGGGCGGTACGGTTTCAGCGCTTGTCCTGGCGACCCTGACGCCCCTGGTGGCGTTCTTCCTGATCCTGCTGGTCACCCGCGCCCGGCCGCACCTGTCCGCGGGGCTGTCCATCGGAGCGGTCGCCGTGTCCTTCGGCAGCGCGGCGCTCCTGCTCGGCGCCCACTGGGGCATGGAGGGAGCGGTGCAGCACACGATCCCGTGGATGCGCGCGGGAACCTATGCCATTCCGTTCGGGTATCTCGTCGATCCGTTGAGCTTGCTCATGCTGGTGATCGTGACGACCATCAGTTTCCTGGTCCAGGTCTATTCCCTGGGCTACATGGCGGGGGATCCGGGCTACGCCCGCTACTACGCCTTCATGTCCCTGTTCGTGTTTTCCATGACGAACCTGACCCTTTCGCCGACGCTCCTGCAGCTCTACGTGTTCTGGGAGCTCGTGGGGCTTTCGTCCTATCTGTTGATCGGCTTCTGGGTCGAGCGGTTCAGCGCCACCCAGGCCGGCAAGAAGGCGTTCGTCATGACGCGCGCCGGGGATGTCGCCTTCTTCCTGGGCCTGCTCCTGGCCCTGTTCCACCTCGGAAACGTGAACGTTCTCGAGCTGAACGGTCCCCAGGCGGCCGCCATGCCTTACGCGATGCTGACCCTGTCGGCCCTCCTGATCTTCGGCGGCATCGTGGGCAAGAGCGCCCAGTTCCCGCTCCTGACCTGGCTTCCGGACGCCATGGAAGGTCCGACACCCGTGAGCGCCCTGCTGCACTCGGCGACCATGGTGGCGGCGGGCGTGTACCTGTTCGCGAGGCTGTTCCCGTTTTTCAGCCTCTCTCCCGCAGCCATGAATGTCTTCCTGGCGGTGGGGACCCTCAGCATGCTCCTGGCCTCCACCATGGCCCTGGTGGACCGGGACATCAAGAAGGTCTGGGCCTACTCGACGGTGAGCCAGCTGGGGCTCATGATCATGGGCCTCGCCGCCGGGGGCTTGGGCGGCTACTTCGCCGGCGTGTTTCACCTGACGACCCACGCGGGCTTCAAGGCGCTGCTCTTCCTGTGCGCCGGGGTGTTCATCCACCATTTCGAAACGAACGACATCTTCGAGCTCGGGAAAAAGGGCGCCCGTCGCCTCAGGGTCCCGACCCTGGCCATCGTGGTGGCGGCGGCGGCCCTGTCGGGTCTCCCCCCGCTTTCGGGGTATTTCAGCAAGGAAGCGGTCCTCGCCGGCTTGCTTGGGCTGCCGAACCCCATCTGGCTCACCGCGGCCCTGCTGGGGGCCTTTTTGACGGCGTACTACGCCTTCCGGGTGGTCTTCGTGATCGGCTTCACGGTCGAAACGGAGGCAGCGGAGGACCGTCACGCCTCGCCGGGGGAGGACGCCCACGGCAGCCGCCATGCGGAAGCCCATTACGGGTTCATGGCCTGGCCCCTCGTGGTCCTGGGGAGCCTCACCGTGGTCCTCGGGATCGGGGAGCATTCTTTGAAACAGTTCCTTTCGGGAGGTCTTGAGGGGATGCGGGCGCACGAGGGGGCGGCGCCGCTCTGGCTGCCCTTCCTGGCCCTGGGCCTGGCCCTTGCGGGCGTTGGATGCGCCTGGGTGGATTTCGGTCGCAAGGGCGCCAAGCGGGTGGGATTCGTGGAGCAGGTGCCGCGACTGGCCGGGCTCTTTGCCGAGCGGTGGTACCTGGATCACCTGTACCGGCTGCTGGTGGACCGGGCCATCGACCGGGGTGTTTCGGCCCTGTGCGCTGCAAACGACAACAAGGTGATCGACGGCGGCATCGACGGAATGTGCAAGGGAACCGTCGAGGGCGGCAGGGTTCTCGCCCGCCTGCACCTGGGAATGGTCCAGCACCGGTTGATCGTGACCCTGGCGGTGCTCGCGTTTCTTTCGCTGTATTGCCTCTTCTAAGGGGAAGGAATCGACAGGGCCATGGAGACCGCTGCAAAACCTTGGATTTCTGTCACCCCCGCGGAGGCGGGGGTCCAGAAGCGAGCGTAAAAGCTGGATTCCCGCCTGCGCGGGAATGACGAGGGATTTGTCAGCTGCTTTCGATTCATCGGGGCCACCCCCTGATCCTGACCATAAGGTGCTTTGCCGATGCCAATGACGTATGCGACCTTTCCCTTCCTGAGCGCCATCCTGGTGAGCTGCGTCGCAGGGCTCCTGGCCATCCTGTGCATCCCCGAGGAGCGCAGGGACTGGATCCGGTGGGTGAGCGCCGTCTCCTCGGGCTGCACGCTGGTGCTCTCGGCGGTGGTCTTCCTCGCCTATGACAAGAGCCTCGGGGGGCTCCAGTTCGTGGAGCGGGTGGCGTGGGTGCCGGCCCTCGGCATCCATTATTTCAACGGGGCCGACGGCTTCAACCTGCCCAACCTGCTCCTGACGGGCATCGTGTTCTTCACGGGCGTGCTGACCATGTGGGAGCTCGAGGTGCGGGTGAAGGAGTATTTCGCCCTCTACTTTCTCATGGTGGCCGGCGTGTTCGGCCTCTTCATGAGCATGGACCTCTTCTTTATCTTCATCTGGTATGACGTGTCCCTGTTTCCCATGTACCTGCTGATCGCCGTCTGGGGGACGACCCGCAAGGAATACGGGGCCATGAAGCTGACCCTGTACCTGCTCGCGGGAAGCGCCATGATCCTGCCGGCGATCGTTTATCTTTTCGTGCAGTCGGGCCTGCACACGTTCGACCTCGTGGCCCTCATGCGGCCCGGGGTGTTCAGCGCCGAGCAGCAGATTTTCGCGTTTCTGCCGCTCTACCTCGGCTTCGGGATCCTTGCCGGCGTGTGGCCGTTCCACACGTGGTCGCCGGTGGGCCACGTGGCCGCGCCCCACGGGGTGAGCATGGTGCACGCCGGAGTGCTCATGAAGATCGGGGCCTTCGGGGTCCTGCGCGTGGCCATCTGCCTGTGCCCCGAAGGGTGGAAATACTGGGCGCAGCTCATGGGGCTCCTGGCCGCCGTCGGGGTCATCTACGGCGCCCTGGTGGGCCTGCGCCAGACGGACCTGAAATATGTGATCGGGTATTCGAGCGTTTCGCACATGGGCATCGTGGGTCTGGGGCTTTCGACGGTCACTCTGGAAGGCTTGGACGGGGCCGTGTTCCAGATGTTTGCCCACGGGATCATGACGGCCCTGCTCTTTTCGTCCGTCGGATACATCTACGACCGGACCCACACGAAGGCCATCGCGGAGCTCGGGGGGCTGAGCCGGACCATGCCGGTCGCATCCGCCTATTTCATCGTGGCGGCCCTGGCGGGGATCGGCGTGCCGGGGCTGGCAAACTTCTGGGGGGAGCTCATGGTGCTGATCGCGGCCGTCCAGGTCTACCCGGTGCGGGGCGTGCTCGCGGTGCTGGCCCTGGTCGTCACGGCGCTCTTCATGCTGCGGGTCATCCAGCGGACCTTTTACGGGCCGGTCCGGGAGCCATACGCCAGCCTTCCGGACGTGCCGTTCGCGTTGGGGATTCCGCGCATGATTCTGGCCTCGGTCCTGGTGCTGCTCGGGCTGTTTCCGTCCGTGCTGTTTGACATGATTCAGACCGCATCGATCCCCTTCATGAGTGGACTGCCGAAATGAAATGGATGCTCATCAGCCCGGAGATCGTGTACCTGCTCGCCGCGATGGGGTTTCTCATCGGGAGCTTCGCCGGCCAGCCGGACCCGCGGCGGGAGCATGCCGTCTCGCTCGCCCTCGCCGGCGTCGGGGTGCTCTTCAGCCTGATCGCCCTGGGGGCGGAAGGCCACTGGCTGGCCGCCACGTACCGCATGGATCTTTTCACGCAGGTCTTCAAGGCCCTGGTTGCCGTGGGGCTCTTCCTGGTCCTGTGCCTGTGCGGCGAGCTGCATGATCTGAGCGAAAAGCATCGGCACGATTTCCACGCCCTGCTCTTCCTCTGCTCCCTGGCCCTCATGATGCTGGTGAGCTCGGATCACCTGCTGACCCTGGTGGTGTCGCTCGAGCTTTCGAGCTACTCCCTCTACGTCCTCGTGTCCCTGAGAAAGGACCGGGACATGGGGCTCGAGGCGGGCCTCAAGTATTTCATCGTCGGGATCGTCGCCTCGGCCGTCATGCTCTTCGGCCTGGCCCTCCTCTACGGATTGCTGCAGGCGGCCTATGTTCCGGACCTCATGCGGCGCCTGCCCGAGGCGATCGGTCAGCCCGCGGTCCTTTTCGCCCTCCTCCTCGCGCTCAGCGGGTTTTTCTTCAAGCTCGCCGTGTTTCCGTTCCATCACTGGGCCCCGGATGTCTACCAGGGAGCCATGAACCAGGTGGCGGCCTACATCGCGACGGCTTCCAAGGTGGCGGCGATCGCCGTTCTGACCCGGCTGGTGGCCGCGAGCGGCACGGGCACCCCCTACCTGATCCACGCCCTGGTGGTGCTCTCCATTGCCTCCATGACCGTGGGCAACCTCGCCGCCATCACGCAGCAGGACCTCAAGCGGCTGCTCGCCTATTCGACCGTCGCGCACTCGGGCTATGTGCTGCTCGGCATCCTGAGCCTGAACCGGGACGGATATGCCGCGGCCGTTTTCTATGCGATGGCGCTTCTGATCATGAAATCCGCGGCCTTCCTGGTGGTGGTGCGGGTGGCGTTCGAGGGCGGGAACGTCCGGCTGGAGGATCTGGCCGGGCTGCACCGGCGATCCCCTCTGCTGGCGCTGGCGCTGATGGTGTCGTTGTTCAGCCTGGCCGGCATCCCGCCGACGGTCGGATTCACGGGAAAGTTCCTCGTGTTCGTCGCGGCGATGGAGCGAGGCTTTTTCGCGCTTGTGCTGATCGCCATGATCAACGTGGTGATTTCCTTGTACTATTACTTGATCGTTCTCAAGGCCGCCTACCTGCTCGAGCCCGTGGAAGCGCGGCCCCCCATCCTGCTGTCTCTTCCCATGCGGGTGCTCACGGGAGGTCTCATCGTGGCGATGATTG
>CAZGQL010000142.1:0-12143 GCA_964527905.1 uncultured Syntrophobacteraceae bacterium
TGGAGCGCGGGTCTGGCGGCACGGTTGCTTGGGGTCCCTGTGGTCCGTTGCCGACATGTGGCCAACCCGATCCGCCGTCATTTTTTCGGGCGGATGGTCTATGGTTGGCTCTGTGATCGGGTTGTCACCACCAGCGAATCCATCAAGGCCGGAATGGTCGCCCGGGGGGTTCCGGAGGCGAAGATCGTTTCGGTCCCGACGGGTGTCGACCGCACCCGGTTCCACCCTGGAGTCCAGAAGGGCCGGTTCCGGCGCGAACTGGGCCTTGGACCCGGCATTCGGCTGGTGGGGATGATCACCGTGCTCCGCGGAGACAAGGGGCCCGATGTGTTCCTCGATGCGGCGGAGCGCATCGCCGCCGTCCGGCATGATGTTTTTTTCGCCCTGGTCGGGGACGGCTGGATGCGGGGCAGCCTCGAGGAGAGGCGTGCCAGCTCGCCCCACTGGGATCGCGTCACCCTGACGGGCTTCCGGCGCGACATCCCGGAAATCCTGGCCGACCTCGATCTCCTGGTGCTCTCGGCCCGGATTCCTGAGGGAGTGCCCCAGACGATCTTGCAGGCACACGCCATGGAAGTCCCCGTCGTGGCCTCCGACGTCGGAGGAATCAACGAGGTGGCGATCCCCGGGGTGACCGCCCTCGGTGTTCCGCCGGGAGACCCGGAGGCGCTGGCGCAGGCGATCCTACAGTCCCTGGCGGATCCTGAAGGGGCAGCAGGTCGTGCGGCACGGGGCCGTGAGCTTCTTGCTCGAGGCTACACGCGCGAGCACACGATCAGCCGCATGCTTCAGATCTATGACGGATTGGCACGATCGTCCCCGCGCCGGGTTCGGTGACGCATGAAAGTCGCCTTCATCCGATATCGCTACGACCCTTATGGCGGCGCCGAGCGCTTCACGCAAAGCCTCATGGAATATTTGGTGGCCCGTGGGGATGAAGTGCATCTTTACGCACGCCACTGGAAGGGGGCCGAACTTTCGGGGGTTTTCGTGCACCGGGTGGGGGGGCCCCGTTGGCCGGCCATCCTGGCCTACGCGTCCTTTGTCTGGCTGGTGGGGCGAGCGGTTCGCGCGGATCGCCACGATCTGATCCAATCCAATGAGCGGACCTTGTGCCAGCACGTCTATCGGGCTGGAGACGGCGTGCACGCCCGATGGCTCGAACTGAGGCTGGCCCATCAAGGGCGCCTCCGTCGGTGGTCCGTCTTGTGGAACCCCTTCCACCGCCTTCGGCTCGGGCTGGAGCGAGCCTTGTTCGAATCCCCTTCCCTCGAGGCCGTGATCGTCAACTCGAACATGGTTCGCCGGGAAATCCTCGAACGGTTCCGGATCGATCCCCACCGTATCCACACCATCTACAATGGAGTCGACCTGATGCGATTCCATCCGGACGGGCCTGACCCGGATACCAGGCTGTCCCGGGCTGGCATTGGAACGGCCGAGGGAGCTCCGCTCATCTTGTTTGTGGGATCCGGCTTCGATCGCAAGGGTCTGGATCCTTTGCTGCGGGCGGTGGCACGATGCGGTGTCGACGCAGCGGTTTGGGTGGTGGGCAAGGGGCGAACGGGAAAATACGAGCGTCTGGCACGGGAACTTGGCATCGCTTCACGCGTGACCTTTTGGGGCCCACGGGACGATGTGGCCCCTTATTATGCCGCGGCTGATTTTTTCGTGCTTCCCACGCTTTACGATCCATTCCCGAGCGTTGTGCTGGAGGCCATGGCCTCGGGGCTTCCGGTTATCACGACCGAACAGTGCGGGGCGGCTGAGATCCTTACAGACGGCGTGGAAGGGTTTGTGGTGCCGTCACCCCGGTCGGTCGATCTCCTCGCCGACCGTATCGGCCGGTTGTGCGATCCCGGCCTTCGGGAACGGATGGGAAAGGCGGCCCGGAGCAGGGCGGAGGACTTTCCGATGAAGCGGACCGTCGACGCCCTCCGCGACCTCTACGAACACCTGCTCAGCCAACGCGGGTGACAAGGGGGCGAAGGGATACGAGACCGGTGAGGGGGCGGCCGCTAGGGACCGCCCCACGCACGTGGTGTACCGGAGTTGCGTTTTTTGACGTATCAGGAACGAAGCGCCTCGATATCCTTATAGTAATCGAGTGCTTGGGGGTTGGCGAGGGCGTCCTTGTTTTTCACTTCCTGGTTGTGAATGACCTTGCGGACTGCCAGTTCGACCTTCTTCCCGCTGATGGTGTAGGGGATGTCGGGGATGGCGATGATCTTGGCCGGAACATGCCGCGGCGTCGTGTTCTGCCGGATCATGGTCTTGATGCGCTTTTCGAGCTCATCGTTCAGCGTCACCCCATCTCGCAGTTTGACGAACAGGATGACCCGCACGTCGTTGTCCCAGTCCTGACCGATCACAAGACTGTCGAGGACTTCGGGGATATTTTCGACCTGACGGTAGATTTCCGCCGTCCCGATTCGAACCCCACCGGGGTTCAGCGTCGCGTCCGAGCGTCCGTAAATGACCACGCCGCCCCGCTCGGTCACCTCAATATAGTCCCCGTGATTCCAAATCCCGGGGTACATGTCGAAGTAGGCTCCGCGGTACTTGCTGCCTTCGGGATCGTTCCAGAAATAGATGGGCATGGAGGGGGCCGCCGCCGTGCATACCAGCTCGCCTTTTTCTCCGACGACGTGCTTTCCGTCCTCGTTCCACGCTTCCACTTTCATCCCGAGACCGCGGCACTGCAGCTCCCCGGCGTACACGGGACCCATGGGATTCCCAAGAGCGAAGCAAGAAATGATATCCGTTCCGCCGGAAATGGACGACAGGCACACGTCATCCTTGATGTCACGGTACACGTACTCGAAGCTCTCGATCGAAAGGGGGGACCCCGTGGAGAGAACAGCCTTGAGCGGCGACAGATCGAAGCTCTGTTTGGGCCGAACGTCCGCCTTCTCCACTGCGGCCAGGTACTTGGCGCTCGTTCCGAAAATGCTCACCTTCTCATCCTGGGCGAGCTGCCAGAGGGATTCGGGACGCGGGAAGAAAGGAGAACCGTCGAAGAGGAGCAGACGGGCCCCCTGGGTCAGGGAGGAGACCAGCCAGTTCCACATCATCCAGCCACAAGTGGTGTAATAGAATATGGTGTCCTCCCGCTTGAGGTCCGTATGGAGCCGGAGCTCTTTGATGTGCTGGACCAGGGTGCCGACGGCCCCATGGACGATACACTTCGGGACGCCCGTCGTTCCGGAAGAGTACATGATGTAAAGGGGATGAGCTGCCGGCAGCTGTTCGAATTCGATGGAAAGTCCCTTGTCCCTCGCAAGGAAATCCCCGAACAGGACCCCGTTCGGAACGCGATCCGGATCGGGGTTGGCATCCGTATACGGAACCACGATCACCTTCTCGACGCTGGGGATCTGCTTGACAACTTCGCCAATCTGACCCAGGGAATCGAACTTCTTGCCGCTGTAGCTGTACCCGTTCGCCGTGAACAACACGCGCGGTTCGATCTGTCCAAATCGATCCAGAACACCCTTGATGCCAAAATCCGGGGAACACGAAGACCAGATCGCTCCAATGCTCGTTGCAGCCAGCATCGCCACGACGGTCTCGGTCATGTTCGGCATGAAACCCGCCACCCGATCGCCCGCCTGGATCCCCATGGCGCGCAGGGAAGCAGCCAGTCGCGCGACCTGGTCGTATAGTTCCGCATAGGTCGTGTGAACCGTCTTCGCCTCGCCCTCGCCCCGGAAACTCAAGGCGACCCGGTCGTCCCGATAACGGAGCAGGTTTTCGGCGAAATTGAGCCTGGCGCCCTCAAACCAGCTGGCTCCCGGCATCTTTCCTGGATCGTCCACGACCCGAGTGTAGGGCGCGCTATGAATCACCTCCCCGTAGTCCCATATGGACGCCCAAAAGGTCTCCTCGATGGACCAGCGGTACAAATCGTCATAGGTTTGAAACGCCTTGCCGTAACGCTCGTTCACATACTGCATGAAATGGTACATGTTGGTGGCGCGGATCCGGGCCTCGGACGGTTGCCATAGGAGCTTGCTCATGCCTTCCTCCCCTTGAAATGTGAGTTGAGCGGGACCCTCGTGCGCCAGGACCCGCCTGGAAACGATGTTCCCAGAGTGCCATACGGAGCGTAAGCTGTCATCAAATTTTGTATATTAGAGGTTAACCTGGGTGCGTGTCAATTCTCATGCGTCGCAACCTGGAAACGATTTCGAGGGGCTCGAGCGGCCCGACATCCGTGCGCAGCGTGCCGGAAAGCGGAAACGATGAGAAAAGGGAGCCAGGAAAGGAGGGGGGAACCTGACTCCCTTTAGGAGAATGCGCCGGTGAAGCGACGGAGTCTGCTGCCGTTTTCAATTCTCCCGAATTTCATTATATCCGTTTTGTCAAAGCAGGGGATCCCCCCTTCCCTTAGGTCTTGCTGTCAATCACACATCGAGTGCCTGGATCGCCGGCGGTCCTG
The DNA here is from genome assembly GCA_964527905.1 of uncultured Syntrophobacteraceae bacterium. Classification (GTDB taxonomy): domain Bacteria; phylum Desulfobacterota; class Syntrophobacteria; order Syntrophobacterales; family Syntrophobacteraceae; genus CALBZH01. The sequence goes on from CAZGQL010000142.1 coordinate 4,442, forward strand.
GGGGATGGGCTTCATCTTCCCGCTCGGCTCAGGGCCTCCGCCACCTCGCTCACATGCCTCGGAAGGTGTTCCCGCAAATAGAGTTCCTCGTCCGGTTCGATCAAACCGTCGGGCACGACTGCTCCGTAAAGCTCGATGAGGTCCGATTCCTCGAAGGACTTGAGGACCTCGAGGACTTCGGGAGCATCCGGTAAGGATGGGTCCTGGGCATGCCGCAGGCGGCATCCGTCCAGAAATCCGGTTAGACTGGCATCGACGCAGGGGGCCTCGGCCCATGCCAGCTCTCCTGTTCCATCCAGGCGGTCGAGGCGCATCCGGACGGTGAGATTGACGAAGAAATGGATGATGTCGAGCAGGGGGTTGCGGATTTTCGCGTCGTCGGGGACCAGGCGCCGGTAGCCTCGGACGGTGATCAGACGAACGTCGACCGTGTCCTGTTCCACATGGATCACAAAATCCCCCGCCGCGTGGTGCCACGGGTAAACCTGTCGACCCGTGTCCCAATCGAAACAGAGGGTGAGAAGCCGAGCGGCCGCCCGGTAAAGTCCTCTGGTCTGTGTGGGGCTCAGGCAGGTTTGGCAGGGCTGTCCGTCCCAGACGCGGACCCTGGTGGGCCCGTTGGGTTGGGTCGAGGAGAGGTGGAATTCGTGGAAGCCTTCGAACCATTGGCAAACGAAGAATTTCAAAGACCGAGGGGGGGCGCCTGGCGCAACGTACGTCGTCTCGGCCTCCCACAGGACCCGTGGGAGAAGATCCTCGGGAAGGGTGCCCGCGAGCGCCTTGAGCGCGGCGGTTTCCCTGGACATGGCCGCCTTCTGAGATTCGCTCACGGCCGTGTTGACGGCGAAGGAGAGCTCACCGGAAGGCAGAAGGAGTCGGAGGCGCGCGACATGATAAAGCGCGCCGTGCTTTTCGCTGATGAGGGTCGCTTCGCGCGGATCTTCGAGCAGAAGGGGGGCGATCGAGCGGGCGTAGGCGTCCAGTAGTGGACGATACCCGTTTTCGGAAAAGAATGCGGCAAGGGCTCTCAGATAAGGACCGTAGAACAGCAGGGGCGTACTCCGATCGGGGCCTTGGGGCAGGGGAAGGTTCGCTTGGGCGTTACCGAGTGGAACGGTTCGGCCCTCGATAGCGATGAACAGGCTTGGAGGCACTGGGACAAATGGTAGACTTGCGGACGATGACATGGGCGGCTCCCGCTCTCACGGCCGTTCGGCTCGGTTTGGAGGTCTTGTGGGGTGGCGCCGGCGGGAACTTTGAGTTGCGCAACGCCGGGAGATGAACCTATATTCATTCACGAAAGCACGTTTCCAGATCGGGAGACCAAGCGACGCCCTCGCGGGGCTGCGCCGACGGTGTTCCCGGCTGACACCCATTGACCGCTCACCGGACTTGCAGTTGGCTCGGCTGAGCGTTATCCGCTCGAAGGAGCGATTGCCTTGGAACACGTCGACAGAATTCTTCTTGACCGGGTGCAACGGTCTTTCCCTTTGACGGCTGAGCCCTACAAGGTTGTTGCCAATGGTTTGGGAATCGATGCGCTCGAGGTCCTTGACCGTATCGGCGCCTTGAAAGCCCGCCGAATTGTGCGACAGATCAGCGCCATATTCAACACGGGAGCGCTGGGCTATCGGAGCAGTCTCGTGGCCATGGCGGTTCCCGACTCCGAGTTGGAACGGGCGGCGGCTGCGGTGAACGCCTATCCGGGGGTGAGCCACAACTACTTGCGCGATGGACGGTTCAACATGTGGTACACGATTGCCGTCCCACCCGGGCAATCGCTCGAGGAAAAGGTGAGCGCCCTTGCGGAACAGGCTGGGGGGTGGCCCGCGTTGGTTCTCCCGGCCGAGAAAAAATTCAAGCTTGAAGTCGTCCTCGACGTGCTTGAGGAGATGGAGCCGGAGATCTTGGAAAGCCGCGGGACGGCTCCGAGGCTTGAGGCAAGTGCTTCCTTCGACCCGTCGGCTCGAAACATTCGGATCGTCCGCTGCATTCAGGAAGATCTTCCCCTGGCGGAGCGTCCGTTTCGGGTCTGGGCGCAAGCGCTCCAAATGGAGGAAAGCGAGCTTCTCGATCTCATGGAGGATTGGATCCGCCGGGGAATCTTGCGCCGGTTCGCGGCGGTATTGAATCATCGTCAGGCGGGATTCAGCGCCAACGGCATGGTGGTCTGGCGCTGTCCCGATGGGGCCATCGAGGCCAAGGGGCCCATCCTGGCCTCCTTTGCGGAGGTGAGCCATTGCTACCATCGCCCATCCTACCCCGAGTGGCCGTACAACCTCTATGCCATGGTGCACGGGCGGAGTGTTGAGGAATGCAGGGGGATCGCCGCCAGGCTTGGGGAGGCCATCGGGCTGCCGGACTACCAGATCCTCTTCAGCACGCGTGAGTTCAAGAAAATTCGACTCAAACTCTTTTGGGACGAGCCCTGAGGCATTGGAAAGGTATGGGATTGGAATGACATCGGAGATCGAGGAATACGAAAGGCGAAAGCGAGCCGTTTTCGAAAGCATGTCGAAAAAGGGGCAGGAACGGATTCTGAAGCTGGGCTACGAAAACTGGGACCCGTTTCAGGAGCCCAAGGATCCCAGGGAACGGATATTCAGCAACGCATCGATGCAGGCCAATGCCTGGCTGAGGGATTTTTATGCGTCCGGCGACCTGAACGCCGAGTCCGTCGCCGTTCACAAGGAGCTGTTCGAGTTGGGAACGGGCCTCATCAAGGGTGAGAGTCGGGCGAAGGCGCTGTTCCGGTTTTGTGCCTGGCTGGCTGAAAACCGGAAGGCGGACCTGGAGTGAACCTATCTCAGGGATGCCTCCACGGGTCCCTGATTTCGGTTCTCCTCGTCTTGTTCACAGGGGCGAAGGTACTCCAGTTCCTCCCGAGTCGCCGGGCGTACGAGACAGACGCGCACGCGGTAATGGAGGTCTTTGCCTGCCAGCGGGTGGTTGAAATCCAGCGTGACCGAATCGTCGTCCTTGGCCACCACGTAATAACCGTATTGGGCCCCGGTGTCGTCGTTGGTGGCTACCCCCCACCGCCCTGGCTCCAAATCACGACCCGCCGGAAAGTCCTGGAACGACCGAACCCGGACCTGATCTGGATCGTGCCGGCCGAAGGCGCTGGCCGCCGGAATCACAAAATCGAGCTCTTCCCCGCTTTCGACGCCCATCAACCGCTGTTCGAGGGCAGGTAGCACCTGGTTGTAGCCCGCGACGAAATTCATCGAGACCGGACCATTTTCCCCTTTGACGAAGGCACCGTCGTCAAGCTGGATCGTATACTCGAGCACCACAAAACTGTCCTTGGCGATTCTCATGAGAGGGCGTCCCATTGACTGAACGAGGCTTGGGTCCTAGGAAGTCCATTCGGCCTCGAGGGCGGGATCCATCGGATATCCAAGCGCCTTGGCCTTTTCGTAGTGCTGACGCGCGAGGTCCAGCTTGCCCTGCATGCGATAGACGGTGGCCAGATTGCAGTGTGCCGGCGCAAAGTCCGGATTCAGTCGCAGGATGGACTGGCAGGCCTCCGCACTGCCGTCGAGGTCTCCAAGCTGGGCGCACGCGACGGCGACGGTGTTATAAGCCTGAATCGAATTCGGCGTGAGCTCCAGGGCTCGTCGGCTGCTCGCGAGGGCTTCCTGGGGATTTCCGGCCTGCAGGTAAGCGAAGGCGACATTGGAGTGGGCGTGAGCCAGGCCCGGCTCGATGGCGATGGCCTTGAGGTTCATCTGAATACACTGCTCCATGTCTCCTTTCTGGAAATAGATCCCCCCCATGTTGATGTAGGACTCCACATGCCTGGGGTCACACTCCACGGCCTGTTTCAACTCCGAGAGGGCTTCGTCGACAAGGCCCTTCTGGAAATAGGCGAGTCCCAGGTTGTAGTGCAGCATGGCCGAGCCGGGCTCGAAGAAAACCCGATCCTTGAGATACTTGATATGAAGGTTCAGTTTGCTCAGGGTGTCTTTGTCGAGTTGGTTTGCCATGGGCTTCTCATTTTCCTTGCTTCGTGAACCGCGATGGTCTAACAGGATGTCGCGCCGGACGATTGGACACGCGTTTCTTAACAACAAGGAAAATGAGTGTCAAGTGAAGCGGGACTGCCCCCGGCGGAGCCTGCCGTGGACCCGGTTTTAGCTTTGATTTCTCAGGGAGTTTTCTATTGACAAAGGGTGGCGGCCGCGCTATGCAGGCAACGTGAATGCTTTCACTTTTTGACCCGCACTCAGAGGAGAGCCCGTCGAGGGTCCTTGTTTGTTTAACCATGTTCCGCATTTCTCAAGGAGGAATACAATGAGCGAAGAAGCAAAAGCGAAAATTTTGGAATGGGTCAAGGCTCAAAAAAAGACCAAGCATTATTTCAACGACCTTTGTAAGGCCATCCCCGATGTCAAAATGATGCAGGCCAAGAAGATCGTGAATGAGCTCGTCAGTGAAGGGAAGTTAAAATACTGGTCCAGTGGGAGCACCACGATGTATATGCTTCCCGGTCAAGATGATGTCGCCAAGGAAGAAAGCGGCATGAACTAGCGAGATGCCGGTATATTTATGCCCAGTGTTAATATAGATATGGTCTGGTGACCTCAGTGCGAATGGATGCACCCGAGGAGTCTATGTTTGGAAGGAGGTGAAAAGGAGGGAGCCGACAGCAAGCCAACCTGTAGAACAATGAGTGCGTTAAATATCAATCAGACAATGGCCAATGGAGGTAGACGGAATGGCGCTTAAGCATGCAACTCCTATGCTTGATGAACTCGAAAAGGGTCCATGGCCGAGCTTTGTGACCGACGTGAAGCGGATTGCGGCCAGGAAGCCCATGTGCGAAGACTGGTTGGGACTGATGGAAATGTCCTACCGGGACAAGGAAGGTCACTGGAAGCACGGCGGGATCGTGGGCGTGTTCGGTTATGGCGGTGGCGTCATCGGCCGTTACTGTGACCGTCCCGACCTGTTCCCCGGCGTAGCCCATTTTCATACTGTTCGCGTAAACCAGCCCTCAGGAAAGTTCTATAATTCCGATATACTGCGCAAGCTGTGCGATCTGTGGGAGAAGTACGGCAGCGGCATGACCAACATGCACGGGTCCACCGGAGACATCATCCTGTTGGGTACCGTCACGGACAATCTGGAGCCGCTTTTCTATGATCTGACCCACGAGCTCGGCATGGATCTGGGCGGCTCCGGCTCCAACATGAGAACCCCCGAGGGTTGCGTGGGGATGGCCCGTTGTGAATGGTCCTGCATCAACACGTCGGACATCATTTATGACATCACGATGCAGTACCAAGATGCCCTGCATCGCCCCATGTTCCCGTACAAGTTCAAGTTCAAGGCATCCGGCTGCGCCTGTGATTGTGTGGCCGCCATCGCCCGATCGGACTGCGCGATCATCGGGACCTGGCGGGATAAAATTCGCATCGACCAGGAGGCCGTCAAGGCCTACGTTGGTGGGGAGTTTGTGGTGCACGGCGGCGCCGGCGGCGAAGGGAAACGGGCTTTGGATATCAAGAAGGAAGTCCTGGATCTGTGCCCGACCAAGTGCATGGAATTTGACGGCAAGACCCTGAAGATCTGGGATGAGGACTGTACCCGCTGCATGCACTGCATCCGCGTTATGCCTCGCGCTCTGAAGCCGGGCGTCGACACGGGCGCCACGATCCTTGTGGGCGCCAAGGCGCCGATCCTGGAAGGGGCACAGTTGGGCAGCGTCGTCATTCCGTTCTTGAAGATGGAACCGCCTTACGAAGAGTTCCACTCCTTTGTGGAAAAGATGTGGGATTGGTGGATGGAAGAGGGCAAGAACCGGGAGCGTCTCGGTGAAACCATCCAGCGCCTGGGCCTGCGTGAGTTCCTCAAGGCCACCGAGCTGACTCCGGATCCCCGCATGGTCAATACACCGCGCTACAACCCGTATATCTTCTACGATCCCGCGGATGTCCCCGGTGGTTGGGAACACGATGAAAAAGCATACCGTCAACGCCATCAGGCCTAGGAGGTGAGACTATGCCTTTTGATCCGAATAACATTATGGCAGACCGCATTACCGATATCGGTCCCCCCAAGTATGACAAGTTCATGCCCCCGATCGTCAAGGACAACTTCGGCAAGTGGAAATATCATGAAATCCTCGAGCCGGGTGTCCTGCTCCATGTCGCCGAGAGTGGCGCCGAGCTGTACTCAGTCCGCGTGGGCGCCGCGCGCCTCGTGACCGTCGATCTGATTCGTGAGGTGTGCGACATCGCCGACAAATACTGCGACGGCTACCTGCGCTTCACGACCCGGAACAATATTGAGTTTCTCGTGACCGACAAGTCGAAGCTGCAACCCCTCATCACCGATCTCAAGGGGCGCGGGAACTGGTTCCCCATCGGTGGAACGGGCAACAGCATCACCAACATCGTTCACACGCAGGGCTGGGCCCACTGCCACACGCCGGCTATCGACGCTTCGGGAATTGTGAAGGCCGTCATGGACGACCTGTTCGAGTATTTCGGCTCCCACAAGCTGCCGGCCCAGGTACGTATCGCTCTGGCCTGCTGCCTCAACATGTGCGGCGCCGTCCATTGCTCGGACATCGCCATCCTCGGCGTGCATCGCAAGCCGCCCTTCATCGAGCACGAACGCGTGCAGAATGTCTGTGAAATCCCGCTGGTCATCGCGGCGTGCCCCACGGCCGCCATCAAGCCCAAGAAGGTGGGGGAACTCAAGAGCATCGAGATCAACAACTCCCGGTGCATGTTCTGCGGGAACTGCTACACCATGTGCCCGGCCCTGCCCCTCGCCAACGACGAGGGCGACGGCGTGGCCCTGTGGGTTGGCGGCAAGGTGTCCAACGTGGTGTCGGCGCCCATGTTCTCCAAGCTTGCCGTTCCGTATATTCCTAACGAGCCGCCCCGCTGGCCCACGACCGTGAAGATGATCCACACCATGGTCGAAGCGTATGCATCGGGGGCCCGCCGCTATGAGCGTATCGGCGAGTGGATCAACCGGATCGGCTGGGAGCGCTTCTTCGAGAAGACGGGCTTTGAATTCAAACATGAGCACATCGATGATTACCGGTTGGCCATGACCACGTGGCGGACCACCACCCAGTTCAAGTTCTAATTCTAAGCGCGATTCGGGTAGCCACAGCATCTGCGTGGCTGCCCGTTCCCGAGAGTTGGTGAATGGTCTTCAACAAACCGCGACTCATGGTGGCCGCATTGCGGGGGGGCTCCGGTAAGACGGTGGTCTCGATCGGCCTTCTGGCTGCATGGCGACTGGAACTTGGGTTGCGGGTGATTCCGTTCAAAAAGGGCCCGGATTACATCGATGCCGGCTGGCTGTCTCAAGCCGCCCGTCGGCCTTGTTACAATCTGGACCCGTTTCTCATGAAACCAGAACAAATCCTCGGTTCCTTCGTCTGGCGTTCCGAAGCCGGTGACGGCAGCCTGATCGAGGGCAACCGGGGACTCTACGATGGGGTGGATGTTCAGGGGAGCTATTCCACCGCTGAATTGGCCAAGCTGCTGGCCGCGCCCGTAGTCCTGGTCCTGGACGCGACCAAAATGACACGGACGGCTGCCGCCCTGGTGCTGGGTTGTCAACAGCTCGATCCTGAGGTCCGGATCGCGGGCGTGATCCTTAATCACGTTGCCGGTGGACGCCACGAGTCCGTACTGCGTGGCGCCATCGAACATACATGCAGTGTACCTGTCCT
>CAZGQL010000143.1:0-11871 GCA_964527905.1 uncultured Syntrophobacteraceae bacterium
GGAACGGGAGCTTGAGACGGCTCGGGGGGCCGTCGACCTTCAGGCGCGCGTGCTGCGGGAGGGGCGGATCGTGGAGATCCCCTTCGACGAGGTGGTGTTGGGCGATATCCTGTCGCTCCAGCCTGGGTCCCGGGTTCCGGCCGACGCGCGGGTGGTCCGGGCGCGGTCCCTCGCCGTCGACGAGGCCTCCCTGACGGGGGAGAGCATGCCGGTTTACAAGACCACCGGGCCGCTCCTCCGGGAAGACCTGCCGGTCTCGGAGCGGTCCAACATGGTTTTCCGGGGCACCCTCGTCGTCGGCGGGACCGGGAGGGCTCTGGTGGTGGCGACCGGGCGCGATACGGTTCTCGGGAGGCTGCAGCGTTTTCTCGGCGAGGTGTTCCCGCCCGAGGCCCTCATGGCCAGGGACCTCAGGATGATCAGTCATAACCTTGTGGCCGTGGCGGCGGTCGGCTGCGGCGTGCTCGGCGTTGTGTCGCTGCTGCGCGGAAGGGGTCTGATCTCGATCCTGGGAGAATCGCTTGCCTTCTTTGCGGGGGCTGTCCCGACCGGGCTTTCGACCGTTGCGATCAGCGCCTTCGCCTGCGGACATCGGGACCTTCGGCGCAATCGGGTGCTGGTGCGGCGCTTGCGGGCCCTCGGAAACCTGGCGTCGATTCGGGTGGTGTGCTTCGACAAGACGGGGACCCTGACCCACAACCGCATGACGGCCAGGGAGCTTCGTGCCGGGGGAAAGTGGGTCCAGGTCGGGGGGGACGGAGTCGGCGGCGTCGATTGGGAGACCCGGGTCCATGCCGATCCGGACTTGAGCCTGCTGATCCGTCTCTCGGCTCTGTGCAATGAGGCCCATCCGACGGACCTTAAGGAGTGCCGATCCCTGGAAGGGTCGGCCACCGAGAAAGCGGTGGTTGAGCTGGCTGATCTGGCGGGCTTGAACGTGGATGCCATCCGGGAGGAACATCCCATCCTGGAGGTCGTCCATCGGTCGGAAGAGCATGCCTTCATGGTGACGGTACACCGCCAGGCAGACCATGGGCTCTTGAGGGTCATGAAGGGCAGCCCGCTCGAGGTGCTCGATCGATGCTCCCATTTCGTTCGGGATGGGGAGACCCTGGTGCTGAGCGATGAGGAGCGCGACGCCATCGAGATCGAGAATATGAAGATGGCGGGGGGAGGGTTTCGCGTCCTCGGGGTGGCTTGCCGGGAAGATCTCGCCGGGGACCCGGCGGACGCCGATCTATCGGACTTTGTCTGGGTTGGGCTGGTGGGGCTGGAAGACCCGCTCCGAGCGGAAGCGAAATCGATGGTCGAGACCCTGCACCGTGCCGGGATCCGGACGGTCGTGATCACGGGAGATCAAAGCTACACGGCCCAGCACATCGGGAACGAACTGCGCCTGAGCGGGGAGGCACCGCTGCGGATCCTCGACGCGTCCGACCTCAGACGCCTGGACGAAACGGGGATGCAGACCATCGTGACGCAGGCCCACGTGTTCGCGCGGCTCAACCCCACCCAGAAGCTCCAGATCGTGCAGGCCTACCAGCGGTCCGGGCTTGGCGTGGCCATGGTGGGCGACGGGTTCAACGATGTCCTGGCGCTCAAGGTAGCGGACGTGGGCATGGCCATGGGAACGGGCGGCGCGGGACTGGCGCGAGGCAGCGCCGACCTGGTGATCGAGGATGACGACTTGCAGGCCGTCATGGTCGCCATCGCGACGGGCCGGGCCTTCCACCGGAACATGCAAAAGAGCGTCCGGTTCCTGCTGACGGCCAACCATCTGGACCTGATGACCGAATTCCTCGATCGCGGCATGGGGGTTGGACACGGACCGGCCATGATTCAGGCGCTCTGGACGAACCTCATGTGCCTGTCCCTGGCCCTGGATCCGCCTGGGCTCTGTGACCTGGAGGAAGGTCCGGCGGATCCCGGGGAGGGGCTCCTGCGGCCGGGGGAGATGGAGGCGACCCTGCTGGATGCCGGTCGTCTCGCGGCCGGGGCTGCCGTTGCGGGGTCTCTGGGGGCGCTGGCATACGGTCCCGGACAGGAGGCGGCCCGGTTATTCGTGCAGAGCGCATCCATCAATCAGATCCTCCATGGAACCGCCTGCCGGGCGGGCAACGGGGTCGAGCCCGGGGAGCGGCCCCGAAACACCCTTCACGAGCTCACGCTCGTGGGCTCCATAGGGGCTCACCTGCTGGGCGCCCTTCTTCCCGTGCTGGGCGGATCCCTCGGTGCCGTGGTCTCGGGGCTGTTCAACGGATTCGCCCTGAGCGTGGGAGCTTTCGCGGCCCTCTTCCCGCTGCGGGACCGAAAAAGCGCTGCATCACCCGATGAATCCCTGGATCGCCTCGCCTCTTCGACGCGCCGTCACGCAACCTCCCCGGCGATCGCCACCCAAATGTAACACGAGCGTCACTCAGAACCGGGCCTCGATGGTCGATATTCAAATTGCCGTCGGGGTCAGGGGGTGCATGGGCCATGAAAAGGAATGCGGGAGAGATCGTGCGAGAGTCGATCCCTTGCCGTGAAACGCCTTGTTTGCGTCGCGCGGTCTCCTGGACGCATCGTCTCTTGGCCGTCTGCATGGCCCTAGGACTCCTCACGGTGGTGTGGTTCGCGCCGCGGTTCCAGGATGACTGGAGGGATTTCGGGCTCCTGGAGATGGATCCGCCCACTGCGAAAAACTTCCCGGCGATGGTGACGGACGTCGCGACGCCCGCTTCGGTGTGCGACGCGGGAAAGCTCATGAACGTCCTCGTCGATTCCGCGGTCTACGGCCGGGAAGACCCCAACCTCCTGCTGCCGCTCAAGACGGACGTTTCCTGTGCCGACCACGGGGTGTCGATGCAGTCGTCCCTGATCGGAGCCAGCGGACTGGACTTGCGCCGGTCCGACGTGCCGGTGCTTTATCTGGGGGACACACGGGTGGGGATCGAGACGGCGGAAGCCTGGGGCATCGAGCACGTGGTGTCCCAGTCGACGTCGGGCTTCAATCAGTCTCTTGCGGATCGGGCGTTATGGGGGGCCTGGATGCGGGGACACCGGTTCGGCTATGTGCACGCGGCCAGACCGGAGGGCGGGGGGAGTTGTGAGAGTGTGCCGCTGGTGGCGACGGCGCGGGATTCCCGGCAGCTGCGCGACGTGTGGAACACGCCCTGCCTGGAGCTGATGGTCCACTACGATTCGGTGCACGAATCCGACAGCGTGGCGACGGCCCGTCTTGCTGGGATGATCCTGCATCTTCAAACGGTGCACCCGAATTGGAACTACTTCGATGCGCGGGCGGCCCTACGCGCCGTGGCGCTTCGCCACCCGAGGCTAGAGGAGCGTTGCCCGCAGAAGGCGCCCTCTTTTTTTGACGCCGATCACCCCGAGCGCTGGAATTCCTGCCAGGGTTACGGCGTGGTCGATCATCTCGCCGGGCGGGACGCGGCGGCCGCCCTCAGCCTCGATGAGCTCCCCGTTCAGCCTCCCTGCGGCATCCGAGTCGTACCGAACCCCGAGCAGGGTTGGATTGACCTCGAATGGTACGACTTCGCCCAGACCGCGTTCGATCACACGGTGGTCGTCCAGTTCGACTTTCCGCCCAGTTACGACACACCTCCTTCGGCAGGGAAGACGCTCTTCTCCGGTGCACGGGGCCAAGGCTGGGTGCGGGTCCGACCCGATGCGGGCGGCACGCACCATTTCGGGTTTTACACGGTCGGAAAGGACGGCAGGGTCTCGCCTCTGGAAGCCTATGCCCGCCCGAGCGTGACCCTTCCAGAGCGTCGTCCGGGATTGCTTTCCGCCACTCACCCGTCCCGAGAAGAGCCTCGCTGAATACAGCGTCACGCAACAATCTGTCCGCAACCAAGACGAACGGCAACCCGGCGAACCGGCGTGACCGAGTGGCATAACAGGAGACTCGGAGAGTGCCCGGAGCTCCTAAGCATACCGCCGCACAAACGGGTGTCCGAATGGACCGTTATGCCCGCGTGCTCCCCGTCCGGTACTTGCGGGGACAGGCTCTGGCGGGAATCCAGAGGCGTTCAAGTGTATGGATCCCCGCCAGAAGCATGCGGGGATGACGCATGAGAGGCGTGGTCACCTTATTGTGTGGCGCTGTAACGAGTTTGCATCCCGGCGGTCTCTAAGCCCGGATCCCTGGTCCCTTTTTGGGGGGAGTGCTGGATCCCGCCTATGCCGTCTGGGTCAGGACCTTCCAGAACCGTTCAGCGGCCTTGCCGTCCCAAAGGGGGGGGACCGAAGCGGTTCGGACCTTGACCAGGGATTCCTGCACGGCCGCGAGGATGGACTCCCGTCTCGTCCCCGCCAGCACGTTGGTACCCACCTCCACGGTGATGGGCCGCTCGGTGTTTTCCCGGATCGTGACGCAGGGAACGCCCAGGGCGGTGGTTTCCTCCTGGAGTCCCCCGCTGTCGGTGAGGACGAAACGCGCGTCCTTCCAGAGGAAGAGCGATTCTCGGAACCCGAGGGGCTCCAGGAGCTCGATGGCGTCGGACAGGTGGAGGTCGAACTCCTCAAGCTTTTTGCGGGTCCGGGGGTGCACGGGGAAAACGATCGGCAGGACGTTGGCGAGGTCGTTCAGGGCCGAGACGATTTCCGCGAGCGCGTCGCGGGAGTCGACGTTGGAGGGGCGGTGGAGGGTCAGGAACGCGTAGACGGCATGCTTGTCCTTGATGGGCGCCGAGGCGAAGCGGCTTGCCGCGCCGTTTTTCAGGTGCTCGAGCTGGCTCAGGAGGTTGTCGATCATGACGTTCCCCACCCAGTGGATCCGCTCCGGCGGCTGGCCTTCTGCCAGAAGGTTCTTGCAGCCGCTGGGCTCGGACACGAAAAAGTGGTCGGAAATGGCATCGGTGACGATCCGGTTGATCTCCTCGGGCATCGATCGGTCGAAGCTCCTGAGACCGGCCTCGACGTGCGCGACGGGCACCATCGCCTTCTTGGCGACGATGGCGCACGCCAGGGTGGAATTGACGTCTCCCACGACCACCACCAGATCGGGTCTCTCCTGGAGGCAGAGACTCTCGAAGGCCGTCATGATGCGGGCGGTCTGCTGGGCGTGGGACCCCGATCCGGCGCCGAGGTAGAACGACGGCTCGGGAAGCTCGAGGTCTTCGAAGAACGCCTGGGACATGGCGTAGTCGTAGTGCTGTCCGGTGTGGACGATGCGGCAGTCAACCCCGTCCGTCTCGAGGGAACGGTGATAGAGCGGTGCGATTTTCATGAAATTGGGCCGTGCTCCGGCGATCAACAAGACGTGCATGGGGCGTTTCCTTCGAGGGGGATGGGGGATGGTGCGAGAAACGGCATCCCATTGGACGGCCGTTTCGAAACCCTTCGTTCGACGGCTCCGTCGTCAGGGGACCAGGACGACGTCGCCCCGTTGCAGGATGATGTTCTGCTCGAGTTTCCGCCCAGCCTTGACCTGGTCGTACTGGAAGGGAAGGCGGATTGTCCGGCCTCCCTGAGTCCGGACAATCACGATGTCGCTTTCCTTGGCGAAGGGTGTCAGGCCGCCCGCCATGGTCAGGGCCTGGAGGACGCTCAGCTCCGTATGGATGTTGAACATGCCCGGTTTGGCGACCTTTCCGAGCACGTAAAACTGCATGCTCCCCATCTGGGTGACGATGATGGAGGCTTTCGCCTGGGGGATGTAGGGTTGGATCGCCTGCTCGAGGAGCTCCCGGACCTCTTCGGGGGTCCTTCCCGCAACCTCGAGGTCGCCCACCAGCGGGAAGGAGACTTTGCCGTCGGGACGCACGATGAGGTTTTCGCGACGCAGTTCAGGCTCTCCCCAGATGGAAATCTCCAAAACGTCAGGGGGGGCGATGCGGTACTCTTCGGCCTGGACCCCCTGCAGAGAACCCAAGCAGAGGCACAGGGCCGCCACCCACCGAAAGAATGGAAGGGTGTGATGTCTTGATTTCATGTCTGTCTCCTCTTCCGCCTTTCCTTAGGCAGTTGTTGCAAGACCTTTTAATCCCTCGATGCACGCGGAACCTGGGCTCGTAGGCCATCGAAAAAGCGGGTTCTATCCTTCTTGGGCTTTGGGGGTACGGAGCCACATGCGAGTCTTGCAACAGCCTCTTAGAGAATCCCCCTTAGACCCAAGGTCAGCAAAGTGACGAGCGTGACGGCATAGAGCCGGTTGTACTCGCCCCGGAGCTCCCCCATCAGGACCTCGTAGCTGAAGAAAAAGGCGATGATCTTGGCCGAGAGCAGCCCCATGCCATACTGGCGTAGCTGGGGATCGGGAAGGTTGGGCACCACCAGCGTCACGAAAATGGTCAGGAAATCCATGGGGGTCGTGCGAAAACCCTTGTTGCGGCGCGTGAGCTTGAGCGTCAGCAGCACAAACAGCACGAGGATACCGAAGAGACTGTTGTACAGGTCGATGGCGAACCCGGGAAGTCGGCTCGAGGCGCTCGTGTCGCTCAGATAGACCGCGAATGGGATGGACAGGTACAGCGTAGTCTTCAGCGCCCCACCCATCCACTCACAGCGGTAACGCCAGATCAGCCCCAGGATGACGGCGCAAGCCAACCCTACCCCGGAAAGGGTTACTGGAATCGATCCGGGAATGAGCCAGGTGAGAAACAGGAGGAGCGGGAGCCCGGCTTCCACGACTCGAAAGGACGTCCGGATCAGGAGGGCCTCGCCGTGAACTTTGCGGAGCTTTGCCTTGAGGAATCCGTCGATGAAATCGTGATGCCGCCGCTTCCAGCCAGCCTTCTCCGCCACGTGAAACCCACTCAGAATGAGGCCGGAAAAGGCAACGTAGATCCCCAGCAAGAGCCGGTCGGACTGAAAGCGCAGCAGGAACGCGAGGGAAACCAGCAGGGACTGCAGGAGATAGATGGTGAGCACGGCCTCCTTGTGGTCGAAGCCGAGACGCATCAGCTTGTGATGGAAGTGGTTCTTGTCGGGCTTGAAGGGCGAACGACCCGCTGCGATGCGTTCGAGCATCACCGCCAAGGTGTCCAGGACGGGAAAGCCAAGGAGCAGAAGCGGCATTAGGGGGCTTAGGCCGCCCGGGCCCTGGCTGACCCTGAGGGAGAGGGTGATGGCCGAAAATCCCAGAAGCTGACTTCCGGCGTCGCCCATGAACAGGTTCGCCGGGTGGGTGTTGAATCGCAGGAACCCGAAAATGGCCCCGATCACGGCCGTCGCCAGCAACGTCGTGTTGAGGTCGTTGGATTCGTAAGCGGCAAAGCCGATGCCGATGAAACCCAGCATGGAAATGCCGCCGGCCAGTCCGTCCAGTCCGTCCGAGAGGTTGATGGCATTAGTGACGCCGACGATGGCGAGGGTGGCCAAAGCCGCGCCGATCCAATGGGGCACAAGGCGGCCGGCGGGGAGAAGGTCCCCAAGGCTCCGGATCTCGACCCCGCCCCACAGCACCACGATCAATGCTGCGATCCATTGGGCGGCGAACTTGACCTGGTAAGACAGGCTCCGAATGTCGTCCAGAAGCCCGAAAGCCACGATGACGGCCGCGGCCACCAGGAACGCGCGGGAGAACTGGTCGAGGGGGACCCAGAGCACCACGGGCACGAAGACCCCAAGGGCCATGGCGATGCCCCCGCTCCGCGGTGTGGGCCGCGTATGGACCTTCCTCGGGTCCGGCAGATCGACGGCGTGTAGGACAAACGCCAATCGACTGCAAAGGGGGATCAGGGCGATCGTCACAAAGACCGCGAGCAGGAGTGTAGACAGGAACACCATCGGAAGTCAGAGGCTCATAAGCCGGCCCAAGGACCGGCGGACACGGGACTTAATCGAGTTGGGTACCGGGAAGAAACCCCTCGAGAACGGGGGTCGCCTCCCGCACGAAGTCCTGAAGTCGGGCATCGGCCGTCGCAATGGATTCCTGGCTGCGGATGGGGGTGAGAACCCTCACGAGGGCTCCATCGGTGCGCTGTCGGGTGAGGGCATCCCAGAAGTTGTAGAGCTTCAACTCGACGGCGCTCGTCAGAATCCTGCCGCGCTGAGGAAACCAGAAATAGCCGACCATCGCCGACCCAGGGGTTTCCATCACCACCCGGTTGACGACGATGGTTCGTCCGGTGTCCGCAGCGAGCGGAAACGCGATCCGCCCCTTTTCCTTGAAGACCCACCCGCCGCCCAGGAGGCAGGTTTCCGGCGAGTGGATGGATTCCCCCTTGCGCTGGGTTTCGTAGTACGCGACGTAGAAGTTGACGGTTTCATCCGGTCCCCTGCGATAGTCGATCAGGGTGTAATCGCTGAACTGCAGCGCCCTGAGGTATTCCTCCTCGAGCTTTCCCTTCGTGCCGTTCCAATCCCCCAGCACCAGGGGAAAGCCGCCGAGGGGCCGGTTGATGGGAATCCGCTCCCGGAACTCAATCTGGCTGGAAAGCACTAGAGTGGCACCGATGAGCAGCAGCGCGACGAGGGGGCGGGCGGGCCGCAGCGCCATCGGGTCGCGCGAGACGATCCGCGGCGTTTCGGCGGGGTTTGGCGTCGCATCCGGAGCGTCTCGCCGTGACGAGGTCGCATCACGAGGGGGCAGCCTCGAGAGCAGCCACTGGAAACCGAGCAGGATGGTGAGGGAAACCATGAAGATGGCCCAGCCGGAAAAATCATGCAGGATTCCCTCGGCGACGGTGGCTCCCCAGAGCTGATGGGACAGCGCGGCAAAAGCGATTCGGCCGGAATTGATCACGATGGCCAGGGGCACCACGGCGGCGATCAGCGCCAGGCGTTTCCAGAGGGCCGCCCGGAAGAAGTAGGTCAGGATCATTCCCAACACCAGCAGGGGGAAGATGTAGCGCAGCCCGTTGCAGGCTTCGACCACCTGGAGCTTGGTGAAGCCGAGATCGATGATGTTGCCTTCGCGGTAGGCCGTCATGCCGATCAGCCGGATGGCGGCGACGCCCAGTTCGGAGGAAATGAGCTGCAAGTTGACGGAGAGCTGGCGGTAGAGAAAGTCTGGAATGGGGAAGAGCGTCACCAGCAGGAGCAACGGAAACCCAAGCACGCGAAGCCTGTTCCAGCCGAAATGAATCCAGCACAGCCCGACGACCACGAGCCAGCAGGAAAAATAGAGTGTGAAGAACTCCCCCCCGAGCTCGCCGAGCCAATATACGGCCAGTCCGAGGCCCACGACCGCCATCCCCCTCCAGGAGGGCCGACTGGGCACGGCAAGGAATTCCGCGCGCTTTTCCCACAGGATGTACGCCACCACGAAGGGCACCAGGTAGCAGTAATTGAAATCCTCCCGATCCCACCAGGACACCATCACCCTGAAGGCGGGGGAGTAGAGCCATCCCAAAAACATGGCGTAGATTACCGCGGGAACGGTGACGATCAAGACGGGGAAGACATCCTGGCGGACTCGATCGATCATGCATGCGTCTCCAAAGGGTTCGGGACGGGCGCTGGCCTCCGTGAGCGGGGAGCCCTGCGGGACTAACGAAGGGACTGTAGGATCTCGAGGTATTTCGTGGCGAGGTGGTCTCGGCTGTATCGGTCTACGGTCCACTGCCGTCCATTGCGGCCGAGCTCCCGAGCAAGACCGGGATCGCCGCTCATGCGACGCACGGCGTCGGCGAGCTGCTCGGCGTTTTCGGGCTCGATGCACACCCCGCATCGTGCCGCCTCGATGATGGCCCGGCTCTCGCCCTCGACCCCCAGGATGACGGGTCGCTCCATGGCCATCGCTTCGAACATCTTCGAGGGAATGACCGTCTTGAAAAGATCCTGGCGCTTGAGCAGCACCATGCACGCGTCCGAAGCCGCCAGAAAGGCCGGCATGGTCTCCTTGGGCTGCTGGGGCAGCATGATCACGTTCTTGAGTCCGAGCGCGTCTCGTTTGCGCACCAGGGCTTCGCGCTCGGCCCCGTCGCCGATGAGCAGGAAGGAAATGTCCTCACGCTCTTTGAGAATACGGGCGGCTTCGAGCACGGTTTCCAGACCGTGGGCCATTCCGTGGGTGCCGATGTAGGAGGCCAGGAATTTGCCGTTCAGCCCCAGATCCAGTCGCACGACGTTCTCCTTCGGCAGGGGCTGGAACTGGTCCAGATCGGCGCCGTTGGTGATCACGGAAATGCGGTGCGCGGGAACACCCCGGCCCAGGATGTGCTCTTTGAAGGAATGCGTCACGGAAACCAGGTGGTCCGCCCGGCGGTACAGAAACGTTTCCAGACTCTCCAGGAGCCGGATCACCCGGCGGTCCCGGATGGCCCCGACGGCGATGATGCTCTCGGGCCAGAGGTCGCGGATCTCCAGCACCCAGGGTCTCCGCTTGAGGCGCGAGACCCAAAGACCCGCCATGCCGCAGAAAAACTGGGGTGAGGTCGAAACCACCAAGTCTACCCCCCGGACCAGCGAGCAGAGCAGCGTTGCGGCGACCATGTAGGACAGGTAACTCAGAATCCTTCCCAAGAAGCCTTTGTTGGGACTCAGGTAGGTCTTCACGCGCAGCACGCGGACCCCGTCCAAAGTTTCCCACTGCCACAGCGCGTTCCGGTATCCGGGGTAAACCACTCCCCGGGGATGATTGGGAGCGCAGGTCAGAACCGTTACCTGCTGACCGGCTCTCACCCAGCGTTTGGCGTTCTCGAACGTCCGGGAAGCGGGCGCGTTGACTTCAGGCGGGAAGTAGTGAGTCAGAAAGAGAATGTGCATCACTCAAGTCCTTCAGCACCCAGCCGCCGCAAAACGGCAGCCTCACCTGTTCCACCACGATCTTCAAAACGGTGCAGGACTCCCGCTTGCCAAATTCGGGGCAGTACCACCCCGAATCACGGGAGATCGTCCCCGTCCCTACCGGCTCAACCATTGCGACAGCTCCAGCCGCATCGCGGATCAGGGCCTGCCCGGAGCTGACCTCGACCCCCAGCGCAGGATGAATGTGGAGGCGAAGCTCCACGGAATGGGTCCCGCATCCCTCGATACGGTCTTCAATCCGAATGGTGGCTCCGGACCAGACAATGCGTCGGTGGTGGACCGGAAAGCCGCGAAGCCGGCGGTATCCGTCGTGGGCTCCCTCGAAAACCAGCACTCCGTCCGGTCGCTGCTCCAGGACCGCGTGAAGCGGCTTCGCCCTGCGGCCGCAGCGGTGGGCGCCCCAGACTTCGGACTGGTCGCACCCATCGAGGGTTACGGAGTTGTGGCCTCTATTGCCTCGATTATATTGTCGAATATCTCCTTCCTCGTACTGGTGACACCCCGAGTCCACGATCACCCGACGCCCTCCCAGGGAGAGCTCGAAGCTCAGGGTGTCGCAGTGGCTGTGGCCGGGCTGGTAGTCCGGTCCCACCGGCCCGCAGTCGACGATCAGGCGGTCTCCGGCCGCCGGCGCCATTACGAAATACCCGCTGTGGGGAAATGACCAGCAGCGCTCAGCGGGAAGGCCGACCCGATCCGCCTCGGCTTTGCCGCCGTGCACGCCAGAGGTCATCAGGCGCTGAAAGTAGCCCGCCAGGACGGCTGGGGGTTGCTCGATTCCGAAAGCGGCATCGTTAAAGAGAGCGATTTCCCCGTCCGGGTGCGTCATCCCGACCAGGAACCGGAGCATGTCCGGGAGGACCTCGGCCAGCGTGTCGGCGAACGCCCGGCATTCGGGTGGGTCGGCGGAGCGGCAGACGTTGAGCAGATCGAGGCAGTCTTCGACGATCATGCTGTGGTACATGGGGCTGCGCTCGAAGTGCCCCCCGTCGGGCAGGATCTGTTCGGATAGCTCCCGGGTGACGATCCGCAAGCCCTTTCGAAGCCATCGGGCGGCGTCCCGTCCACGATACGACAGGCCCCCGAAGATGAGGGCCTTGCCGTTCTTGAAGAGATGGTTTCCGAGCAGGTGGTATTCGAGATGTCGCTCCAGGTGGCGTAGTTGCTGGTGGAGGC
>CAZGQL010000144.1:0-10165 GCA_964527905.1 uncultured Syntrophobacteraceae bacterium
ATTTGCATGGATGTAAATAGCACGGCCTGTCGCGGAAGAATCGCTCAATTTAGGGCACAAGTTGAAAAATCCGCGGGTCCCGACATAATCCGCTTTACAGAATCCTCCTCTTGGTTTTTTCTCATCGGCAGCAGGTCTTTGCTCGCGACGAGCGCTCTTTTGACGCACGACAGATCCCCCTCACGACGGAGCCGCCATGGGCGATCGACTCTATTTCGAGCGATTCGTCTGGTTCGACCTCGAGGTCCGCAGGGGCCGTTACCCCAACGCCACTACCCTGGCCCGCGCCTTTGAGTGCAGCGTGAAGACCGCCCAGCGCTCCATCGAGACGTTTCGGGATCGCTATGGAGCCCCGCTCGAATACGACCGTGGGCGTCGGGGCTACGACTACATCGATGCGGCCTATCGGCTGCCGGTCACCCGATTGAGCGAGGCCGAGATCCTGGCCCTCCTGGTGTCCCGAAAGCTGCTCACCGACGCGGCGGCGGGGAGCTTGGGCGGGGAGCTCGACAAGGTGGTGGCTCGCCTGGGAACGCTTCTGTCTGAAAATCTGCCGGGGGCCCTGGACCTCGACTCCGCATTTTCCTTTCGCTGGACCGCCGTCACCCCTTGTGACGCGGACATCTTCGGGCACACCGTCACCGCCCTGGTGAACTGCCTTCCTCTCTCCCTCTGTTACTATTCCCCCCACTCGAACGCGTGCACCACGAGAACCGTCGAGCCGCACCATCTCCTGAACTACCAGGGAGCTTGGCACCTCATCGCCTGGTGCCGCCTCCGGCGGAACTGGCGCGATTTCGTCCTAGCTCGCATGTCCGATTGCCGGTTGGAGGCCGAGCCGTTCCAGCGGCGGGAGGCATCGCAATGGCTGCCGTTCCTGGAGGAAACCTTTGGCATCTTTCACAGTCGGGACCGCTTCGAGGTGACGCTGCGGTTTTCGAGCGATCTTGCCCGCTGGGCCAGGGGGCAGCGTTGGCATCCGGAGCAACGTCTGGTGGAGACCGAAGCCGGTGATCTGGACCTCACACTCCCCGTATCCCATGAGACGGAAATTCTCATGGAGATCCTCAAGTATGGGTCCCATGTGGAAGTCCTGGCGCCCCAATGGCTCCGCAAGCGGGTCAAGAGGGAAATCGCCGCGATGGTCAAAAAATATCGCACCTAGGACACAGACTGGGGGAGGTGGTGTGGTACGCCTATTGTGGCGAGGAAAATGTTTGCCTCGGCATCGGGCGGGCCTGAAAGACCCTGCTGCTGTAGGCGGGTCTTCCGGACCTGGCGCCAGGGATCGGATGGAAAGGGAGAATCAACGATGCTATCACGACGCGGTTTTTTCAGGATGTTGGGCCTCACGGGGCTCCTCCCGTTTCTTCCCGGGCGGCCGGACAAACCGGCGGCGCGGGCCGTCGAGCTTCTGGAAACCCCCGTCGCGGGGTTCCAGTACCACGAGGGCATGCGGCGGGACGTCTTCCGTCGCCTGAGGGTGAGCCAGCGCCTGCTCCTGGTAAGGGAGCCCGAAAACCCTTACGACGAGCTGGCCGTCGCCGTCCACACCATGGAGGGCCACAAGCTGGGCTACATCCCGAGGTCGTGCAACGCCATCCCGGCCGCCCTCGCCGACCAGTCCGTCTCCCTCCACGCGCGCATCACGGACATCGACCCCGACGCCCCGCCGTGGGAACGGGTGTACGTGAAGGTGTGGCAGGAGGTGTGAACAGTCTGATTCACCACTGGATTCCACATTCGTTGAGCCAAAGGGAAGGAGCAAGTCATGCAGAAGCTTACGCTGGAGATTCTAAGAGAAGCCATGGGCGGCATGGCGGCCGCATTCCGTTGTGTGACAACGTATCAGCCGGCCGGTGGGGTGGGCGACAAGGTTTTTCCACCCACCTACGAGGGGGGCAAGTACGCCGTTGAAAAGCGGGTCGTCGAGAACGGTGAAATTGTGGATTGCGTGCTCTTGGATTCAGTTCAATCACAGGCGAATCGCATCGAACTTTCTCTCCTAGAGGCCCATCGGCGAAAGCAAATCAACATCCCCCTGGTGATTGTGCGATTCGAGCCGAAGAATCTGAAAGCACACTTTAAAGATAAGTCCCTAGATGGAAAGGGTATAGTCGTCACCTCTCTTGAAGCACCGCATCGATTGGCTGATGCCATATTTCGCGACAGCATGATAGTCAACACGCCGTTCAGGCAAACAGCACAAGGCAAGGTGCTCGATAGCGCCGATACGCGGAATGCCACCGGATTATTCGGCATCAATCCAACTGCGCTGTTTCTCGGCCTTTGGGATTCCACCGGCCCGCGTGGCGGTCTCGGAGCCAAATTCCAAAGGGCACTCGTGTCAGAGATAGTTGGTTTTGGCGTACAAGATGGTATCAGCACGGGTAGCCGGATCGACCCGCTCGGTATTAGCCGAGCCTCTGGGCCTGTATTCCGTAAAAAAGATGGTAGGTGGACTACAGAACCCTCGCTTGCAGAAACAACCGGCGGAAAACCAGCACTTTTTGGGCTCAGTAAGGGAAAACTTGTTGCGTATGACGAATCCAAAGATCAAGACCAGGGAGCGCCATCAAAGATAAACCACGGGAATGTAACCCCTGATTATTCATTTGTTAGAAATCAGAGCAACGCGATCATCTTTGACGAGGTTCTCGATAATGGCAGGGTGGTAAGAAGGCCTCGTATTAAGGGTGGTTTCACCATGTTATATGCAAAGCAAACGAGTGTCCTTTCCCTCAGCGCGTTGCGCCGTTTGCATTTCCCCCTGATAAATACACATGAATCAGACCCTGAGGTCAACTTAGCTGCGCGCACCGTTCTGGCCGCCATGGCTTTGCTGGGTATCACTCTGATGCAAGAGGCTGGTGCAGACTTGCGCTCCCGCTGCCAACTTCATCCCGTCGAAGAGTTCGTTTGGGAACTGCTGGATCACCCTTTCAATGGGGAGCATAGGCGTTTCACTCTTCCAGCCATTAGCGCTATCAGCATTTTTAATGCTGCAGTGGAAAAAGCGAAAAAACTTGGGCTCCCCTGGGAGGATGAAATCGAGCTTGTCCCGTCCGACGATTTGATCAAGCTCGTGGCCAGGAGCCAGGAGCTCGCCATGCATCAGGCGGAAGGAGACGAGTGATGTTCGGGCTCGGCATTCGCTATCTCATGGGATGGGCCATGGCGGCGGCGGATGGTGCCGGCAAACAGCGGGCCGAATGGCCCCCGCACCCGGACCGGGTGTTCATGGCGCTGGCTGCTGCCTGGTTTGAAACGGGGCGGGATTCCGGTGAGGGCAAGGTGCTGGAGTGGCTGGAAGAGCAGGGTCCACCCAAGTTGGCGACGTCCCTCGAGATGACGCATTTGCGCAGTGTGGTCAGCCACTATGTTCCAGTCAACGACAGCGGTATGGCCAGGGCCAAGACCATCGAGGACAAATTGAGGAACGGAAAAGACGGGCTGAAAGGTCTCAAGGAAGTTGGGCTGAGCCTTCTCCCGGAGTTTCGAGCTCGTCAACCGCGTTCGTTTCCGGTGGCGATCCCGAGGGATCCGGTTGTCCATCTCGTCTGGGAGCAACCTCTCCTCGAAGCGCATCGACCTGCTCTGGCCTCCCTCTGCAGCAAGGTCACCTCCATCGGCCATTCGGCCTCCCTGGTCCAGATGTGGGTAACCGATGCCCCTCCGCAAGCCAATCTGGTCCCGGTCTCCGGGACGGCCGAGTATCGATTGCGCATCTTCGGCCCAGGTCGTCTCGCGTTCCTCGAGGGACGCTGCAACCGCGACCGGTGCATCGCCTACGCGGAATTGGAGGTACTGTGCAATAACGCAAAGGGTAAGCTCAAGGCCACCCTCAAACAGCGGCTGGATGAGGAATTCCCCGATGGCAAACCCGCCAGCCTGCGGCCGGAACCGGGACTCTGGCAGGGGTACTCATCGCGGCGGACCGAGCCCGAGGCGAAGGTGCCCGGGAGCGTCTTCGACCCCCGGTTCGTGGTCCTCTCCTTCGTATCGGGGAAACGGCTGCCGCTTCCGGCCACGCTGAAGGTCACGCAGGCCTTGCGGGGGGCCGTCCTCAAGGCCTGTCCGGAGCCCATTCCCGAGTGGGTCTCGGGTCATGACGAACGGGGGCAGCCAAGCAGGGATCCTCACGTCGCCTTCCTCCCTCTGCCGTTCGTGGGGCGGGAGCACGCCGACGGGCGTCTGATGGGTGTGGCGCTGGCCGTGCCGCGTGCCATAAGCCCAGAGGAAACGGCCCGCGTGCTCGTGCCGTGGCTTTACGACGATCAGGGTTTCCCCCTCGGGATCAAGCTCTTCGATGGGGAATGGCTGGAATGCATGGTAGAACTGGAAACTCGAGAAAAACCGCCCTACAGCCTCAACGCCGAAACCTGGACCGGCCCCGCCGTTCGTTGGGCCAGCGTGACCCCCGTGGTCCTCGACCGTCACTTCGACGGGCCGACCAAGTGGGAACGGGCCGCCGAGTCAGTCAAGGAATCCTGTGAGCGCATCGGGCTGCCCCGTCCCGTGGAAGTGCTGCTGCACCCGGTCTCCATGGTCCAGGGGGTGCCGAGAAGCAATGAGTTTCCCTGGATCAGTCGAAAACGAGACGGTGGACGCATGCACCATGCCCACGCCCTGATCGTTTTCCCTGAACCCGTTCAAGGGCCGGTGATCATCGGAGCCGGCAGATTTCGGGGCTATGGCCTGTGCCGTCCCCTATACCAGGGGGGAGATGGAAATGGGTAAGCTGACAACCGCTGCGTTTGCCGATTTCTTCAAAGCCCTTTGGGGTCGGGAGCCGTTTGGGTGGCAGTTGGCCTTGGCGCAACGAGTCCTGACCCATGAGACGAACCCGTGGCCTCAGGCTGTCGCATTGCCTACCGCCTCGGGGAAGACCGCCTGCATGGATATCGCCGTGTACTGCCTCGCGGTCCAGGCTGAAAGACTTGAAAGTTCAAGGCCGCTCACGGCTCCGAGACGCATCTTCTTCGTGGTGGATCGGAGGGTGATCGTCGACGAGGCCCATCAAAGGTCTCGAGAATTGGCCGTGAAGCTGCGTGAGGCCAAACGGGGCATTCTCAGGGAAGTGGCCGACCGGCTGCGCCGTCTTGCGGGGAGCGATGTGCCACTGGCGGCCTTCGAACTGAGGGGCGGTATTCTGCGTTCCGACGCTTGGGCCAAGTCACCGACTCAGCCAATGGTTGTCGCGAGCACCGTCGACCAGGTCGGCTCACGTCTCCTGTTTCGCGCCTACGGTCCCGGGCACGGCATGAGGCCGATCCATGCCGGGTTGATCGCCAACGACAGCCTGATCCTGCTGGATGAAGCCCATTGCGCCCAGCCTTTCCTGGAAACCCTTCAGGCCGTCACGCGCTATCGCGGATGGGCGGAGAATCCTCTCCCCTCACCCTTCTGGGTCACCGTCATGAGCGCCACACCACCCGCCGGTTTGGACGTCTTTCAAGACCTTTCGGGGGAGGGTGAAGATCCGGGGCATCCCCTCGGCAAGCGGCAGCTCGCCTCCAAGCCGACGCGGCTGGCCGTTGCGAAGCAGGCCAAGGGAAAAGACGATGCCCAGGCGAGACAGGAGCTGGCAAATTTCCTGGTCCAGCAGGCGATGGAGATCGTTGAGCAATGGGCGATCAAGAGTCCCGACAGCCCGCCGGCCGTCGTCGTCTTCTGCAACCGTGTGGACACAGCCCGGCTGGTTCATGCAAAGCTTGCGGATCTCGGTTTCGATGCCACCTTGCTCACCGGTCGCATGCGCCCCATCGACAAGGATGATCACGTCCAGGGAGAGCTGACCGAGCTCTCAGCGGAGAGTTCACTGAGCCGTTGTCTGCCTCGTCCGAAGGTTGTGGTCGCGACGCAGACCCTCGAGGTCGGAGCCAACCTCGACTTCGATCTCCTTGTGACCGAGTGCGCCGGCCTCGATGCCCTGCGTCAGCGTTTCGGGCGTCTGAACCGCATGGGGCGCGCCATTCCGGCTCAAGGCGTCATTGTCATTCGTGCGGATCAAAGCGAAAAGAGTGATGAGGATCCCGTTTACGGAACTTCCCTCGCCAAGACTTGGCAATGGCTCGTGGACCAAGCTGAGGGTGGCGTTGTCGACTTCGGCATCGCCGAGCTCGACAAACGCTTGCCCACGGGAGACCAGCTCTTAAGCTTGAACGCACCGAGCCGGCACGCGCCGGTGCTGCTGCCGGCCCACGTGGACGCCTTGGCGCAGACTTCCCCGGAGCCCTGGCCGTCGCCCGAGGTGGCTCTGTTCCTTCATGGTTCTGAAAGCGGCCCCGCCGATGTGCAGGTGTGCTGGCGCGCCGACCTGATCGGCGATGAGAAGGCTTGGGCCGAGGTCCTGACCCGGTGTCCTCCGTCCCCACCCGAATGTCTCGCGGTTCCCTTCGGGAAAATGCGCCGGTGGATGGCCGGTTTGGATGGCGGGGACGGGGCTGACGTGGAAGGGGAAGCCCTCGATGGCGAAAGCTCCCGTGATGCTGGAAAAACGTCACGTGTCGCCGTTCGCTGGCAGGGTCGCGGTCAAATCGATGTTCTTCGGAGCCCCGATGCGTTGAGACCGGGAGATGTCCTCGTTATTCCCAAAGCGCTTGGAGGGTGGGACGAACTGGGCACGCTGGGCAGGCTCCCCGTGGCCGATTGGGGGGAGCGGGCGTACGCGATGATGCGTGATCGGGCCATCCTGCGCCTGCACCCGGAAGTTCTCGGGCAATGGCCCGAAAGCCAACCATTGCGAACACTCGCGGAAACGGGAGCCGGCCGGCTCGACTCCGATGACCGGGAAGACCTCGTCGACGACCTGAGAACCGCCCTGTCCCAGTGGAGCGCTGGCTTGGAATCGCCCCGATGGGACTGGCTCAAGCAGTTGGCGGAGAACCTCGCCGGCGACCCACGGCTCGCCGGTGGGATCTTCCCGCACCCCACGGGAGGCCTGTTCATCCTCGGCACTCGTCGGCTCAACCTGCATGAGACGGAAACGGCGTCGTTCAGCGACGAGGATGACGTATCCGCATCGGGAGGCTCCCATGCCTGGCTGCTTCCGGGTCCGGAAGGGAAGGGCCACTTGGAAGGTGTGGCGGAGCTGGCAGCCAGGCACGCTCGGCTCTGTGGTTTGCCCGAAGACTGGGTCGGACTGTTTGAAGCGGCAGGGTGGGGACACGACCTGGGGAAAGCCGACCCCAGATTTCAGGCTTGGCTCCGTGGCGGCAACCCATGGGCTCGAGGCCCGCTGCTTGCCAAATCCTTCGGCATGCCCGAGGGACCGGTGGAAAGCCGCAGGGCCAGAATAAGGGCCGGTTATCCCGAGGGTGGGAGACACGAACTGCTCTCCGTGCGGTTGCTCGAATCGGCACCGGAAGCCTTGCCTGAGGACAAAGACCTGCGAGATCTTCTCCTGCATTTGGTGGAAAGCCACCACGGCTACTGCCGCCCCTTCGCTCCCGTTGTCGACGACCCTCAACCGGTTCAGGTGACGATGGAGTCGGGGGGACGCACCTACAGCGCCTCCAGCGCAACAGGACTGGAGCGGCTGGATGCCGGTCCTGCGGAGCGGTTCTGGCGTCTCACCCGACGGTATGGCTGGTGGGGGCTCGCCTGGCTCGAGGCCTTATTGCGACTGGCGGACCACCGCAGGAGCGAATGGGAAGCACTTCACATGCAGGAGACGGGATGATGGGCACATCGATTGTCCTTGCGGGGCTGGATGGCAGCAATCCCCTGGGGTTTCTGTCATTGCTGGGAGTTGCTTCGTGCTCCAGTCAATTTTGCCCGGAGGCAACAATATGTTGGCATCGTACTGGTGCGGGTTGGCGGCCCCAGATTGAGGGATTTGACGGTGATCAGCAAGAATTCGTGGCAAGTTTGCACGCGAACTTGGTCAGCGCCTCTGACGGACCTTTCGAAATCGACACCAAGTTCCCCTTTTTGCGGGATAGGCTCCACGAAGCGATGCGCCAAGAGCAACTCCATTCGGCACCAGAGCGACGGCGAATGGCGGACCTGCTGGCCGGATTCGGCAGCGATGCGCACAGTGACAAGGAGGGCGCTTTTCTCGACACGGCCTTACGTATGGTTCGAAGTGGCGATTCCAGCGGACAGGGCCTAACGGCCTATGCCTTGGCCATACGAAAAGCCACCACGTTGGAGGACCTTCGCGTTACCTTGTTTGAGACTTGGCAATACAAAGACGAGGGTTCGAGCCTTCGCTGGGATCCGTTGGAGGATCAGCGGTACGCGTTGCGTTGGTATGATCCGAGCCCGGCATCGAACAA
Organism: uncultured Syntrophobacteraceae bacterium; assembly: GCA_964527905.1. Taxonomy (GTDB): domain Bacteria; phylum Desulfobacterota; class Syntrophobacteria; order Syntrophobacterales; family Syntrophobacteraceae; genus CALBZH01. The sequence goes on from CAZGQL010000144.1 coordinate 8,283, forward strand.
GAAATTTGGCTTGCGGTCCATGCGTGGAGCCAACGCTCTTGCCCTGGAGGCGCTGGCGCTTCTTCCCGTCCAGCCACAGATCCGGGGAGTCACGACCACCGGCTTTCCCAAAGCCTCTCGGCAACACGATGCTTTCATCTGGCCGATATGGGAGACACCTGTCACACCCGCGATCATTAGGTCAATACTCTCCCTGCCCGAATTGTCGAGCAATCCGATCGACAGGGATCGTCTGATGAAAAGGGGCATAACTGAGGTGTACCGTTGTGAGCGAATCGCACCAAACAAGTATTACAAGAACTTCGCTCCGGCTTATCCGGTCTGAGGTTCTGCACTACGAAGGATTCCGCAGGCTCTCGCCCACATGAGGAGTGCGAGGCTTGGTGCAGGTGCCATGCTGGGAGGATCGCCCGAAGCGAAATGGGCGTGGTTCTCCGTGCGGTGGCCGCTCAGTGCGGCGAATGAAGTGGGATACGTGTGAAAATCGAGATTATCGGACCCATCAAAGACATTGAAGTCATCGCTGAAGGCAGCGGCATCCGAAGCCTCGGCTATCTCGAGAAAACGCATGGGGCGGGGCGATGGAGAAAGCTCAAGGGCACAGCTCGAGTTCGGCTACCCAATGGATCCGTCAGGCGGGTCGAGCTACACTGGTATGAAGCTCATGGGATTGGAAGAAAAGACATTAAGATCAAACGCATCCTGGAATGAGGCCATGACGATGGGTAGAAAACGATTTGCCATTTGCGTTGACAATACGGATTACGAGGCATCTCTGATCCTGAGGAAGATCTACGAGGTCATTCCGGACGAACTGGGCGCAAAAGAGGATCTGTTGAGGATCGTCGATGAAAGCGGGGAAGACTACCTCTATCACCACAGCCACTTCGTGTTGGTGGATTTCCCTCCGGAAGTGGAGCACGCATTGCTTGCCCTTGGAGTTGTGTCACCGTAGCCGGGTCCCGACGCAAGACCCGCAAGGTGCATTGTCGCTTTGGAGTCGCTTTCCATAGTCTTGGCCCTGCCCAGGCGTACCCTTGCTCGAACGTACTATCGAGGGTCCGGCCAAGCGGAGCCGTGTCTTCCGTGAGACGTGGATCAACTGCCCACGGTGCTCTCGGCCAAGTACACTTTTGCCTCTGGATGGATAGGTGCGGATTTCCAACATCAGTCCTCAAGGGACCCGTATGGCTGCGATCTTGAACCGGTGGTCTTTCCGCCATGAATAGGGGGAGGCAGGCGCTTTGAGCATTACACAAACCTGTCAGAGCGATGGTGCGAGTCGACCGGCGGTCCTGATCCCGGTGCGGATGCTGAACGAGCATGTGTATTGCCCTCGGCTCGCCTATCTCATGTGGGTGCAGGGGGAGTTCGCGCACAACGAGTTCACCGTGGAGGGGGTGATCCGGCATCGGCGGGTGGATGTGGGCGGCGGCGTCCTGCCCGACCAGCCCGAGGACGAGACGAAGATCCACGCGCGGTCGGTGAGCTTGAGCTCCGAGCGGCTGGGGATCACGGCAAAGATCGACTTGGTGGAGGGGGAAGGAGGCGTCGTCACGCCGGTCGACTACAAGCGGGGCAAGCGACCTCACGTGGCGGGCGGGGCCTATGAGCCGGAGCGGGTGCAGGTCTGCGCGCAGGGATTGTTGCTGCGAGAACATGGCTTTGAGTGCGATCAGGGGGTGCTTTATTTCACTGCCTCCAAGGAACGGGTGCGCATCCCGCTCGACGAGGATCTCATCGCACGGACCCTCTCGGCCATCGAGGCGCTCAAGGGAAATGCGGCCTCGGGGCTCGTCCCCCCGCCGCTTGACGACAGTCCCAAGTGTCCGCGCTGCTCGCTCGTCGGGATCTGCCTGCCCGACGAGGTGCGTTTCCTCGCG
>CAZGQL010000144.1:10175-11861 GCA_964527905.1 uncultured Syntrophobacteraceae bacterium
TCCCCGGAGAGGTTCGCCCCATTTTCCCGCCCGGGGAGCTGGGACTGCCGCTGTACGTGCAATCGCCCCGGGCCTACGTCCGCAAGGAGGGAGAGCGACTCCTCATCGAGGAAGACAAGCAGCAGGTGGCCGAGGCGCGCCTGGACGAGGTGTCCCAGGTGGTCTTGTTCGGCAACGCGATGATCACGACGGCGGCGCTGCACGAATGCCTGCGCCGTCAGATCCCGGTGAGTTGGCTCAGCTACGGCGGGTGGTTCCTGGGGCACACCGTCGGGACCGGGCATCGCAACGTGGAAACGCGCACCCACCAATACCGATGCAGCTTCGACCCGGAGACCTGTCTTGCCTTGGCCCGCCGCTGGGTGGTCGCCAAGCTCGCCAACTGCCGCACCCTGCTCCGGCGCAACTGGCGGGGAGAGGGCGAGCAGGAAAAAGCGCCCGGCAATTTACTCCTGTCCATGCAGTCAGACATGCGCCAGGCGATGCGCGCCGACTCGCTGGAGACGCTGCTCGGAGTCGAGGGGGCGGGGGCAAGCCGCTATTTCCAGCATTTCACGCGGATGCTGCGCAGCAACGGTCCGGGCATGGGGTTCGATTTCACCACCCGCAACCGGAGGCCGCCTAAGGATCCGGTCAACGCCATGCTCTCCTTTGCCTATGCGATGCTCACGCGCGAGTGGACGACAACCCTCTCGGCCGTGGGGCTGGACCCCTATCGGGGATTCTATCATCAGCCGCGCTTCGGAAGGCCCGCCCTGGCCCTGGACATGATGGAGCCCTTTCGGCCCCTGGTTGCCGATTCGACCGTGATCATGGCCATCAACAACGGCGAGGTGCAGCCGGAGGATTTCGTGCGCTCGGCGGGAGCGTGCAATCTGACGGATCGGGCCCGAAAACGCTTCATCGCGACGTTCGAGCGGCGGATGGAGCAGGAGGTCACGCACCCCGTTTTCAAGTATAAGCTCAGTTATCGGCAGCTTTTCGAAGTCCAGGCCCGGTTGCTGATCCGTTACCTGTCCGGCGAGATCCCGGCCTACCCCAATTTCGTGACCAGGTGAATCGGCATGGAACATCTCTACATTGTGACGTATGATGTGCGGAATCCTCGGCGGTGGAAGCGGCTGTACCAGGCCATGCACGGCTTTGGCGACTGGCTGCAGCTTTCGGTGTTCCAGTGTCGCCTCGATAAGATCCGACGCCTGAGACTCGAGGCGGCGATCCAATCCATTGTCAACACGAGGGAGGACCACGTGCTCATCATGGATCTGGGGCCGGCGGAAGGGGTGACGCCCCGGGTCAGCAGCATCGGTAAGGCTTTCGAACCGGTTCAACGGGAGTCGGTCATCGTCTAGTCCGCCGAACAGATGCGAGGGGTCAGGTGATGGGGAAATCGACGCGACCACTCGAATCAGGAAAGTTCTTTGAAAACCAAGGGCTTGGCACGACAGGAAGGTCGTGCGTCAGGCCGTCGCAGGCCAAGGAGCGGGTTTACCCTGGCAGCGCTCGAAAACGCTCCCGCGAAAGCGCTGCCCTCCTGCCCGGACCGCCGGGCAGTTTTCCGGGGTTTTGATGCCCCGGCCTCATTGAAGCAAACCATTGCCACCAACAGAGTGTAAATACGAGCGAAGTTTTCCGGGGTTTTGATGCCCCGGCCTCATTGAAGCGGGCTGTTCTACAAAAAGCTGG
>CAZGQL010000145.1:0-3665 GCA_964527905.1 uncultured Syntrophobacteraceae bacterium
AGATCCCGGAGCAACGGATGACGCAGCCCCGGTGGCAACCGTGCGTGGCCAGGCCGCCGCGGGCCGTCTCCGTTTCGGCCTGGGTTTCGCCGCTGATCTTGTGGACGCCCTCGAAGCGGCCGTCCTTGAAATTGTAGGTGGGATACGCCCCGGCTTCGTTGATGATGTTGGTCAGCACGTTGGTCCCGTAGGCGGGAAGCCCCTGCCCGGTGACCGGATGTTTCTTGAGCCCCTCGACGAAGGTTTTGTTGGCAGCCTTGAATTTCTCGGGGTCGGCGGGGGAGCGCATCTTGGCGCCCGTATCGTCGAGCACGATGACCTTCACGCCCTTGGACCCCATGACGGCGCCGAGCCCTCCGCGGCCGCAGTGGCGAGTCGGACGGAGCTCCATGTCGGTGTTGGCGATCGAGGCCGCGCTCAGCTTCATCTCCCCGGCCGGACCGATGGAAATGCAGGCGATGCCGTCGCCGTGTTCGGCCTTCATTTTTTCGACAAGATCGTAGTTGGGGAGCATTTTCAGAGAGTTGTCGACGCTGACGGTCACGCCGTCCGAATTGATGACGATCTTGTAAAGGTCGTCCCCGGAGGGTTTGCCTTCCAGGATGACGGCCGCGTAGCCCAGACGAGCGAGCACTTGGGACGGCTGTCCACCTGCGTTGGATTCCTTGATTCCACCCGTGAGCGGGCTCTTGGCACCGATGGAGATGCGCCCTGACATGGCCGCGGCGGTGCCGCTCAAGAGCCCTGGGGCGATCACGAGCTTGTTCTCCGGTCCGAGGGGGTGGCAAAGCGGCGGGACTTCCCTGGAAACCACCGCCGAAGTGAGTCCCCGCCCCCCCAGCCCCGCATAGTCACCAAGCGGCGTCACGGTAATCCGGGGACCTCCGACCGCTCCCATGTCGATGCGCACGATCTTGTCCATGCTTGTCTCCTTCGAGTCAATTTCGTTCTATTCCCAATGCCCCGGATCGACCTCCAGCCTCGAGGGGCGGCCCAATGATCTTTCCCGTTCGATCAGGCTGCCGCCAATTGAGAGGTGCAATGCGGGCACCGCGTTGCCTTGATCGGGATGTCCGTGGCGCAGAACGGACACGCTTTCGTCGTTGGTTCGGGCGGTGGAGCCTCCTGTTGGCGGCGAAGCGTGTTCATGCCCTTGATCACCATAAAGATCGCGAAAGCTACGATCAGAAAGCTGATCACGGCATTGATGAAAAGCCCGTAGTTGATGCTGACGGCTCCAGCCGCTTTCGCGTTCGCAAGGGCCACGTAGGGTCCCGGAGTGGTGCCGTCCTTCAGAACCACGAAGAAATCGGAAAAGTCCACGCCGCCGAGGAGCATGCCGATCGGGGGCATGAGCACATCGTCCACGAGGCTCTTCACGATGGTGCCGAACGCTCCGCCGATGATGATACCCGTCGCCATGTCCACGACATTGCCACGCATGGCGAATTCCTTGAATTCCTTTAACATGTGGCCCTCCTGCTGATGGTAGATGACGATGTGCTCCGGAATGCCCCGTCCGCGCCCGTTGCCCGCAAACAGCGGTGATTTTTTCCTTTACACCACACACCGTCTCGGGCGGTCAAGGGCATTCATCGCCTGCCCGTCCGATCCGGCGGGAAGGGATCCATATGGTTGCCGCCGGGGCGATTTCGTTGTAGCTTCAAACAGGATGGTGTCCTGGCTTCGCGGCTTGGACCGGCGGTTCGCGGCGGGCGGGCGGCGATGGCCATCGAGAGGAGGCAGCCGATGAAAGCGTTATGCTTCGAAAAGCATGGGGGCCCGGAAGTCATGGCCTACAAGGAGGTCCCGACGCCCAAGGCGGGACCGGGCGAGGTGTTGATCCGGGTGAAGGCGTGCGCCCTCAATCACCTGGACATCTGGGTCCGTCGCGGGTGGCCCGGACTCGCGCTGCAGATGCCCCACTGGGGGGGCTCCGACGTCGCCGGGGAAATCGAGGCGCTCGGGCCCGATGTCGCGGGGTGGGAGGTCGGTCAGCGGGTCGTGGTCGACCCCGGCATCAACCGGTTCGAGGACGAATTCACCCGTCGCGGGGAGGCCAGCGTCAGCCCGGGCTACCAGATCCTGGGCGAGCATCGGCGGGGAGGGCTGGCGGAATTGGTCGCCGTGCCCGCGGCCAATCTTAAGGCCATCCCCGACGGGCTGGATTTCGCCGCGGCAGCGGCCCCGCTGCTCGTGACCCTCACGGCCTGGCGCATGCTCATCCACCGGGCCAGGGTGCGCGCCGGGGAGACGGTGCTCGTGGTCGGCGCGGGAGGCGGCGCCAACACGATGGCAATCCAAATCGCCAAGCTTGCGGGGGCCAGAGTGTTCGTCGTGGCGAGCAATCCCGGCAAGGCCGCCGCGGCCTATGATCTGGGGGCCGATGTTGTGATCGACCGGTCCAAGGCGGACTGGGGGAAGGAAATCGCCCGGCTCACGGGCAAGCGGGGCGTCGACGTCGTGGTGGACAACGTGGGGGCGGCCACGCTCAACACGAGCATGAAGGCCGTGGCCCGCGGGGGGCGGATCGTGATCGTCGGCAACACGAGCGGCCCCGAGGTGCAGATCGACATCCGGTTCATCTTCAGCAAGCAAATCAGCCTCATCGGGAGCACCATGGGATCCCACCAGGACTTCCACGACGTGACCGAGCTGCTCTGGTCCGGCAGGCTCAAGGCCGTCATCGACCGCATCCGCCCGCTCAAGGAGGGGCGCGAGGCCTTCGCCCTCATGGAGCGCGGCGAGCAGTTCGGAAAGATCGTGCTGGAGCCCTAAATACGGATCCCGCGCTCTTTGAGCAGGGCCCGGTAGATGATCAGCTTCTGGACGTCCTGGGTGCCTTCCCCGAGTGAGGCGGCCCAGGCGTCCATGGGGAACTTGTGGACCGGATGCTCGAAGACCACCGACGCGGCGCCGAACAGATCCGCGGCCCAGGTGCTTACGTCCCGGGCGACGGCGACGGTGAGGTATTTGGCGATGGATGCCTCGGTCGTGAAGTCCTTGCCCGAATCCTTTGCCCAACAGGCCTTGTAAACGGCCAGACGCGCGGCCTCGATGCGGGCGAAGAGATCCGCCGCCTCAAAACCCTTCGCCTGGAACCCGATGAGCTTGGACCCGAAGGCCGACCGCCTGGCGGCGTGATCGATTCCCAGGTCGAACGCCCCGACGGCCGTTCCCAGCGTCAGGGCGCTGATGGGGACGCGGCTGTTGGTGAAGATCTCGAGCACCTGCTGGAGTCCCCGCCCCCGAGCCCCCAGAAGGTTTTCTTCGGGAACAAACACACGCTCCAGTTGGATGCGAGTGAGGTCCGACGGGATCCAGACGCGTTTGTTGAGGGGCTTTCGGCTGACACCCGGCGCGTTGAGATCCACGATGAACATGGAAAGCCGCTGGTTGCGCGGCGCCTCGGGGTCGGTGACCGCCGTCACGATCCCGAAATCACTCATGGCGGCGTTGGTGGAGTAGGCCTTGGTCCCCGTCAGCACCCACCCTCCGTCAACGGGCTCCGCCTTCATGGCCACATTGGCCACATCGCTTCCCGCATGGGACTCGGTGTTCCCGAGGCACAGGAGCAGGTCCCCCCTCGCGCCCGGTTCGAGGTAGATTTCCCGCTGCCGGGGGGTGCCGAAGAGGGCCACGCTCTTGCATCCCAGGGAAACCTG
>CAZGQL010000145.1:3675-11767 GCA_964527905.1 uncultured Syntrophobacteraceae bacterium
AGGACCACGACGGCGACGCCGGGCGACCGCCGGGCGAGGGTTTCGACCAGGAGGGCCTGCTGGAGCGCGGGGTCCTCACGGAGCCCGGCCCCGTCCCGCGAAAACCCCAGGAACCCCTCCCGCCCCAGAGCCTCGATGAACGACCTCGGCACGGCCCCCTCGCGGGTCCAGCTGGGCAGGCGCGGCATGCATTCGGCGTCTAGAAAGGCCGAAAATCGCTCGTTTTCCTTCCGATATGTCTCGGGAATGGCGAAATCCATTTGACGACTCCTTTCGGCGGGATCACCGTTTCCAGGGCGGCCCCCAATCATCCGTCACGGACGAGCGCTCGACTTTTCGGGCCGCGGCGTTTCCCTCGACATCATGATAAGCACTGGGAGCTTCAGCCTCTCATCCGACTCCATCGGTCGGTCGCTCGCCAGACGGCATCCTGGGCGAGCCGATGCCAATGCCACAGATGGTCGAGGAGGCGGCCGGTCAGCCACCAGGTGCTGACCGTATCCCCAACGAGCGGCACGTACGAGAGCCGGTCGAGGGCGTTATCGTCGAGGGAAGCGACGCAATCAACCAGTGGACGCATCAGGCTCGGAAGCCAGTTCTCCGCATCCACGGGCTGGATTTCGTCCACGGGCCAGGTGGGGTCGTAGGCGGCATGGTCCAGGTCGAAGAAAGTGGTTTCTGGGATTGGTCCCTTGCCGCCAGCTGCCTCGATGAGTGTCTGGATCAGGGGGTAGGCGGAGGCGAAGCGATAGACCCGCTCGCTGATCAGTCGGCATTCGGGCCAGGTGGGGTCGATCCTGGAATAGATGTCGTTCCAGTCGCCGACCGAAAGGGCAATCATGGCCCGAGTCACGTCCTCGAATTCTAGGCTGCGGGTCCTTGAGCGCCAGCATTCGTAGGGTGGCAGGCTCGAGAGATTGTTGCTCTCGTACCGGTCGGGGTCGGACCGGTAATAGGGGCGGCCGTTGCGCGGGGTGATGAGCTTGTAGCCCTTCACCCACAAGGCGCGCCGGATCTGGAGGTTCCCGGCTTCGAAGGGCGCCAGTGCCCCCCGGGCATCGAAATAGATCTCGGTGACATGGCCCCCGCGCATCCGCACATGGGTCGGCGTGAGCGTGCAGCGCTTGAGCTTCCCCTCGCTCACCCACTGGTCGACCTCTTCGGGCGAGAGCTCGAAAAGGTCTGGGTACCGCTCCGGGTCCGGGCGCCTGAACCGTTCGACGTCGAGGATTTCCTGATGGCGGGGCACCCAGTAGAGCAGACCGGTCAACTCCCCAACGGGCTCCCGATACCGTCGCCGGCCGGCCAGCTGGACCGACTGGACGGCGATGTCCTCCTCGCCGCTCGCGGCAACGCCGGCCAGACTGATGCCATCGAGCTGGATGTTCACTTCCTTGAACTGAGTCACCACTTGGTAATGGTGATTGTGGAACGGGCTGACCCGCTTGGACACCACGCTCACACGCGAGGGGATGGCGCCGAGAAAGGAAAACAGATCGTCCTGCTGGGCCTGGATCATCCCTTCGACCATGCGGCGCCCGGTTTCCTCCTGGCTTTCCTTGATGACGCGGGTCATTCCCAGCGCAACCCCGGTCAGCATGCCGTAGCCGAGCAGGCTCATGCCGCCGGTGAAGGGCGCCCCGATCAGGCCGATCAAGCCGAACGCGAAACCGAACAGGAAATCGAAAAACGACACGTCGGCTTCGGGCTCGGACACGTCGACATCCACCTTGACCGTCCCATCCTCTTGGAGGATCAGTTTCGCGTAGATCCGCGTTTCCACGTTCACGCCGCCAGCCGCGTTCAGGTGGGTCTTGGAGGTGATCTTGAACCCCCCCAGGGGCTGAGTGAGCAGGTACATGGGCTCGATTTCGAGCCCCCTATGAATGCCGAGGGGTTCTCCCCCCGTGAGCCCCCCGGACAGAGGACGATGGTGCGTGCCATCGCTCTTCGGTTTCGTATAGCCGTGCATCTGGCTGCACGCGAGACGCTGGTAGAACGCGGCCGGCGAGCCGAGGACCACATCCCGGTCGACGGGGAGAAAGTTTCTTCCCAGCGCGGCGTCGCCACGATCCACGGGCTGGTCGTCGGGCTCGGGTGGGAGCACCCGAATGGTGGGCGGAAACGTGGAGTCGTCCACATCAAAGAGGGGACCCAGCTTCAACTTGAAATTGACATAAACGGCGATGCAGGGCTGGAAGCCGGGCTCCGCCGCCAACTGGCGGACGGCCATCTTCTGCATGCTGCCCGGGATCAGGCGTTCCGTCAGGTTGCGGTTGAGCAGCTCCGCCATGCGATCATCCACCGTGAAGACCGCTTCCCGCGCCACGTCCTCGCCCGCCACCTTCGCCACCTCCGTCTGGATGGTGGTTCGCGACGCCTCGTCCATCGTCACGTAGCGGGTGTTCATGTCGACCTTGTCGACCAGCCTGGTGACCTCGTTGGTGTGCTCCTCGAGGACCAGGGCGATGTGCAGCTTGAGGTCCAGCTGGATGTCGATGGTCGGGAAGGGGCAGGTGATGGCGACGGGCAGACGCACGATCAGATTGTACTCGGTATCCACGGGATCGCCCGCGCGCTGGGGGACCGCGACAGTGCCGGTTTTGAGTCTCACCCGCGTCGGGCGGCCGATCTCGGCCTGGGCCCCATAGGGCAGGGTCTGGACCGTCTCGATGAGCCCCGAGTCGAACCATGCGTTGATGGCTTGTCGGAAGAAATTCTTGCCCAGCAGGATTTCCGCGTCGTAACCGCTCGCAATACGGGAATGATCGATCATGTCGGGTCTCCATGTCAGAGGTGGAGGTGGATTCGGGGATTCCAACCGCACAAGTCGCCAATGTCATCCAGGGAATACGGGGGCGTGATACGCTGCCGTCCGGAACGGCGCGGTCGGATCGGAGGCTCCGCCGCGTCGTTCCGGTTCGTTTGGTCGGGCTCGCGGAACGATGTCAGCGGCCGAGGAGGCCCTTGAGGCGGTCCTGGGGTTTCAGGCCGCCGCCCGCTTTCCCTTTGAGGCTGTCTGCGGCGCTGTCCAGGAGACCCTTCCCGAGCTCCTCGGCCAGGCCGGTGTAGTCGATCGTGTACTGGGGGTTCTTGAGGGGCCCACTCGCGCGGACGGGGATCGTGACCCCCGCCAGCTCCGAGGCGTCACGCCCTCCCTGGCCCTTGGTCGTCCCGACCAGGGTGGGTTTGACCAGGTAGTCCAGCTGGTCGTTTCCGATGTCGATCCGACCCTCCCCGGCCACCCGCAGGAGCGGGGACTTCATGGTGAGATCGCTGTTGTGGGCCACGCCGTTCTTGAGCGTGAAGGTCGCCTTGAGCTCGGTGAAGCTCGTCTTCTCGGACTTGTTCTCGCCCTGGGTCCTCTTGCCGCGCAGCTCGCGGAGCTTGGTCTTGGCGTCTCGAATCATCCCGGCGAGGTCGATCCCCTTGATGGAGCCGTCCAGGATCGTCACGGCCCCTTTCCCGTTGAGCCCTTTCTTGAGGGCCGGGACGCTGGACCCCTGGGTCGTCACGTCCAGGGAAAAGGTCATGGTCCCTTCGAGCTTGTCGCTGTTGGCGGCATCCTTGAGGAGCGCGCCCAAGTTGACGTTGGAGAGCTGCTGCTTGAGGGTGATGAGCGGGGCCGACGCGGATTGGGCGGAAAGGGCTCCCGAGAGGCTTCCGCCATAAAGACTGGCTGAAAACGGGCTGACGTCGAGGCGCCCGTTGGCGGCCTTGATGTCGGCCCGGACCTGGGAAGTGGACAGGTTGGCCACCTTCAGACGCCCGATGCGGATGGCTCCGCTGGCGGTGAGCGATTGGAGACCCGAGAGGTCGAAGGGCTGATCGCCTGCCTTGTCTCCGGCATCGGAGGCGGACTTCGCCGCGGGGGCGTCTCCCTGGGCCTTTCCGGGGGCGGGTTTTGCGCTGTATCGGTCGGCGTCCAGCTGATCGATGGTGAGATCAAAGGTGTAAGACGGCTGGCTGAACCGGGTGAGCCCCGCCTTGCCCTCGATGCGGCTCTCGTCGAGCTGGGTGATGAACTGGAGGGAGGCTTCCTCCTTCGCCAGGTCGAGGCTGGCCGAGCCATCCAGCTTCGCCTCGACGGGGCTTCGCGGCAAGGTTGGATCGACGGCGTTGACCGTCGCGCTGATCTGGGGGATTTCGAACTGCTTGCTCTCGAGGTTGCCCGATAGCTTCGAAGTCAGGGCCGCCTTCACCGTTCGGCCGCCTCCCTCGACGGTTACCGTGGTCTCAAGGGGCCCCAGCGTGAAGGACTTCCGCGACCCCTCGATCCCCGGGATCTTCATTTGCGCCTGCAGCTTCTGCTTGGCGTCCTGGACGGCGGCTTCGAGACGGATTGGGTCGCCGCTCAGCTTCTCGGGAGTCACGGCAAGCTTCGGAACGTCCAGCTTGACGTTGAAGGAGCCGTCGGGCTGCTTGCCCGAAGCGGTGAGCGTGAGCTTGGAAACCAGGAGCTCGGACTTTGAGCCCGACGCCTCGATGCTGCCCTTGGCGACGGTTTCGAGGTCCTTCACGCCCGGGGCGGTGCCCTTGACCGAAACGTCCAGGTCGCTCAGGCGCACGCGTTGGTTCGCCACTTCAAAGAGAAAATCCGTATCCCCCTTGAAGTTGAGGACCACGGCCGGCTGATCGGCCTTGACGGTGAAAGCGAGCTGAAGCTTGCCGGGGACTCCGTCGGCGATGCGTCCCGTCTTGACCTGGACATTCGACAGCCCGTAACGCTTTCCTTCGGCTTCGTCGACGTAGTCGATGGACGCCCCCTCCACTTCAATCCCGGCGATTTCGATGGCAGGAACCGACGGGCGCGACTCCGCGGGCTTGGCCGGCTCAGCCTTGTCATCCGGCTTCGGGCCAGGGCTCTTCGCACCCGGCGGGGTCGTTCCCGCTCCGATCAGATCGTCGAAATTGAGTTTCCCCTCCTTCGATCGGACCACCTGAGCCACGACGCCTTTGAGCTGAATGGTCTTGATCTCCACACGCTTGGAGAGGAGCGGGATGAGCCGCACCGAGAGGCGCACGGCCTCCGCCTGCAGCGCGATCTTGTCGACGTTGGGCTCGGAAAGGGAGACTTTCGAAACGGCCAGGGCGATGTTCGGGAAGACGGAGAGGTGAACGTCTCCTTCCAGTTTCAGGGTCCGCTGGGTGGATTCCTTGATCGCGGCTACGACGTGCTGTTTGTACTGGTTGGGGTCGAAGGTGGCGAAAACATAGGCAAGGAGGGCCCCGAACAGGACGAGGACCAGCCCGAATACCATGAGAACGACTCTCCCGATCCTACCCATAACACCCTCCCTGATCCTGGTGGTTGATCAAGAGCCTCGCCGGCCCCGTGGAAGGGCCGCTGGACGGATAAGGCTCGGGGATAACCGCCCTATGGAGTCTGTTGCAAAACCCTCAAAGCCCGTTCTTCTGCGCAGGCTGGGCCTGAAAAGTCTTCGAAACAAAAGGATTCCAAGCTGCGCGGAATAGAGGTGGTGAGGTACAGGCGAGCTTTGCAACCGCGCTATCTATAGGGTGGAACAAATACGGGGCAGAGTCAACTTCGGGAAGCGCGGGGAAGACGAAGTGATCTGAAACCTGTCAGACCGCATCCCCTCACCTGTGGGGATCCTGGTGGCCCCTTCGAAAAACGGATTCCCACCTGCGCGGATGGGGTCCTTTCGGCGGCAATCCCTCTTGTCGTGGATCCGGACTCACAGATGGCCCTTGAGCCCCAGGTCATCGGCCGCCATTTTCATGCCCTCGATGGTGTCGGCGATGAGATCGTTGAGGTCCACGCCCAGCAGAGCCGCCCCTTTTTCGATGATGGAACGATCCACGCCGGCCGCGAAGGCCTTGTCCTTCCATTTTTTCCGCACGCTTTTCACCGGAAGATCGAGGATGCTGCGGGAGGGTCGGACGAGGGCGGCGGCGCTCACCAGACCGGTGAGTTCATCGACGGCGAAAAGGGTCTTTTCCAGGTTCGACAGGGGCTCCACATCGGTGCAGATGCCCCATCCATGAGACACAACGGCACGGATGAGATCCTCCGGCCAGCCACGCTTCCGGAGGATGTCCGGCGCGTGCCGCAGATGGGCGTCCGGATAGCGCTCGTAGTCCACGTCATGGATGAGTCCCACGATTCCCCACAGATCTTCGTCCGCGCTGAATTTCCGGGCCATGTGACGCATCACGGCCTCAACCGCCAGGGCATGGCGTCTGAGGTTCTCCGCCGTGACGTATTCGCACAGCAGTGCCCAGACCTCGTCTCGTGTCGGCATGCGCCCCATCTTCAATCCTCCCGTTCCCGGTCGACAGAGTCGACCGGGGAATTTCGGTGCATATACTTCTCGAGATAGCCCCTCGGAGTCACCATCCAGCCGTTCCATTCGTAGGTGTTGCTGTTCCCCACGATGAGGACCGTTTGCATGTCCACCTCATCGATCGGAAGCGTCCCCAGGGTTGCGATCCGGGTCGACTCGTCCATGGCTCCATGCACTACGGCGACCGGAGTCGCAGTCGGCCGATGCCGCAAGATGATCCCCCGCGCCCGTTCCAGAAAATCGGGGCGGCTTTTGCTGCGTGGATTGTAGAGGGCGATCACAAAATCCGCCGCCGCAACGGCATCGAGGCGCCGTTCGATCGTGCGCCACGGGGTTAGGTGATCGCTCAGGCTCACGGCTGCAAAATCGTGCATGAGGGGGGCGCCCACGAGTGATGCCGCCGCGTTGAAGGCTGCGACGCCTGGTATCACGACGACATCGAGCCCTTTGTGAGGCCCCTGTCCGTGTCCGCCGCGGCGCACGGCGATCCCGCGCTGGCGGCAGAGGTCGAACACGAGGCCGGCCATGCCGTAAATCCCCGCATCGCCGCTCGAAACCAGCGCCACCCGCCTCCCCGAGAGCGCCCGGTCGATCGCCGCGTTGCAGCGTTCGATCTCCTTGCGCATGCCGCTCGAGAGGATCTCCTTGTCCCGGGCCAAATCGGGAATCAAATCCAAATATGTCTTGTATCCGACGATCACCTCGGCCTCTTCGAGGGCCAGCCGGGCGGCCGGAACGAGAAAGGCTGCCCGGCCCGGCCCCAGACTCACGACGGCCAGGCGACCCTGGCCACCGCCATCGTCACGTTGGGCGTTTTCCGTTTCGTCACCAGGAGCGGTCCCCCGTTGGCGCTCCAGATCGCTGCTGCTTCGCATACGCTGCGGACTCCTATGTGTGCTTCCACCCGCTCGGAAGGATTGGGAACCTGAACTGTTTGCAGTGTTGCCCGCGGAATGAAATCGATCGGCCGATCGAGATCGCGGGCGGCCTGATGGAGACCCTCCTCGTCGACCTTCAGGTCGGCACTGACCAGATTGCGAATGGCCTGGAGGGCGAGGCCGTTTTCCTGAAAGACTGTCCGGATGAGCTCCACGATTTCACACGCCAGCGTGCCCCGGTTGCATCCCAGGCCGACGACGAGATTCCTCGGACGGAGGACCAACCATTCGCCCCGCGCGGGCGGCTGGACCTCCGAGACCCAGACACCGACTTCAGGAGTCCCGCGGAACCCTCCGGATTCCGTCTCTGAGCCCCACGGCCGAACCCCGGGGCTTTCCGACAGGTCCCCGCCCAGTCGATTTTCCGGGTCATGGAGCCACACCGGCTCTTCTTCCAGCAGCGCCCGAGCCAGGCGGCCGAGCCTCTGAGCATTTTCGACCTCGAGCCCCTTTTCCCGGGCCAGTAGGTCGAGTGCGGGCTTTCCACGAACATCCGTCGCCGTGGTGATGACGGCCTGCCCGCCCGTGATGGCCGCAATCCGGTGCGCAAGGGCGTTGGCCCCACCCAGGTGTCCGGAAAGGAGGCTGATCACAAAGTTCCCCCGCTCGTCGACGACGACCACGGCGGGATCAGCCGTCTTGCATCGGACCAGCGGGGCGATCAGACGAACGACAATGCCGGTCGCCATGATGCACACCAAGGCCGAGTGCCGGCGCCACACCTCGGGGAAAATCCCACTCAGCCGATCGAACGGGATCGATCCCATGGCGACGGCGAACCCGTGCCGTCGAGGAACGTACGTCACACTCTCCGGAACACAGGCCTGAATCCGAAGGGCGAGATCC
>CAZGQL010000146.1:0-11758 GCA_964527905.1 uncultured Syntrophobacteraceae bacterium
CGATGCCCGAGGTAAAAATGTTTGCCGCATAGGCGCTCTGGGGACGCTGGATGCAGTTGGTCGTCATGAGGATGGGGCCCGGAAATTGGCTGAATTCCTTTTGCTGGTTCTGCCAGGCCGTTCCGAAATGGCCGTAGAAATGGGGATGGGCCTTGAGCTTCGGGTAGCCGTGGGTGGGGAGCATTTCCCCGTGGGTGTACACGTCGATCCCCTTGCCGGCGGTCTGCTTGAGGAGCTCGTCGAGGTCCTTGAGGTCGTGGCCCGAAATCAGGATGGCCTTGCCTTTCCGGTGTCCGAGGGGGACCTTGGTTGGGACGGGGTGCCCATAGGTGCCCGTGTTGCCCGCATCGAGCAGCTCCATGGTCTTCAGGTTCACTTCGCCCGCCTTGAGGGTCAGCCCGACCCAGTCGTTCAGTCCGAGGGACTTGTTCATCATGGCGACCAGGGCTTCGTGGATGAACGCGTAGACGGTGTCGTCTTCCTGGCCCAGAATCTGGGCGTGGTCGGCGTAGGCGCTGATCCCCCGGAGACCGAAGAGCACCGTGTGCTGCAGCGACCGGATGTCCGGGTCGAGGGAGGGGTCGGACTTCAGGCCGACCTTCTCCCCCTGGGACACCATGGCCTCGAGGGTCGACGCGGGCTGAAACGTTGCGGCATCCTCGGCGAAATCCGTTCTGCCCCCGGCGGCCTGCACCTTGGCCTTCAGGCCCTCGCGTAGCTCCACGGCACGCCGGACGAAGGCGGCGATGTCGGCCGGGTCGAAGTTCACGTTGGTGAGGGTCGAAAACATGGCCTCGCAGGTGAAAACGTTGACTTGACGATCGTTCACGCCCACCTTGCGCCCTTCCACCGCAAACAGGGCCAGCCCCTTCATGGCATGCGTCAAGAGATCCTGAAGGGCCGCAACATCCGGCTGCTTCCCGCACACGCCGATCTTCTCGCAGCCTTCGCCTTTTGCCGTCTGCTCACACTGGTAGCAAAACATGGTCTTCTCCTCCCGTGTTTGAGGTCAGGGTTGTTACTGCTGTTTGACGAACTCGCTCTTCGGGGCGCCACAGGGCGGGCACACCCAGTCGTCGGGCAGGTCCTCGAAGGGGGTCCCGGGCGCAATCCCGTTGTCGGGGTCGCCGACCGCCGGGTCGTACACGTAGTCGCAAATCGAACAAACATACTTGTCCATGGATCTCCTTTCCGGTTGGGGGGTGTGGTCACGGGACCGCGAAAATCCCGCGGAATGGCGCCATCTTAACGCGTGGGGGGAAAAGGTCCTTGACCGAAGTCAAGAAGTGCGATTCAGGAGGAGCCGCTCACAAGGGGGCAAGCCGAACCGAGGCAACCCGGATACGAAGGTGCCGACCCTGGTGCGGACCGCTCACGGCTTCCCGTTGTCGGCGCGGACGCGGATCGCATCGAGAAAGATCGGCCAGGCCCGCTCGACCTGCCCGGTGGCGTCAAAACTCCCGTCGCTCAGGTGCCACAGGATGGCCGTCGGCTGAAGCAGGCCCAGAAACATCACCGAGAGGGTGTCGGGGTCGAGCTCCCGTCGCACCACACCGGCCGCCTGCCCGTCGCGAACAATGGCCGCCACGCCTTGCAGGTAGTTTAGGATGATTTCGTTAAGGCGCGCTTTTCGAGGGGCACTTCCCCCGTAAACCTCTTCGGAAAAGAGGATGCGTGGGAGAGCACTGTAGCCCAGCACCAGCTGCGCATGGGCGGTCAGGAGCCGCCTGAGCTGTGCGATGGGATCTCGCGTCGCCTCGCGAGCCGACCGGAGGTTCCCCTGGAGCCTGTCCTGCAGCAGGTCCAGGACAGCGTCCAGGATGTCGTCTTTTCCCTTGAAGTGATGATAGATGGCGGAGGGGGCGAGCCCCACGCGATGAGCGAGCCGTGTGAGGTTGAACCCCTTCATGCCTTGGGCGGCGATGAGCTCCAGGGCGGCCTGGGCCACCTGGATCCGGCGTTTTTCCGTGGCCAGCTTGATTTTGCTCATGCCCCCCCTAACAACTGAATGCACATTCAGTTTGTAAGAATTGTGCCCGCTACTGTCAAGCCCGCGACAAGGATTCCGGTGCCGCCTTGCCACACCACGTCCCGACGCGTCGGAAACAGGACCCCTCGGGAGCGGTAGGGGTCTGACCGTCGGGCGAGAGTCATGCCCTGAAGCCTCAGGAACGAGATGCAACCGACGGATGCGGTCCCCCGGCGAGGGGTTCGCGGTGTCTTGCACGATATTTGCTAAGGATAAAGGAACGCTTTCGGTGAGGCTGCCGCCTCGTACGCCCCGGTCCAATGTGGTTGCAGTGCTGCACATCCGAACGACACGAAGGTAGCGCATGGCGACGGCCGCCAAAGACCTGCAGTTTGTGGACATCAGCAACAGCGATGTCGATTTCAATGCCATCACGGCGGGATACCTGCCCGTTAACGTCCGAAGCCTGTTCCCCGGCGCATCGCTTCCCTGTGACCTCTACAGTCTCCTGCGCCGGGGAAGTCAGCAGGCGATCGAGATGGTGCGCCTCATCCAGAAGAATCATTTGTACGATCCCAGGCTGCAGCACTATTTCACGAAAAACGACATCGAAATCTTGTATATTAAGGTTGAAGATGAAAGTAGTTTTATTGACTACTACAATATAAATACCAAAGAAATATTAGCAAATAAATCTATTCCACCGGAAAAAAAGGCAGAACTTTTATTCGATCAGGCTGAATATATTTTTAAGAAAGTATATCGAGAAAAACCAACTCCTGAAAACGTTGCCCTCGGACAGCAATTCGTATCGCAGATTTCCTTGCATGCTCTTGGAAACAACGGCACAATGAAAGCGCTTGTGTCGCTTTTTTCGAAAGATTACTATACATTTACACATTCCATTCAGGTTTCCATCCTTGGCATGGCTTTTTGTCGATTTCTTGGATTGGAGCGAAAGGAAATCGAGGATTTTGGCATGGGGGCTCTTTTCCATGACATCGGCAAGAACAGCATCGATGAGCGCATTCTGAACAAGCCCGGGAAGCTCGACCGGGAGGAGTTTGATGTCATCAAGACGCACCCGATCTTGGGCTACGAGCAGATCCAGGCCACGGGCATCGTGACGGAGCCGCAGTTGACCATGGTGCTGCACCACCATGAGGCGATGGACGGCTCGGGTTATCCTCACGGTTTGAGCCACGACCGGATTCATCCCTACGCGAGGATCGCCCGCATCATCGACATCTATGATGCCCTGACGACCAAGCGGGTTTACAAGGACGCCTTGTCTCCGCTCGATGCCCTCTTCCTCATGAAAAACGAAATGAAAAAAACCCTCGACCTGAACTTCTTCGAGAACTTCATCAAGTTTATCTGACTGATCTGATCCGCCCGTGTCGCCAAAAAGAAAAAGGGGGCGGGATCAGCTCTTCTGGCCGCCTTCCGGTTGAAGGCCAGATCTCGACTGGCCGCTCCGAAGTGCCATACATCGCCCACCTCCTGCATGTTGGGATGGGACGAGAGGGAAGGTCTTGCGGAAAAGCTGTGCGGTTCGTTCACGTGCCGATGTGATCGATCGCGTGGCGGCTGTGGGTGGTCATTCCAGCCGTTCTTGAGAGGGCGCTGCAGAGCTTTCGTTCCTCTGGGGATTGGGATCGGTTCTTTCCCTGGGGAGGCCGACTTCCCGGTTTGCCGCGAGTTCGACCGAGACAAGGTCCGCCACGAAACGCCCGACCACCACCTTGCTCGCGATGCGGACGGGAAGCCTCCGGCTGTCGTTGCTGACCCAGATCTGAAGCTTCGCATCCTTGCTCTTCTTGAACACTCCGCCGACGTCCTTGAGATCGGGTTCCACCAGGAAGGTGTCGTAGCTGTGGCCATTCACGGTGATCACCTGTCGCTTGACCACCGTTGCCTTTCCATCGACGGCCTTCTTCCCGTCGCTCACGGCGGCATCGAGGAGCAGGTTTTCCTTCAAAGGGCAGAGCCGGAATGCATAGAAAATGGAGAACGGATCCAGAGTGCCGGGGGGGATCCGGATGGGTTTAGCGGCTTTTCCGAAGTTCGTGTAAAGCGCTTCCTGCTTGTCCCAGTCGAAGGTCACCACGATGTCCCTCCGGTGCTTGCCTTCCAGCTGGCGTTTCCGATAGAGCAGCGAGCGACTGATGTCCACATCCGTGAACGCTTCGACCGTGTCGCGAACCATGTAAAAATGATCGAGAAAGGAGTTCGACGTGACGTGGAGCGAAAAATGCCATGCGGGGACGCCGGCCACTTCCGCCATGGGCAAGACTTCGAGAACCGCCGTGCCAGCCGAAACGAACTCCCACTTGAGCTCGAAGGTCAGCCGCTCACCCGGTCGGAACGGAACCTCCGAGTCCGCCCTGCAACCGGCGAGGCTCTGGCTCGATGCAAGCACCGAGGTCAAGACACAGGCGATCCAAACCCGTTTCCACATACCGGAATGTTCCTGACTGAACTTCATTGCGTGCGGGGCACGCTGAGTCCGGAGGACCGGTTGTCCGTTGCAACAGAACCCTGCGTCGTCGGAGTTAGTCTCGTAGGGAGCGCCCGCATGGATTCCTCCCTGGAAGGAAGATTTGGCAAGACCACGTGAACGGCGTCCTAACCCCGGGATGCGTGGAGTCGTCTCCGGCGAGTGACCAGTCGGCGCACTTCGTCCATGCTCATGCCGGAATCGATTTCCCCCTTGGTGACGACCTCGAAGAGCGCCTCCACCACCTGGGGCGACCATGCATCGCCCTCCGGTTTTCTGGGGACGTCGCGATGTTTTGGGTCCGCCTGAGTCTGGGGCTTCGTGGGACGTCCCTCCGAGGCTCTGAACCGGCGGGGGCGTGTCACCGCTGGGGGGGCAGCGTCCTTGGGGGCGACCGCTGCCGAGGCCATCGGATCTTCCTCGATCGGTGTTACGGCGTCAGGGGAGGTCAAAGGCTCTCCCTTCGCTTCAGGCTCCCCCGGGACGGGCTCGGACGGGGTGGTGCGAAAAACGCCACGGGATTGCAGGACGTGCACGACGAGGTGTCTTGCTCGGCCCACCTCTCTGGTGATGGATTCGACACTCATTCCCTCGGCGTAGAGCGAGAGGATCCGCTCTTCGATGTTGGGATTCGCCGAACCCCGTGGGCGCGGCGGCTGGGTTCGGTTGGAGGGTGAAAAGGAATCGTTGGAGACATAGCGGTAGTGGAGCTCACTTCGTTTCATGCACATCTTCTCTATTGGGGTTGATTCTGTCGATGACCTTTCCCGGCAAGGACGCCGAGGGGGTCGGCCACGCGTCGGCGCGGCGTTGATTCAGGGAAGCGCTGCTTCATACACAGGATTCTTCTTGCAGGCAATGGTTTTCTTCACCCATGGAATGCAGGGGCCCGTCGAGACACCCGGAACGGCTGCAGGAAAACCTTCGATCGACACCCGTGGGGATCGTGAATCCAGGAGTCAGTTGGGGGTGGAGAGATCCGCGAAAGAGGTGTATGTTCGGAGGCACGCGGATAGGCTGGAGCGCACTCCGGCCCCTACGGGACGGTCGCCCGAGGGGGGCCGTCAACGGCCCCGTGCCCACGAAACCAACCGTGGATGTCCGGATACCGCCCCATTAATCCGACCGAGCCGGAGATTCCTCCCATGCGCCATGAAGCTTCGAAGCACAAGTGTTTGCTCGCCTGGATCGTCCTCGCGTTCCTGGGGTTCCCTATTGACATGGACGTCGCCGCGGCGGAGCGCGGCATCAATCCTCGGGGTCCCTGGATCATCATCGAGGGGCGCTTCGCCCCCTGGAACCCACCCGGCACCGCGGAGACGCTTGACGAATCGATCCTGCTGGGCAACCCCGTGGAGTTTTGGCCCTCCGAAGTCAGCTCCCCGACGGTGTTGGGTTGTCGGGAGGCACGCTACGAGAAAAAGGATCTTCCGCCCGAAGGGCTGTTTCAAGGGCTCTTGCCGAGCCCCGCGGCGGTCGCGGCCTCAGGACTCGGCTTCTCGACCTTTCCCGTTCCGACGGTTCGCGTGACTTGCGCCACCGGGGTATTCGACTACCACCAGCTGGGACCCGATAAACTGCTCGTGGCCATCGACAACATCATTTGGACCCTGGTTCCCGCACGTTCGACCCCGTGAATCAAAAGACAAAAGACCGAGTCCAGGCGGGCCCCGACGGGGGAGGACCCGCCGACGGAAGGAGTGACGGCGATCATGCATTTCATTGATCTCGCAACGCAGCAGAGCCGCATCCGCGAGGACGTCGAACGACGCATCCGGGCGGTGCTGGACCATGGTCAGTACGTCATGGGGCCGGAAGTCCTGGAGCTCGAACGAGTGCTCGCCGAGTATGTGGCCATGCCGCACGCCCTCGCGTGCGCCTCCGGGACGGATGCCCTCCTGCTGGCCCTGATGGCCTACGACGTGCAACCCGGCGATGCCGTTTTCACCACCCCGTTCACCTTCATGGCCACCGCCGAAGTCATCGCGCTGCTTCGGGCGACGCCCGTTTTCGTCGACATCGACCCGGTGACGTACAACCTCGATCCGAAAAGCCTCGCGCTGGCCCGGGCTGCCCTGAATGCCGAGGAAGCTGGCG
The DNA here is from genome assembly GCA_964527905.1 of uncultured Syntrophobacteraceae bacterium. Classification (GTDB taxonomy): domain Bacteria; phylum Desulfobacterota; class Syntrophobacteria; order Syntrophobacterales; family Syntrophobacteraceae; genus CALBZH01. Next base: position 6,567 of record CAZGQL010000146.1, read on the forward strand.
CGGTGACCTACAACCTGGATCCCCAAGGACTCGAACAGGCCATCCAGGCGGTCAAGGCCGGGGATGCCACCCGGCACCCGCTGCCTCGTGGCGCCGTGGGCTGGGGATTGCGGCCGCGCGGCGTCATTGCCGTCGACCTTTTCGGACTTCCCGCCGATTACGGTCGGATCAATGCCATCGCCCAGTCCAGTGACCTCTTTGTGATCGAGGACGCGGCCCAGTCCTTCGGGGCGGAATGGTGCGGTCGAAAGGCGTGCGGCCTTTCGGAGCTGACCTGTACCTCTTTCTTTCCGGCCAAACCCCTTGGCGGGTACGGGGACGGCGGCATGTGCTTTACGAACGACGCCGATCTGCTGGAGGTGATGCGCTCGCTTCGCATCCACGGTCAGGGCGCGGACAAGTATGAAAACGTCCGCATCGGGATCAACGGGAGACTGGATACGCTGCAAGCCGCCGTGCTTCTGGCAAAGTTTTCGATCTTTGCGGAAGAAGTCGAAATGAGACAGGAGGTCGCTTCTCGTTACACGACCCTGCTCGGCGAACTGGGGACGGAGCTGGTCCCACCCACCGAGGGCAGCGTGTCGGCCTGGGCGCAGTATTCGGTCCTCGCGCGGGACGAGGCGCATCGGGCCCAATGCCTGGATCGGCTGCGCGCGGCCGGCATTCCCAGCGCCATCTACTATCCGAAGCCTTTGCATCTCCAGCGCGCATTCGAGAACCTGGGTTACAGGGAAGGCGATTTTCCGGTGAGCGAGGACTGCTCCCGGCGGATTTTCAGCCTCCCCATGCACCCTTACCTCAAGACCGAGGACCAGCGGCGCATCTGCGGGGCCTTGACGGGGTAGTCAGGCGAAGCTGGACCGCCGGACGTCAAGGGCGAGACGGACGGAGGGCGGCGTAAAGCTTTCGGCTCAAGGCGAGAAAGTCCGGGTGGTCTTTGGCCCGTGGTCGTTCGAGCTTAACGGGGATCTCCTGTTCGATCCGGGGGGCATCCCCATCACCAGCACCCGGTCGGCCAGCACCAAGGCTTCGCTCACGTCATGAGTCACAAAAACGATGGTGTGGGACAACTGCTCCCGGACCTCGAGCAGCAGGCCTTGCATCTCCTCCCGCGTCTGGGCGTCGAGTGCCCCGAAGGGCTCGTCCATCAGCAGGATCTTCGGCTGCAAAATGAGCACCCGCGCCAGGGCCACCCGCTGTTTCATCCCCCCCGATATTTCCCTCGGCAGATAGTCCCTGAATTCGCCGAGCCCCACAAGCCTCAGGAATCGCTCGACCTCGTTCCGGAGGGTTTCCGAATCGATGGCTCGATTCTTGAGGCCGAAGGCGATGTTTTCTTCCACGGTGAGCCATGGGAAGAGCGCATCCTCCTGGAAGATGACGCAGCGATCAGGCCCGGGTCCCTTGATGGGGCTCCCCTCCAACAGAACGTCGCCCGAGGTGGGGGCGAGGAAACCGGCCAAAATCTTGAGCAGCGTCGATTTGCCGCACCCGCTTCGACCGAGCAGGCAGATCAGCTCCCCATGTCTCGCCGTGAGATCAAGCCCTTCTAGGACGGATTTGGGGCTCCCATTCACCTGGAAGAACATGGACAGGTTTCGCACCACCAGTAGCGGTCGAGCGCGCCGGGGGCAGTCACCCGGCATGTCGGACATCAGAGCCGGGTTCAAGCCATCCTCCTGGCACTCTTGAAACAGAGCTTCATCAGGCCCTTGAGCAATTCGTCGCTCAGGCGTCCGATGGCGGCGATCAACACGATGCCCACCAAGATCATTTCAATGTGCCCAGCCATCCGCGCATCCATGATGACGGCCCCCAGACCGTCCGGAACGCCCGAGAGCTCCCCCAGCACCAGGTAAGCCCACGAGATCCCCAATCCCAGGCGCAGACCCGTCATGATGTGCGGCATGGCGCCCGGTATCAGAATCCTGAAGGTGCTTCGGAGCCTCCCGAACCCCATCATGGCTCCGGCCTGCAGAAGCAGCGGATTGATCTGGCTCGCTCCGGCCACGGTGTTAAGGTAGATGGGAAAGAACGCCGCCAGTGCGATGAGGAAGAGCGTTGTTTTCATGCCGATACCGAACCAGATGACGGCCAGGGGAAGCCAGCTGATGCCGGGGACAGCGCGCAATCCGTTGATGGACAGGCCGAGCAGCCGTTCGAAGAGGATCACCCTGCCGGAGACGAGACCGGCGGGGATCCCCAGGAGCACCGCCAATCCGAAGCCAGCTCCGACACGGACGAGGCTCGCCAGGGCATCGCTCGCGAACCGTCCTGCATAAGGACCCTGGCCCATCTCCCCGAACACGTAGCGCAAGCCCATGAGTCCGACCTCCCGAGGGTGGGGGAGGAGGTAATGGGGGACGAGCCCTTGTCGAGAGACCGCAAGCCATAGCAGAAGACAAACCGCTGGAAGCACCCAGGGCAGGGCGGCGAACAGCACAGGATGGGACCTTTGGGAGGCAATGGATCTCATGTCACTGACGCCGAGGCTCCTCCGTCCGGGTCAGCTCCGCCGAGGCATCCCGCGTGAAGGAAAGGTCGAACAGCCGCTCGTAGTCGGGCTGGCGATCGATGACGCCCAGGACCTGCATGCGCTCGCCCAGGCTGCGGGCCCGTCTGACGAACGTCTCGTCGATGGCCCAGGCCAGCTCGATGTTCGGGAGAGCTCTTTCCAATACGGAGATTTCCGTTCCGAACTCGGAGGCCTTGCGGAGCCATTCCTCGGGGTGCGCGTTGAGGTATTGGGTGGCCCTGGCGTGGGCTCGCACGAGACGTCGCACCATTTCGGGCCGTTCTATCAGGCTGTCGCGCGTGACCAGGAGCGCCGCGTTGAGGGTGCCGATGGAATCGTCGTAATACGGGTGGGCCAAGATCCTGCCGTAGCCTTTCTCCTCGGCCGTGCTGGGGAGGGGTTCGCCGGACAGAAAGGCGTCGATGTTCCCCGCAGCTAAAGCAGTGCCCATGTCGAAGAAGTCGACCCGGGTGAGGGTGACGTCTCTTCCCGGTGAGATCCCCTCTCGGCTCAGGGCTTCGCGAAGCAGGATCTCGTGCATGGTCCCGGGCACGTAGCCGATCGTTTTGCCTCTCAGGTCGGCAACCCGACCGATGGGACCATCCCGCTTCACCACGAGGGCCGAGGCCTTGTTGCACAGCGCCGCCACCACCACCACGGGCTGGCCCATGGCGGCTGACTGGATGGCGTGCACCAGGGTCGTGCCGCACATGTCCAGGCTGCCGGCCAGAAGCGCGGTTTTCTGATCCGCGGGATTGGTGAACGGGAACACCGTCACCCGCCCCGGGGGCTCCATGAACCGCTCGTAGAAAAAGGGCTGGATGGTCTGGGGGGTCTTCCAGGTTCCGACCCGCGCCTCCTGGGCCATCGCGACAGGTCCCATGCCGAGCAGAAGCGAAAGGACCCACGGCAAGGCCAGACATCGAACGGACAGTTTCAAGCGCTTCCTCCCCAGTTCAAACCACCGACCGGCACTAAAACCTCGCCCTCCAGGCCCGGTGCAGCATACGCCACATCGAGTCCGCCAGGAGAGAGTCCGAAGGAATACAGCCTCCCCGACGCCGTCTCCTCGGGACCCCGGGGGCCCGTTCAAGGCACGAAACAATTGGATCGAAGGTTGGGGTCCCATCCCATTTCCTTGAGCATGCCGCCGCATTCCTCGATTCCCCGACCGATGCCGCGGCTGCTGTCGGCCTCCTGGTCCCTGGGACTGGATCCCACCTCCGGAAAAAGCAGATTGGCACCCGCCAAGAGCGAAGTGGTATGGGGCTCGTGGGTGCAGTGGGCCCTCGGAATGTCTCCCATGACGAGCCGACTCACCGCCACGACCCTCGCCAGCTCAAGCTCCGTCACCATGCCGTGATGCCCCATGGGGGAACCCGGGAAATTGATCCGCCTCATGGCGCCGCTGTACACGGCACGGTAGCGTCTGGCCAGGAACATCAGGTCCACGATTTCCGCAGGATCGTGCTCAGGACCCAAGGGCTCCACGCAATTCATCCAAAGCAGCCCCACATCCTTGAGCACTTGAATGGTTGCGATGCGGCGCTCGCGCTTGAAGGGGGTGTCCCGCCCCTCGCCCAACCGGACCGCATGATAAAACCCCACAAAACCCGCCTCGATGAGCTTTTCGCCCTCGCGATGGTCGATGTCGCGGGTGTTGGCCACCAGCGGCACGGAGACCTCCCGGTGCAGCATTCGGCCCACCTCGAGCAGTCTGTCGAAAGGATAGGCCCCCGTGGTCATGAGGTTCAGGGCATCGGCCGAACGAGCCTCAGCGATGCGCGCCCAGTCCAGGATCTGCTCGGCGGAAAACTCGTGCTTTTCCGTGAAGATGCCGGCCCGTCGGGTCAGCGAACAAAAGCTGCAGTCTTTGGGGCAGGGTTCCACGTTGAGGCCGATGTGAAAATGCACCTCGCCCTTGGTCCCGAACTGGCTCCTGGACAGCCGGTTCGCCGTTTCCATCAGGGCGTAGGCTTCCCGGCTGTGGAGCTCGACCCGCAAGAGTTTGAGCGCCTCCTCCTCGCTGATTCCTCCGCCGTCCGAGGCCTTGGCAAGGATCTCGGAGACGGCACCATCGATCTTCCAGCTTGCCACTAGGCCTCTCCATCCTGTTGCTGAGCGCGACGGTCCGTAGGCACACCGCGTTCCGGAGCCTTTCGGATTGACCTCACTCTGGGCGGAGCCAACCCCTGAATGTTGTCCGCTTTTCGTGCCAAAGACAATCCTTTTCTGGGTGCGTCCAACGGCCGACTCGGCGGTTCATTTTCATCCTCCGCCATGCACCGGGTTGTGCCGGGCGGCGTCTCGACCCGGACGCTCCCCGGCAGGCATTGCTATCCTGGCCGGTCGAGTTATGCCGGATTGGCTTGGGAGCTTGTTCGACCTTGTAGTCGGGTTCATGAGACCGGAATTTCGTAGCGTGTGAGCCGCTCGCGGCCGCAGGAGAGCCGCTGGCGCGGCGTCAAGGAACGGGCGGGCAGGTGGGGACCGTAGACGAGGAGAGTCCCGCGCCAGTCGGCGAGAAGCGGTTCGAGGCGGTCGATGGGCTTATCCGGGTAAATGAACAGGCAGTCGGCCACCGTGATGGACTGAGTGAAAAAGTCGCCGCAGAGGAACTGGATCTTGTCGGCGACGCCGTAGACCTCGGCGTTCCTCTTGGCGCAGAGGATCTTGA
>CAZGQL010000147.1:0-11681 GCA_964527905.1 uncultured Syntrophobacteraceae bacterium
AAATCTGCCCGCTGAAAAATCAGCTCACTACAGCACGCAGGGTGCGGAATGTGAGACATCGGGATACGGAGAGAGTACTCAGCCACGCCCCGAGTCCGATGAACGAAAAAAGCCACCCCGGAGACTCCCCGTCCCGCGGTGGCTTCTCAATCGGCGCCGCTCGGCCGCCTCAGGATGTTGAGGGGCGATCCCCTCCGGCAGACGACCTCAGTTTTCCATGTCGATGATCATATCGGCTTCGTTCCCGCAAACCGTGCACTTCCTCGTCTCGTGCTGTTTCTTGACGACCTTGCCGGGAGCCTCCTCGACGTCCACCAGTTCGCAGGTCACGATCGTCTCGGCTTCATTGCCGCAATTCGTGCAGGTACAGATTTCCTTCTTCGCCACCATCACTCGTTCCTCCTCAGTCCAACCCACTCGGATGACCAGCCGCGTGAAACCCGGGAGTACCGGTGGCAGCTACCATAGAAGATTCTCATCATCGGTGCAAGAGCCTATTCCAATACAGGCGATGGCACAGGAAAGCCGGAAGGCCTCAAGCCCTTCCGGCTCGTGAGGGCGTCCCTTCAGGGAGCCTGGAGGCTGGATCGCTTGGCGGGGAAAAGCCCTTCGGCCTCACACCATTTCCCGTCGCAGCAAATCAGGCACATTTCCTTCGTACACAGCTCAGCATCGTCAGGAAAGTACGAACCCTCATAAAAACAACCGGATCGTTTTGGGTGCTCCATGATCATCCCCTTCGACCAAGACGTTTTCCCGCTCCGAGGCGTTTGGCAAAGCGTTCGATTAGCACAAACCCTGCATGATGTATTATAATACTTCCATGGCTCCCCTGCGAACGGGGGATTATCCCCGTCCCCATGGGCCCAACGAAGCTGATGAGGTCAAGCGAGCCAGGAAAGGAACATCGCATGCGTACAGCTACTGGAAAGAATCGACTGACCCTGCTTGGGCCGGCGGCGATGGTGATCGCGGTGGCTCTCACGGCCTGCGCCTCCACCATGATGCCCGCACCGCCACAGGCGGGCGCCGATCCGCGGACCGCGCCGGGATCGGCCGGTGCGCCGGTCATCGAAGACAGCTTTGCCGTTTCCTCCATGCCCAATGGAGCTCTCTGGAACGTTTACCTTCAGGCTTCGGACCCCGCCGGGGACATGTCGCACCTGTGGGTGGTGGTGCGACAACTGGGCAAGAAGGAAGTCACCGAAACCATCCCTCTCACGGGACCCAATCAGAAGGCCTTTTCCGGCTTCGTCACGGTCTACCCTCGTGGAGCGGTTTTTTCCCAGTGGGAGAACCTGGACATCACAGTCCGAATTCGGGACCGGGCGGGCAATCTCAGCGGACGCGTCGAGCATCAGGTGCAGATGGGCTGGCAGACCAGGGAAATGCCGCCGGCAAAATGGGCCAGCGCGACCCACAACCAGCTGGGGACGATCCTGATCGATCTCGAGAGTGACAACGACCCCCTTGGGATCCGGGGTCGGTAAACCGGCTGAGGAGTCTCCCGACGATTCACCCGACTGGTGAGGACCCATGCCCTACTGCAGCTGCGGGGAAGTCTCCCTGTATTACGAAACCCACGGCGACGGTCCAGGTCTCCTGCTCTTGAGCGGACTGAGCGGTGGAACGTGGTCGTGGTTCGGCCAGGTCTCCGAATTGAGCCGATTCTATCGGGTCATCACGCTCGACAATCGGGGGGCGGGGCGTTCCAGCGCCCCCCCTGGCCCCTACCGCATGGTGCAGTTCGCTTTGGACGCGCTTTGCCTCCTGGACCATCTGCAGATCGAGCGCACGTTCGTCATGGGTCTGTCGATGGGGGGCATGATCGCCCAGGAGCTCGCACTTCTCGCACCCGAGCGCATCCAGGCCATGGTTCTGGGCTGCACGCACGGGGGGGGAGCCATGCGATTCGGTCCCGCCCCCTTCGCCATGAAGACGCTCTTAGACAACGACGGACTCACCCAGGCGCAAATCGTCGAGAAAAACCTCCCCATTTTCTTCAGTCGGGAGTGCCTCGAGGGGAAACCCGAAGTGATCGAGACCTACCGCAAGGTGCAGCTCACCCCACCGCCCCAGCCGGACCATGCGTTTCGTGCTCAGCTGGCGGCCATTGCCTCCTTTGATTGCACCGAGAGGTTGGGGAGCATTCGAACACCGACCCTCATCGTGACGGGGAGCCGGGATTGTCTGGTGCCGAGGGAAAACGCCTATTTTCTTGCGCAGCGTATCCCGGGCAGCCGACTCGTCGAGATCCCCGGTGCCGGCCATGCCCTTCACGTGGAATGCCGGGAGCAGCTCAACGAGCTGGCCCATTACTTCTTCCAGCTTCACCTGGATCGGGACGATTCTGGACGAACGCGGCAACCTCCCGAGCCAACCGGGACTCGAACCCCCAATAGAAGTGATCGCACCCCGGCACAATGACCACCTGGGGCTGAACGGGGGAGTCCGACGAACGGATCAGCCACGAATTGAGGGACGGTACGGCGCAGAAAGGGTCCGAGTCCCCCACCACGATCAGGGTCGGCCGGGCCGGCGGGGTCAGGCCGCTGAAATCCATGAAATCGACGGGGGGAGAAGCGAGCGTGACGGTGGCCGCCTCCAACCCTTTCCTGATCCCGTTCAGCACGACCCAAGCTCCGAACGAATAGCCGATGAGATGAACGCGATTCCCCACCTCCTGTCGGGCGTATCCGACCACCGCCATGAGGTCTTGTGTCTCCCCGTCGCCGTCTCCGTAAGCACCGGTGCTGGCCCCCACCCCACGGAAGTTGAATCGAAGAGTGGTCCAACCGAGGCTCGCGCAGACCTCCGCGAGCGCCGTGACGACGTTGTTGTCCATGTTGCCCCCATACAAGGGATGGGGATGACAGATCACGGCGACCTCCGTGCCCATCCCCCGTTGGATCTCGGCCTCCAGTTGCACCGCCCCGCACGGAATCGTCACTGCGCTCCTCGACACCGTTCGCCTCCATTTTCGGTTTCACGCCACCCGCCCAGGGAATCCCTCCGACTCCAAAAATGCTTGTGTGGAATCGACCCTCACAGTAAGTAATAGACCCGGAGAGCGATCCAAACTCGAGCCTGCCTGCCATGTGCGCGGAGGTCCCATGCCTCGAAATCGCTTTCAGACCGGACTCGTCCTGAGTGGCGGTTCCGCCCGAGCCCTGACCCACCTCGGCACCATGACCGAGCTCCTCGCCCAGGGCTTTGCCCCGGATCTCATCGTCGGCACCAGCATGGGAGCGGTCATCGGGGCCTTGTACGCCTTTCACCGGAACATGGAGCGCGTTCGGGAAGCCGTCCATGAGATGGTGGAAAGCGAACTTTTCGTGCGAGCCATCAGCGCCGCATCGGACGACCGACCCGAGGTGGACCACGACGGTTTCTTCAACCGTTTCGTCGGGCTGTTGCGCAAGGGGGTTTACTACACCCACTCGCTGACCCGACCGGCCCTCATCTCCCCCGGTACCTATCAGGAAATCATGACGGACCTGCTCCCCGATTGTGACCTGGAGGAGCTTCCCATCCGCTTGGCGACGATCGCCATGGACCCGGCCACGGGCGAGGAAATCGTGATCACGCGCGGTCCTCTGCTCCGCGCCGTCTCGGCCAGCTCAGCCGTCCCCGGTATCCTGCCACAGGTCGAGTTTCAGGGGCGCATGCTGGTCGACGGTGGCTGGCTGGACAATGTCCCCGTCGCCCCGGCCATCGCCTTGGGGGCCCATTTCGTGGTGGCGCTGGACGCATCCCTGAACATCGAGGGGTTGGGCCCGATGCCGTCGGCGGCCATCGAGCACGTGTTCCGCTGCAACGAGATCACTCGGATTCGACTCATGCAACACCGCAAGCACCACGCCGACGTGCTCATCACGCCACGAATCGGCGAGACCAACTGGTCCGAATTCGGCTGCATCGAGCGGTGTGCCACGGCCGGCCGGGAAGCCGCGCGCAAAGCGCTCCCCATGATCCAGCGAAAGCGTTTCGAGCGAAAACTCCGTACCCTGGGAGGGCGCCTTCATCCAGCCCGAAAGAGCGGCTGGCGGCACCCGTTTGTGATCCGCTGAGCTTCCGGCCCCCCATGTCGTTGAACGAACCCCTTGGAGGATGGATCGTTCCGTTTCCAGGGCGCGGTCCGTCTCGGTCCAGCCCATTTCGTCGAGACAAACACGCCGGAGGCGCCCCCTGCGTCAGGGGATCACCCGGTCGCCTCCCGACTCACCGAACTCGAACGGCGTACCCCGATACAGCGCGTGAAAATGATGCACCGGACCATGGCCCTTCCCGATGGCCAGCCCTTGTCGGATGGCGCCCGTGATATAATCCTTCGCCTCTTTGACGGCATCAATGAGAGCCAGTCCACGCGCGAGTCCGGCAGCAATGGCTGACGCGAAGGTACAGCCCGTCCCGTGGGTATGCGGGGTGTCGTGTCGCATGTTACTGAGCTCCACGAACCGGCGGCCGTCATAGAGCAGATCCATGGGACGTCCGGGGAGATGCCCGCCTTTGATCACCACCGCGCGGGGACCCAGGTCATGGATCTTTCGGGCTGCCTCCCGCATCGACTCCGGGTCGGACACCTCCAGCCGCGTGAGGACCGAAGCCTCATGGAGATTCGGCGTCACGACCAAGGCGAGCGGAAAAAGATCCCGGATGAGGCTCTCGACCGCATCGGCACGCAGCAGCGGATCCCCGCTCTTGGCGACCATGACCGGATCGACGACGAGCCGGTCGATTCCCAGGCTACGAAGATCCTCCGCGACTCGGGCGATGATGGGGCCGCTCGCCAGCATCCCCGTCTTCACCACATCCACGCCGATGTCACTCACAACGGCACGGATCTGGGCGGAAACAAAGTCGGGGTCGATCTCCAGCACCCCCTGCACTCCCACGGTATTCTGGGCCGTGAGGGCCGTGATCGCGCTCATGCCATAGACCCCAAGGGCCGCGAACGTCTTCAGATCCGCCTGAACGCCCGCGCCTCCGCCCGAATCCGACCCCGCAATCGTCAGGGCTCTCGGGATTTTCATTCCAAATCCTCCCTTCTCAAGTGCAGGATCCCCGAATTCCCCACCCCAAAATGATCCCAGCCGAGGGCTTCCATGGACGCCGCGCTGAGCCGTTCGCCCCCCGGAAGGGTCACCACCACCCCGGGCGGCCCCTCCCCAACGTCCCCGATGACACCGCACATCGTGTCCGCTTCCTCCCGGAGCTGATCCATCAAGGTTTCGGCGTCCTCCGGAGAGACCATGAAGAGGAGCTCGTAGTCTTCGCCCCCCGTCAGCGCCCAGCGCAGAGGATCCAAGCCGAGGGCGGAAGCGACGTGCCGGCAGCCCTCACCCACCGGCACATCGGCGGCCCGGATACAAGCTGAAACGCCACTTGCCCGGCACAGATGGCTCAGATCCGCCAGCAGCCCGTCGCTCACGTCGGCCATGGCATGAACGCGCCCCGAAAAGCCCAGGAACCTGCCCGCTTTCGAGCGAGCCGACGGGGTCAGGTGCCTTGAAATCACCCGTTCCCGGATCGAACCCGGCACCTCCAGGGAAGCGTTGCGAAGGATCTCCAGCCCCGCACGGGAATCCCCCAGTGTCCCGGTAACGAGGACCCGATCCCCCGGTCTCGCTCCTCGACGCAGGACCAGACTCTCCGGCTCGACGCGGCCGAGCAGCGTGAAGTCCACGACCAAGCCCGCGGGATGGCGGCTGATGTTTCCCCCCACCACGCAGCCGTCCACGGCCTGAAATTCCTCGCGCAGCCCCCGGTACAACTCCTCCACGTAGGCCACTTCCACGTCGTCCGGCAGAGCCAGGGACACAAGACCCCAGCTAGGCCACCCGCCCATGGCGGCGATGTCGCTCATGTTCACGGCCGCGACCCGACGTCCCAGTTGGCGGGGACCGATCCAATCCCGTCTGAAGTGGACGTGTTCGACCTGAATGTCGCAGGTCGCCAGCAGGTAATCCGACGGCCCAAAGCGCAAGACCGCCACATCGTCGCCGATGCCGACCACGACATCGGGGGAGGACGCCGGCACCAAACGGGCGATCCGATCGATCAATCCGAATTCCCCCAGCTCCCCCACCCGCATGTCGGCCTCTCCCTCATGCTTCGATGTCCCATCGGCCCCTCAGCGGGACGTCCGATTTCCGATACACCCCCCTCAAAAAAACGAAAGGGCAGGCTTGAAAGCCTGCCCCAACATACCACAGTTGCGTCCCTGGATTCCCGGCAAATCCTCAGCCAATCCGACGGGCGTAGTCCCGATCCATCTTCAAGCCGTCGATGTCCGTGGTCTTCTCCCCTCGCGTCGCCTTGGTCTGGTCGACCATCCGCTTGAGGACGGCTTTCTTGGTGGCATAGGCAAGGGCCGTTTCCTCGGTGATGAGCCCCTCGTCGTACAATTCGTAGATGTATTCGTCAAAGGTGGTCCAGCCGAAGGGACGAGCCTGCTGCATCATCTCATAGAACGTTTTCCCCTCCGATTCCCCGTTGATGATGCATTCCTTGACGCGCAGGTTGTTGCCCATGATTTCCATGGCCGCCACGCGTCCGCCGCCGACTCGAGGGAGCAGGCGCTGGGACACCACCCACCGCAGGGTTTCCGCCAACCGGATGCGCACCAACCGCTCTTCTTCGAGCTCGAACATGCCCACCACACGGTTGATGGCTTGGGCGGCATCGATGGTGTGGAGCGTCGTGAGCACCAAGTGACCCGTTTCGGCAGCGCTCAGACCAATTTCGACAGTTTCCCGGTCCCGCATTTCGCCGACCAGGATCACCTTGGGAGCCTGACGCAGCGCGGCGCGTAACCCGTTGGCGAAGTTGTCGAAGTCAAGACCCAGCTCCCGCTGGTTGAAGGTGGACTTCAGCTGAGGATGCACGAATTCCACAGGGTCCTCAAGGGTCACCACATGGACGGGATGGCGCTGATTGATTTCATTCAGGACGGCGGCCAGGGTCGTCGACTTACCACTTCCCGTCGCACCGGTGACGATCACGATCCCGAATTTTTCGTCGGCCACCTGCTTGAGCACCTGAGGCAATTTGAGCTCGTCCACGGTGGGCACTTTGGTGGGCAGCTGCCGCATGACGATCGAATAGGTGCCGCGCTGCGAAAAGATGTTCACGCGGAAGCGGGCTCGACCCGGCAGGTGATACGACAAATCGCAGGAACCGTGTCCCAGAAGATGCTGGATGTTCCGACGATCGCCGGCGAGCAGATTCATGGCGATGCTTTCCGTTTGAAACGGGATCAGGCGCGTGATGCCCATATCCTGGCAAACCGGTCGCAATTTCCCGTCCAGTTCCACTTGCGGGGGCTTGCCCACCGTGAAATTGAGGTCCGATGCTCGGGGGACTTCATCCAGAATACGCGTGAGGAATAAGTCCAGCTCTCGTCGTCTCATGGGGTTGTTCCTCTCTTTTTCACCTTGTCACGAAGGGGGACCCGCTCCGATCATGGCCCCCCGGGGTCGCCGGTCTCAGACCTCCGTAAAATCTTGAGGAGTCTCGGTGAGATACGGTTTGAACTTCTCCTTGTCCACGCACTTCATGTACGCTTCATCGGGGCTGATCTTCCCAGCCTTGAGGAAGGCCATGATGCCGTCGTCCAGGGTCTGCATGCCGTATTTCTTCCCCGTCTGCAGGGCCGATGGGATTTGGTGGGTTTTCGATTCGCGGATCATGGCGCGGACCGCGTGGGTCGCGATGAGAATCTCCAGCACGGCGCACCGTCCCTTGACATCGACCCGTTTGAAGAGGGACTGGGCCACCACCGCCCGCAATCCGTCGGCCAGGGTCGATCGGATCTGGGCCTGTTCCCCCGTCGGAAACACTTCGATCACGCGGTCGACCGTCTTGGCGGCACTGGTGGTGTGGAGCGTCGAGAAGACCAAGTGCCCGGTGGCCGCCGCCTCGATGGCCAGCCGAATCGTTTCGAGGTCGCGCATTTCGCCCACGAGAATGATATCGGGATCCTCGCGCAGGGCGGCCCGGAGCGCCGAGGAAAACGATTGAGTGTGGGTGTGCACCTCCCGATGGTTCACCACGCAGCTCTTGCTCTGATGCACGAATTCGATGGGGTCCTCGATCGTGATGATGTGGTCCTTGCGCTTGCGATTGCACTCGTCGACCACGGCGGCCAGGGTGGTGGACTTGCCGCTTCCGGTGGGGCCCGTCACCAGCACCAACCCACGGGGCAGCATGGCGAGGCGGCTGACGACCGATGGCAGACCGAGCTGCTCGACCGTGAGAATCTCGCTCGGAATCTCGCGGAATACCGCTCCGATTCCGTTCTTCTGCATGAAATAGTTGGCGCGGTAGCGCGCCAAGCCGGGAATTTCGTACGCGAAGTCCAGATCGCCGGTTTCTTCGAAGATCTTGATTTTATCCTCCGGAGTGATTTCGTAGAGCATGGATCGGAGCTCGTCGTCGTCCAGGACCTTGTATTTGACACGCTCGAGATCGCCGCGAATGCGCAAGACGGGCTGCTGCCCCGAAACGAGGTGCAGGTCGGAGGCTTTTTGATCGTTCATCAGCTTGAAAAAGGCATCAATTCTGGCCATACAGACCCCTCCAGTGCGGTTCACAGGAAACGATCCACCCGGAACAACCGGGCGCTCATTCGGGGTCTGAAGCAAGAATCGCGCTCAAATGGGGAAAACGGGATCAGAAAAGCGGCGTAGAAAGCACGACCGAAGGAAGGTCAAAGGGAGGTGGGTTTAGTCTGCCGGCTCTATTCTCGCGTACCGCCCCCGAGGTCTTACCCTCGTCGTCCCCGCGCAGGCGGGGACTCAGATCTTTGTCTCCAAATGAACTCAGGACGGCTAGGCAACTCGTCGTCCCCGCGCAGGCGGGGACCTAGATCTTTATCTCCAAATGAACTCAGGACGGCCAGGCAACTCGTCGTCCCCGCGCAGGCGGGGACCCAGATGGCGCCGGGAGAATCCTTCCCGCTTCCGAGGGAAGGACGTTATGACGATGGGCGATCCATTCCCTACAGCTGGAACGGGTACCGCGCCGCGCCAATGCGTGTCTGAATGGACCGTTCTTGCCATGCATTCCCCGCCTGTAACTTGCGGGGACGAGCTTTCGCGGGGATCCCGTCGTTCGCAGGCACCTGAATTCCCGCCTTCGCTGGTGGGGCGTCTCCACATTGGGTACTGGAATGGGTGGAGGTGTGTTTAGAGCTCCAGGGTGAGCCAGTGCCGGTGACGTTCATCCAGGCGCGTGAGTCCTTCCCGGCGGGCCAAATCCAAAGCTTCCCGGAATTCCCGGGACGTCACGGAACGCCCGATGTCGGGCTGCCCCACGGCCTCACCGCACGGATGGTACTGATTCATGACGTTCACGTAGGTGTTGCGGGAAATCTCGGTGGCAAGGAAGTGCATCACGGATGCCGTTCCCGCCAGCCCCTGGGGCATCACGAGGTGCCGGACCAGGAGACCCCGCGTGGCCACACCCTCATGATCCCACTGGAGGTCCCCCACCTGGCGGTGCATCTCGCGTAGGGCCTCCCGGGCCCGCTCGGGGTAATCCTCGGCCGACGCCAGCCGCTTGGCCACCTGGGGGTCCCAGAACTTGAAGTCGGGCATATAGATGTCCACGATCCCGTCCAGGAGCCTCAGCGCGGCGACCCGATCGTAGCCGCCCGTGTTGTAGACCAGAGGCACCCGGAGTCCCTTTTCGATAGCCAGGGGCAGGGCCTCGAGGATGGGCGCGATCACGTGGCTCGGCGTCACGAAGTTGATGTTGTGGCACCCGTCGGATTGGAGCGAGATCATGAAGTCGGCGAGGGTTTCGGCCGTGACGGGAATCCCCTCGCCGCCGTGGCTGATGTCGTAGTTCTGACAGAAGCTGCAAAAAAGGTTGCAGTGCGAAAAAAAGATCGTCCCCGACCCGCGCCGTCCCACCAGGGGCCGTTCCTCACCGAAATGGGGACCGTAGCTCGCCACCACGGCATGCCTGCCCGTCCGGTAGGTGCCCGTTTCCCCCGCCAATCGGTTGACTCGGCAAAACCTCGGGCACAACGTGCACTTGGCCATCCACCGGAGCGCCCGGTGGATGGATTCCTGCAGTCTGCCCGTTCGGTGGGCCTCCAGGTAAGCGGCAGGCATCGGAGCTCCTCGCTCATTCCTTCTTCAGGATGACGACATCGATTTCTCCCTCCAGGGCCTTCTTGAAGCGGACCGCGTCGTCCTCGCTCCCCACGATGGCCCCGTAATGCATGGGGATCGCCACCTTGGGTTTGATGGCCCGAGCCGCCTCCACCGCCTCTTCGGCCGTCATGACGTATGTCCCGGAAACCGCCAGGAACGCCACGTCCACGTTCAGGCCCTTCATTTCCGGAATGACGTCCGTATCCCCACAGTGGTAGTAACGCGTGCCGTCCAGGGTCACCACGAAGGAGAGCATGCCGGCCTTCTTGGGGTGAAACTCCTTGTTGGTGTTGTAGGCCGGATACACCTCGATGTCGACCCCTTTGACGCTCAGCCGGTCGCCGGGGGCGACCACCCGCACATCCCCCGTGAGCTTCTTGGCCGAAGCGGCGTCCGTGACAATCACCGTGTCCGCTTTGCGGACCTTTTCCACGTCCTCGGGGGAACAATGGTCGAAGTGCTCATGGGTGATCAGGACCAGGTCCGCCGGCTTGCCGGTCTCGATCTGGTAGGGATCGATGCACACCACCACGCTGCCGTCCAGACGAACGGCGTCATGCCCCAGCCAATGGACTCGCTTCAGTGCCTCCGCAACGCTCATCGTCCTCTCCTCCTCCCTCGCATTCGTTTCGCTACCCGTCCGCCCCCCGCCCTCGGTCCGGGCTCAGGGCAATTTCACAGAAGGATCGTGCCCAAGGCCACGGAACACGTCGTTCCCGCGAAGGCGGGAATCCAGGTGAAGGTGAACGACTGGATCTCCGCCAGGCGCACGCGGGGATGACGACAAAGGACTCCGCCTTCCGCTCTCCCCCCGTTTCCGCCTTGCGGGATCAAGCGCCAATGGGTTAATGGTACGCAACCGGTCGCTGCCCGGATGACCTCGGCGGCCATCAAACCCAAATCGAGTTTGCCCCATCGGGCGAAAAGGACCCACCATCCCGTGATGCAACGATTTCTTTATGCCCTCTTGAACCACAAATGGCAAGACTTCCGGGTGGTCCACCACGAAGTGCTGGAAGCATGCCGGGCGCGGTACGGCCGCCCGAAGACCCCCCTCCCCGAGCCCCTGGCACGGCGGCTCGAGCGGATGGGGATCACACGCATCTTCAGTCACCAGTGCGAGGCCCTGGATCGCATCCGGGAAGGCCGCCACGTGGTGGTGGCCACGCCCACCGCGAGCGGCAAATCCCTAATTTACAACATCGCTGTTTCCGAGGTCCTCCTGGCCGACCCGACCCTGCAGGCCCTCTATCTTTTTCCCATCAAAGCCCTGACCCGCGATCAGCTGGACACCCTGAAAGCTTTCCTGGCCGAACTCCAAAGTCCCACGCCCCTGCGGGCGGAGGTGTACGACGGGGACACGACGCCCTACCAACGGTCGAAAATCCGCCAGGATCCGCCCCAGATTTTGCTCACCAACCCGGACATGCTCCATTACGCCCTGCTGCCCTACCACGCCAAGTGGGAGTCCTTCTGGAAACGGCTTCGGTTCATCGCCACCGACGAGCTCCACACCTA
>CAZGQL010000148.1:0-11661 GCA_964527905.1 uncultured Syntrophobacteraceae bacterium
AGGCCTTCGAGCAGGCGGTGGTCGCGGCTCGAGATCTGCCCGACTTCATCCTGGAGAGCTTTCGACATCTGCCCAAGGACGCCGACCCCATGGACGTCCTGCAGGGGGCTGTCCCGCTCCTCGCAACGGTCGACCCCGACTTGAGGGGAACCACGAAGGAGGACAATCTCCGGATGGCCGTGCGTTTGATCGCGCGCCTTCCCGCCCTGACCGCCGCGTGGCACCGGATTCGGTCGGGCCTGGAGCCCTTGCCTCCGGACAACAGCCTGTCGCATGCCGGCAATTTCCTGTGGCAGCTTCACGGGGTCAAGCCGGACCCGGAAATGGCCCGGGACCTGGACGTCTGCCTCGTGCTTCACGCAGATCACACGTTCAACGCGTCCACCTTTGCGTGCCGTGAAGTCGTATCCACCTTGGCCCACATGTACGCCGGGGTTTCGGCGGGGATCGGCGCCCTCTCGGGGAGCCTTCACGGTGGAGCCAACGCGCGCGTGATGCAGATGCTCTTTGAGATCGTGCCCTGGGTTGAGTCCGGTCGAAGCGTGAGCGAGCGGGTGTCCGGCAAGCTCGCCCGGGGAGAGAAGATCATGGGCATGGGACATGCCGTTTACAAGACCGTCGATCTGCTCGCCCGGGGAGAGAAGATCATGGGCATGGGACATGCCGTTTACAAGACCGTCGATCCCCGATCGAAGATCCTCAAGAAGATGTCCGAGCGCATGGGGCGCAAACTGGGCCAGCCCCACTGGTACGAGTGGCTCGCCACGATCGAGCAGGCGGCCCTCGAGGCCTTCGAGAAGCGGGGCAAGACCAACATCAAATCCAACGTGGATTTCTACAGCGGCTCCGTCTACCACATGATGGGCATCCCGGTGGATCTCATGACACCCATTTTTGCCATCTCGCGCGTTTCGGGCTGGTGCGCGCACATCATCGAGGAAAAGTTTGCCGAGGCCCAGGGCAAGCCGGCCCTGTACCGGCCCGAGGCCGAGTACGTCGGTGATTACTGCGGCCAGATGGGCTGTGTGTATCAGCCGCTTGACGCGAGAAGTTAGCGGGCCATCTCAAGGGAGACCGGGACACGATGCTGTTCAAACACGATGTGCTGATCATTGGAGCGGGGCTGGCCGGATTGAGGGCGGCCCTGGAAGTGGCGGGACGCCTGGACGTCGGGCTGCTCAGCAAAGTCTATCCCACGCGATCCCATTCCGGTGCGGCACAGGGGGGAATCGCGGCGGCGCTGGGAAACGAGGAGCCGGATTCCTGGGAATGGCACATGTACGACACCGTGAAGGGGGGCGATTATCTCACGGACCAAAACGTGGCCGAGATCCTGGCCCAGGACGCCCCGCGGGCGGTGTACGAGCTCGAGCACATGGGCGTTCCGTTCAATCGCACGGCCGACGGCAGGATCGCGCAGCGGGCCTTTGGAGGCCACACGCGGGAGCACGGGCAGGCTCCGGTCAAGCGTGCCTGCTACGCCGCCGACCGTACCGGGCGTGTCATGATTGACACGCTCTATTTTGAGGTGGTGCGCAGAGGGATCAAGGTCTACCCCGAATTCCAGATGCTGGACCTAATCCTTGAAGGTGGGCGGGTCGCCGGGGTGGTGGCCTTGGAGCTGGCCACGGGCGAGCTGCACGTTTTCCACTCCAGGATGGTGCTCCTGGCCACGGGAGGCTTCGGGAAGGTCTACAAGACCACGTCCAACGCCTTCGCCAACACCGGAGATGGGGTTTACCTGGCCTATCGAAACGGCGTGCCTCTGGAGGACATGGAGTTCGTCCAGTTCCACCCGACGGGCATTTATGGGCTGGGTGTCCTCATCAGCGAAGCGGCCCGGGGGGAAGGCGGCGTGCTGCGCAACGACCTCGGAGAGCGGTTCATGGAACGGTACGCGCCGACCATCAAGGATCTAGGCGCCCGCGACATCGTCTCTCGATCCATGGCCCTCGAAATCCGGGAGGGAAGGGGGATCGGTGGGAAGGACTACCTGCACCTCGATCTCACCCACCTGGGCGAGCAGCGCCTGGCCGAACGGCTCTCGGATGTGTGCTCCTTCATCAAGATTTACTTGGGACTGGATCCGGCGAAAGACCTGGTCCCGGTGGCCCCCACCTGCCATTACATGATGGGGGGGATTCCCACCAGCGTTCACGGCCAGGTGCTGGATGCCAACCACGAGCCGGTACCGGGCCTCTATGCCGCCGGCGAGTGCTCGTGTCTGTCGCTGCACGGAGCGAACCGGCTGGGCTGCAACTCCCTGCTGGACCTGGTGGTATTCGGGCGTCGGGCCGGGGAACGGATGCTCGAGGAAGCGGAGCGTCTCGATTGGACGTCGCTCCCGGCGGACCCGCAGCGGCGTGTGGCCGATCGGATTCGGGAGCTCAAGGAACCGGGGCCTTCCGTCCGGCCTTCGGTTTTGCGGCGGGCCCTGCAGCAGACCATGATGGACAACTGCTCGGTGTTCCGCCATGCTCAAACCCTCGAGCGGGCCCTTTCGGACATCGGGGGGCTCAAGGAGGAGTACCGGCGGGTCCGGTGCGAGAACCGCTCCCATCGCTTCAACATGGACCTGATGGATGTGCTGGAGCTCGAGCACCAGCTCGAGCTGGCCGAAGCGATTGTGCGCTCGGCCCTGGCAAGGCGGGAAAGTCGAGGGGCCCACTCCCGAGAGGATTTTCCCGAGCGGGACGACGCCAACTGGCTCAAACACACCCTCATCCAGAAAGACGGCGAGTCGGCTCGCATCTTTTATAAACCCGTCACCATCACGCGGTTTCAACCCAAGCCGAGGGCGTACTGAGATGGAGATGCACTTTAAGATCTTTCGGTTCGATCCCGAGGTCGACGCCGTTCCCCGCTATCAGTCCTACGTGGTGTCGGCGGACCCCCGGGAGCGGATCCTAGACTGTCTGAACCGAATCCGATGGGAACAGGACGGCACCCTGGCCTACCGCATGTCATGCGCCCACGGGGTATGCGGGTCCGACGGCATGCGCATCAACGGACGGTGCGCCCTGGCCTGCCAGAAACTGGTCCAGGAGGTCGCCGGTTCCGAGGTGACGCTCGAACCGTTGCCCCACTTCCGGGTTGTGAAGGATCTCATCGTCGACATGGAGGCGTTTTTGAACCGCGTCAAGTCGCTCCACCCCTTCCTCCTTGCCGACGCGGCTCCTCCAGAAAGGGAGCGCCTGCAGGCCCAGGACGACCGCAAGAAGGTCGATGATGTCATCCGGTGTATCCTGTGCGCCTGCTGCACGGGGGCATGTCCCATGATCGACGTGAACGCCGAATTCGTGGGGCCGGCAGCCCTGGTGTGGGCCTACCGGTTCCTCTTCGACACCCGGGACGGGTATTTCGAGGACCGGCTGGCCGCGCTGCATTCGCCCAACGGCGCCTGGGGGTGCGACAACCGGTTCGAATGCACCCGCGCGTGTCCCAAGTCCATCCCCGTCACCAAGTCCATCAACCAGATCAAGCGCGAGATCGAAAAACACCGCGGGGGAAAGGCCCGCTGATCCGTCATGAGCACACGGCTGGAAACCGACGCATTGGGATCCGTCGAGGTTCCCGAGCAAGCCTATTATGGAGCCCAGACGCAACGGGCCCGGGACAATTTCCCCGTGAGCGGCATCCGGATGCCCAACACGCTGATCCGTTCCCTCGGGCTCATCAAACGGTGCGCCGCAGCCGTGAACCGGGAGCTGGGCCTTCTCGAGGCAAAGCTGGCGGACGCCGTGGAACGGGCGGCCCGCGAGGTGGAGGAAGGGCTCCTCGACGATCAGTTCGTGCTCGACGTGTTCCAGACGGGGTCCGGCACGTCCACCAACATGAACGCCAACGAAGTCATCGCGGGGCGCGCCAACGAGCTATTGACCGGGAGGCGGGGGGGCAAGGAGCCGGTCCATCCGAACGACCACGTGAATTTGTGCCAGTCCAGCAACGACGTCATCCCGTCCGCGATCCACATTGCCGCCCTGGTGGCGATCCGCCGGCGCTTGCTTCCCGCGCTGGACGTCTTGCAGACAAGTCTCCAACGAAAGGCCGAGGCCTTTTGGGATGTGATCAAGCTGGGACGCACCCACCTCCAGGACGCCGTGCCTATCCGATTGGGGCAGGAATTCGGCGGTTATGCCCGACAGGTGGCCCTCGCCGTCGAGCGGATCCATGGGATCGAGGGAGGGCTCGGGGAGCTGGCCCTGGGAGGGACGGCCGTTGGGACGGGGGTGAACGCCCACCCTGACTTCGCTCGCAGAACCATTGCGCGCATCGCTGAAGCCTCCGGGTGCCCGTTTGTGGAGGCTCACGATCATTTCGCGGCCCAGGGGGCCCAGGACGCCGCGGTTGCGGCCAGCGGCGCACTCAAGAACGCCGCGGTGTCCCTGTCCAAGGTGGCCAATGATCTCCGATGGCTGGCGTCGGGGCCCCGCTGCGGGCTGAGCGAAATCCGTCTGCCGTCGCTCCAACCGGGCTCATCCATCATGCCCGGCAAGGTCAATCCGGTCATTCCCGAGGTCGTGGTCCAGGTGGCGGCCCAGGTGATCGGAAACGACACCGCCATCACCCAGGGAGGACAGGGCGGCTTTTTCGAGCTCAACACGATGCTCCCACTGATCGCCCACAA
Source organism: uncultured Syntrophobacteraceae bacterium (assembly GCA_964527905.1). Taxonomy (GTDB): domain Bacteria; phylum Desulfobacterota; class Syntrophobacteria; order Syntrophobacterales; family Syntrophobacteraceae; genus CALBZH01. The sequence goes on from CAZGQL010000148.1 coordinate 4,628, forward strand.
TCTCCTGCAATCCATCGATCTGCTCGCCAGCGCGGCATCCCTGCTTGCAGCCAAGTGCGTGGACGGAATCGAGGCCAACCGCGAGCGATGCCGGGCCAACGTCGAACAGAGCCTGGCGCTGGTCACCTACCTGGTCCCGGCCATCGGGTACGATCGGGCTGCGGCCGTCTCCAAGGAAGCGCATGCCACCGGCAAGACCATCCGTCAACTGGTGACCGAACAGGGTCTGATGGACGACGCGCAGTTCGACCGGTTGATCCGGGATTCCCTGGGGAAGTAGTGCTTCTTTGCAACGGAAAACGCCCGGCCCCCGCCATTGGAAGGAGCTACAGTGAACCTGGCTTGTGTCTGGAACGAAACAAACCGAACGCGCCTCAAACTCTTCATGGCTCTCTCGAGAACCCCCCACGCCCTGCTGGACATGGCCACGCCCGCCGTGGGGGCGGTGCTCTGGCTGGGCGGGGTGCCGCCGCTCCCCATCGCGCTGCTGGGTTTCGTGACGGCATTTGCCGGATACACGGCCGTTTACGCGCTCAACGATGTCGTGGATTATCGGGTCGACCGCGAGAAGATTCAACAGTGCGGCCTGCCTGAAACAGGCCACGATCTCGACGCCATTTGTGCCCGACACCCCCTCGCCCAGGGACTCCTGAGCCTTCGGGAGGCCCTCGCCTGGACCGGAGGTTGGGCGGTGGTTGCTCTGCTGGGGGCCTACACGCTCAATCCCGCTTGCGCATGGATCTTTCTGGCCGGGTGTGGCGCGGAGGCGTTTTACTGCCTGATGCTGCGGGTGAGCTACCTACGGACCCTGGTGAGCGGGGCGGTCAAGACGGCCGGCGGGCTTGCCGCCGTCTTCGCCGTAACGCCTGACCCTTCACCCGTGTTTCTGATGCTCATGTTTCTATGGCTCTTCTTCTGGGAGATCGGAGGCCAGAACGTTCCCAACGACTGGGCGGACCTGAAGGAGGACGGTGACATGGATGCGGTGACGGTGCCGGTGCGGTTCGGGCCCGGCAGGTCGGCGGAGATCATCCTGGCCTCGCTGGGCATTTCGATGCTTCTGAGCCTTGTGCTCTTCTGGGCTACCCCCGGAAACCTTTCCGCCCTTTACCTTCCCGGGGCGCTCGTGTCGGGCTTTGCGCTGCTCATCGCTCCGGCGCTCAAGCTGAGCCGGACGCTGGACGGGGCCGATGCGGCGGCTTTGTTCAACCGGGCCAGCTACTATCCTCTGAGCATGCTCGGGGTGATCCTGGTCAGTGCGACACTGCGATGAGACTTGCGCATGGACCAGCACCGGGGCCGCTGCTGATCGGTTCGGCCCGTAGGGTAAGGCTGGCGACGATGAGGGCTTCAAGGACTCAGCAACGCGAGAAGAGCGCTGTAGGTGAGGGCGGAAACGAGGGTGAACACGGACACACTCATGGCCGCGAGGTGCGTGTCGCCTCCAAGTTCGGCCGCCATGACGTAAGAGACGGTCGCGGGCGGCGCGGCGAGCAGAATGAGGGCGGGTAGCATGAGGGATTCGTGCACGGCCGCCCATGACAGGATCAGGTAGCCGGCCAGGGGCAGTCCGACAAGTTTCAAAGCGCCGAGCCAGGCGAGCTCCCGCAGCCTGGCCTGCAGAGCCCCGAAGGACAGGCTGGCTCCGATCAAGAGCAGGGCCATGGGGAGAGCCAGGCCCGAGAGGATTTCCAATCCCTGGCGGAGCGCCTTCGGCAGAGGAAGACCCAGGGCAGAGTAAACGCATCCGATCACCACGGCGAGGATCACCGGGTTGTTCACGGTCTGCCGGATCATCGGCAGCCAGGGGTGGTCGCTTTCCCGCCTGCGCGTTCCGAACTGGTTGAGGACCCAAACGCTGAGCACATTTTGCCCGACCATGAGGAACGTGCTGAGGATGAGCGTGCGGGGGAAGTGATCGGGTCCCAGGGCGTAATAGGCGATGGCGTAAGCGAGAAACCCCAGGTTCCCGTGAAAGCTGGTCTGAATGAACGTGGCCTGAGGACCGGGGGGCAATCGAAGGAAACGTGAAACCAGCAGCGCAAGGAAGCAGAGGATGACAAGCGGTCCCATCAGGCAGAGGGCCGCCCCCAGCTGGTAGTTGTCCTTGAAAGGGGCCTTGGCCATGGTCACGAATAACATGGCGGGCAGTGCCACGTAGTAAACGAGCTGGTTGGCCGGGGTCATGAATCCTGCGGGGATGATGCCCCGCAGTTTGAGGACGAACCCCAACAGGATGATGCTGAAAATGGGTAGAATGCTGTTGAACAAGACTTCCAGCATGGGTTCATCACTCGTTTGGGGGTGGACCTCCGCCACACGGGAAGGGTCGGGAAATCCAGCGCAGCCCGGTCCTGGGCGTTTCCCGTGCAACTGTTCAAAAATACTTGACCTTTGAGGGCAGTTCTAATACACGGTGCCATGGCAAATGGAAAGAGGAAAACGACCCACGGAGAGAGATGATGGCGAAGAATATTGAAGACGATCAGTTGATGGACAGCTTTGACGACGATTCGAGCCTGGGCTTCGACCAAGGGGACGATCTCGATTTTGCGGCCGATGATGACATGTTGATCGAGGAGGGGGACGAGGAGGATCTCAGCCCATCGGTCCTCTACAAGGGGATTTCCCGTCCCAAGACGGATGAGGACTGGCGACAGCTGCTTCTCGATGCCAGCCGGGAGGGAGTCCCCGAGTACCAGATGTCGGATGGTTATCGGGAGGGTGATCTGATCAAACATCCGAATTTCGGCCTGGGGGTTGTGACCAAGGTCATCTCTCCACGCAAGATGGAGGTGATTTACGAAACCTGCAAGAAGCTCATGGCCATGAATGTCACGCCTCCCGCTTGAACCTCCCACGCGTTCCGGTCCATCTCCGCCCACACGACCTCATCGCGCTGATTCCCAAGCTGCAGCCTGGGAATCAGCGCTGACAACCGGCCCAGTGTTCTTGTCCAGGGTTGTTATCGGGATTGCCCGCCGCTCGTTTCAACCGCGTGTGCCAGGTGCACTCGCACCTGTTCCAGGAGAAAGCGGTGGACCCACGGGGTCCCGGCCACGACATGTCCGTTGGAGACATGGTTTGCCTCTCCCCAGAAATCGCTCACAGTGCCTCCCGCTTCCTGGACCAGGAGGGCTCCCGCCGCCACATCCCAAGGCGCCAGGCCCGGCTCCCAGAAGCCGTCGACGCGTCCTGCCGCCACATAGGCCAGGTCCAATGCAGCCGCTCCGGCTCTCCGGATCCCGCTCACCTTTTCGAAGATGTGCCGAAGGCTCGCCAGGTAGGGATCGATGATCTTCCGTGTCCGAAATGGAAAGCCGGTGGCAATGAGGGCATCCTCCACTGTCGCGGATGCTCGCACCTGGATGGGCTGACCGTTCAAGGCGGCGCCCGATCCCCTGACGGCGCTGAAAAGCTCTTCCCGCAAGGGGTCCACGACGATTCCCACGATCGGTCCTTCCCTGTCGCAGACCGCCACGGAGACCGCCACGAATGGGAACCCGTGGATGAAGTTGGTGGTGCCGTCCAGAGGGTCGATGATCCAAGTGATGCCATCGCCGATGCCGTCGTTGGTCGATTCCTCGGCCAGGATGTGATGATCCGGATATCGGTTCCGAATCGCTCCGACAATCAGTTCCTCGCAGGCCCGGTCGACTTGAGTCACGAAATCGGACGGTCCCTTCAGCGACACGGAAATCGACGACCGTTTCCCGGCGTGCCGCCGGATCAGCTCTCCCGCCTCGAGAGCAGCCTCTCTGGCGACCCGTTCCATTTCCCTTATCATCATTCCTCCATCCATAAGCTTGGCTGCAGGGTCGCGAAAGCTCCGGACCCGTCGTGTGTTGGTTTCTCCTTGAGGTGGAGCCTCTCTCACCCCGGGCGCATTCAGTGGGGACAGCCGGTGAACGGTCTGATCGCCTGGTAGATTTCAAGGATCTCGGGCTGCAGGACATTGACGAGCCCCACCGACATTCCGGCCCCAGCGAGGAGCGCGAAACAGGAGGTCTCGAGGGTCACGGGATACAAACGGCGCCGACCGCTCCGCAGGTTCGAGAGGCCCACCATCGTTTGGACCGGCTCTGGAAATAGCGACCACCCCGAGAGCATGCGGATCGTCCGGACGACCTCCCGGACCTGCTCGAAGCCGTCGTGCCATGCCAAGTTCGGCATTACGGGGTCGAAGATCAGGTCCTCGTTCCTCAGCCCGGCTTCCAGAGCCAGTTCGCGTAACTCGGCCGCCACAGTGAGCCGCCCTTCCATGGTCGGAGGCACCCGGGAGCGCTCATCCATGAGGAGGAGCACCAGCCGGGTTCCGTATTCGACGGCCAGGGGCAGGATCTCCTCGATCTTGCGCGTTTCCAGGGAGAGGCCGTTGAGCACCGGCCTGCTCCGGCAGACGGCCAGGCCTTTGGCCAGGACCTTTGGGTTGGGGCTGTCCAGAATCAGCTGACGCTCGGTAACGGCCTGCACCGTCTCCACCAGGAACGCCATCCGGTCCTCGTTGCCGGCGGACAGATACCCGGGATTGAGGTCGATGTAATGGACCCCGGGGAGGTCGATGCGTCGGACCAGATCCTGAAGGGGTGCCGGACTCAGGGTGTGCAGCGCATCGGAGACCACTGGGTTGAGGGCGTGCAGGTTGTCGGCGGCCAGTTGCATCTCAGCGCTCCAGGTCGGTCCTAATCCTGGCCATGCGGTGCTCGCCCCGGTCCCTCACCGAGGTCAGTCGGGTGAGCCACCCATGGCGAATCGTCTCGTCCTCGATCAGTGGAAGATTGGCCGAGGCGATGTGGAATGCGGCGAAAAGCGCGGCGCCGATGAATTCACAGGCCACCCGCGCGTCGGCCGCAAGATGCCGCTTGCAGTCTTCGCCCGCCTGAGCCGCCAGTTCAAGGGCTTCCTCGCTGCCCTTCATGATGGCAAACGGGCAGGCGACGGCTTCCTCGACGGCATCGGCAAATTTTCCTGATCCGACTTCGCGCCGGGCCAGGGCCTCCACCAGTCCTTGATAGGCGCGAACGTCCCGGTCCCGCAGATCGAAAAATACGGCTGTCAGCCCAGCGATGCGTTCGAGACCCGCTCGCCAGGAACGGGCATCGTCGGATTCGGCCGGGCGCCGCCGCTCTTCCAGGCGAAAGATCTTTTCCAGGAGAGCGAGTCCGAGGAGGGCTCCATGTGCCGCTGCCGCCCCACCTCCGGGGTCCGGGCGGGGGCGGCGCAGGGCATTGAGAAAAGCGTCATTCGGCTGCATCACGTGTCCGTTTCATGGGCGGTCGACCACCATGCAGACCAGGTCCATGACATTGGTCCGTGTGGGTCCCGGGATGAACAGATCCCCGAGGGATTGGAAAAAAGGATACGAATCGTTTCGAGACAGATGCTCCCAGGGGTCCAGGCCGAGCCGTCTTGCGCGGCGGCAGGTGGAGCCATCGACAAAGGCGCCGGCAGCATCGGTGGGGCCGTCGGTTCCGTCCGTCCCTGCGCAAAGGAGGGAGATTCCGTCGATCCCATCGACGGCCATGGCGGCAGCCAGTGCCATTTCCTGCGCCCGTCCCCCCAAGCCGCCCCCCCGCATCACGACGGTGGGTTCGCCTCCCGCGAGGATGCACGCGGGGGGGCGGACCGGATGATCGGAAGCGAGGATTTCCCTGCCGACGGACGTGATGAACCCGGCGGCTTCCCGCGCTTCCCCCTCCAACTGGGAGGTGAGAACGAGCGTCTCGAAGCCGAGCGCCTTGGCCTCGTCCCGCGCCGCGAACAGCGCGGCTCGGTTGTTGCCTACCAGCACGTTCTGGACACCCTCCAAAACCGGGTCTCCCGGCTTGACGGTTTCCGGGATCTCGTGTCGCACCCCCCGATCGAGCAGCATCCTCACCCCGTCGGGAATTCGCGAAGCGATGCCACGCCTTTTCAGGATGTCGACACAGTCCTGGAAGGTCGTGGGGTCGGGTACCGTGGGCCCCGAGGCGATCACATCGAGGGGATCTCCCACGACATCGGACAGAAAGAGGGAGACCATCCTGGCGGGATAGGCCGCGCGTGCGAGCCCACCGCCTTTGAGGCGTGAGAGATGCTTGCGGACGGCGTTGACTTCCCGGATCGTCGCGCCGCTTTCCAGCAACAGCCGGGTCACGGTCTGCTTCTCCTCGAGACCGATCGACGGGCGGGGGGCCGGCAGCAGGGCACTGGCGCCGCCTGAGAAGGCTCCAATGACAAGATCGTCCTCGGAGCAATCCTCCAGTTCATGGATCATGGCTTCGGCCGCCCTCAGGCCGTTTGCGTCGGGCAGCGGGTGCCCCGCCTCCAAGATTTGAATCCTTGCAAGGGGCAAGGTGTGTCCGTATTTGACCACGACCACCCCACCGGTCAACCGCTCCCCCAGGATGCCCTCCAGGGCCCGCGCCATGGGCGCGACCCCCTTGCCGGCTCCCACCACGAGGATTCGGCGCACGCGCGCCAGGTCGTAGGAACGATATCCCGCCCAAAGCGTTGATCCGATCCGACGGACGTGTCGCCAGACGGCTGCTCCCGGGTCCACGGCCCGAAGCCCTGCGTAGAAGATCCGCTCGAGGGTCCGTTTCCGTTCGGTTTCCATGACGTTCCGGTCTTGGATTGATTCATCAAGCTTCGCCGTCCTTCTCTCATAGCCAAATCCGGATGCATCAGCAACGAGAAAAGCCTTACCGCCACGCTGGGCTCTACGAGAAGCGGCGGGCCGAACCGCTGCCCGGGAAGGTCGGCCGCGACGGTTGCATCCGGCCGAACCTGGGATCGGTCGGGCTTCCATTTGCCCTCCCCGGGGGTGCCCTGTAGGGACGAGAGAAACACGCAACCCGCGGGGTTTTTCGCCTTGACAAGACCGAGAAGCAGCCGCTATAGCCGGAATTTACGGCCACTTAGTACACTGCCGCGCAAAGCGGTGACCCTCTCCCGATCCGTCGTTCGATCCATCGCGGAAGCGACGGACAGGGGGGCCGTTCTTATCGTCAGCATTCACAAGGAGCCGCCCATGACGTTTCAGGAATTGATCC
>CAZGQL010000149.1:0-4107 GCA_964527905.1 uncultured Syntrophobacteraceae bacterium
CTTAGGACAACGCCCCGCAAATGGGTGTCCGAATCGATCGTCATTCCCGCCTGGTCCTGGCGGAAATCCAGACGCGCCTAAACGCCTGGATCCCCCCCGGAAGCATGCGGGGGAGGACGACTCAGGTATGGTTACTTGGTGTGCCGCAGTCCTTAGACGAGGTGCGTGTCATTCCGACCGACGAGGAGCGCCAGACCGTGCAAACCATTCAAGCGACATGCGGATCAAACGGCGTTGTCGAGCACAGACGGAGAGCCATGATGACGCTTCCACCCAACAAGACCAAGATCGTGTGCACCATCGGACCGGCATCCCATTCCAGGGAAGTGATGGAGCAGCTGGTGCTCGCCGGGATGAATGTGGCCCGTCTCAACTTTTCTCACGGCGATTTTTCCGGTCACAGAGACGTGATCACAAACCTTCGCGCCGCGGCGAAGGCGACCGGCCGCCGTCTGGCCATCATGGCGGACTTGCCCGGCCCCAAGATGCGCATCGGGCAGTTTGCCTCCGAGCCGATCGAGCTGAGACCGGGGGACCCGTTCACGCTCACGACGGCCGAAATCGTCGGCGATGTCGGCCGGGTTTCCGTCACGTTCACGCGCCTGCCCGAAGTGGTGAAGCCGGGAGACACGCTCTACCTGAACGACGGCCTGATCCAGGTCGACGTGGACCGGGTTCAGGGAAATGACGTCCACTGCCGGGTGGTCGTCGGCGGGGAGCTCCGCTCGCGCAAGGGGCTGAACCTCCCGGACATCGACCTGGGCATCAGCGCCTTCACCGAGCATGATCACAAATGCCTGAAGTTCGCGCTCGAAAACGGCGTGGACGCCGTCAGTCAGTCCTTCGTCGAGCAAGCGGCGGACGTCCAGGCGGTGCGGGAGGCTGCGGCGGCCCTTGGGTATCGTCCGTTTGTCATCGCCAAGATCGAGCGGTCGAGCGCGCTCAAGCACCTGGATGACATCATCCAGGCGGCGGACGGCATCATGATCGCCCGGGGGGACCTCGGCGTGGAGCTGCCCATCGAGCAGATTCCCGTCGTCCAGAAACAGATCCTGCGCAAGGCCAACACGTGGGCTAAACCGGTGATCACGGCAACCCAGATGCTCGAATCCATGACCTCCAACCGGCGACCCACTCGGGCCGAAGCCAACGACGTGGCCAACGCTATCCTGGACGGAACCGACGCCGTCATGCTCTCCGGTGAATCGGCCATGGGGAGCTATCCCGTGGATTCGGCGGCGATGCTTGCCAAGATCGCTGCCGCCATCGAGCCCTACCGCGCCATGAACCGCCCCGGTGACCTATTCAAGGGTGTGGACCTCAAGGGCAAAGTGCCGCCGGCCAAGCTGATCGATCTTGGAGTGGAAACCATTCTCGAGTACAGTGATCCCGCTGCTGTCTTCGTGCCCACGCGAAGCGGGGACACGGCGCGAAGCATCGCGCGCTTCCGCCTCCCCATCTGGATCGTGGCCGTGAGCTCGCAGGAAACGACCTGTCAGCAGCTGCAGTTCTCGTCGGGGGTCTACCCGGTCTGCGAGGCGACCCACCCCGAAAGCTGGCGCCATTACGTCGCCGACTGGCTCAAGGCCCACGGCATCCAGGGAAAGCTGGCGGTCGTGACCGAAGGTCCGTCCAGCAGGCATCCGGACGCCAACAACCGCCTGGAGATTGTGGACCTTGAGCGTGACAGGTTTCCCTGACCCGGCAATGAGACCCTGAGGTCCCCACACACCGTTAAAGCTGCAAGAATTAGAAGACTTGAGGGAAGTGCGGACGATATGGAGGCGGTCCCACGACTGCAAGCGCTCTATCGAAGGTCTCAGCACCATGCCCCGTGGACGAAAGAACGCTTGCCGCGGTTTCGCGACGGCTTGAACCACGAAACTGGGGGCCCGAGCGTCCAGCAGGTGCGTGGTTTTCTCAACTACGACATCCCGTTTCTGTGATCGGGATGCCTTTCGCTGCTGGAACCGACGCGTTGCAGGATTACAGCCGGAGGGAGCCATGATCTTGGCAGGCGACATTGGAGGCACCAACACCCGCCTCGCTCTCGTCGATCCGGCGGGCGGCGCGTTGCACATCGTGGCCGAAGAGACCTTCCCAAGCCGCGAGCGGACGAGCCTGGAAGCAGCGGTCGCCGAGTTTCTCTCGCTTCACCCCTGCAAGCTGACGGGAGCGTCCATCGGCATTGCCGGCCCCGTGCGCAACGGACGCTGCGAGGCCACCAACCTCCCGTGGGTGGTCGACTCCAGGACCTTGGCCAGGCGGCTCCGTCTCAAGCGCGTCGGGCTCATCAACGACCTCGAAGCCAACGCCTATGGGATCGCCGTGTTGTCGAGCAAGGATTTCGTGGTCTTGAACAAAGGCGCCCGAGGCGCCAGGGGCAACCGGGCGATCATTTCGGCCGGCACGGGGCTCGGAGAGGCGGGTATGTTCTGGGACGGCGCCCTGCACTGGCCCTTCGCCACCGAAGGGGGCCACACGGACTTCGCCCCCCGGAATGATCTAGAAATGGAACTGTTCCATCATTTGCTGAACCGGCACCGGCGGGTGAGCTACGAGCGGCTGGTATCGGGACCGGGGCTGGCGCAGATCTATCAATTCCTGAGGGATGCGCGGAAAGGCGAGGAGCCGTGGCTCACGGAGCTGCTGCGAGCCGGCGACCCGGCCCCCGTCATCTCCCGCTGCGCCCTCGACGGATCAAGCCCCCTGTGCCTCATGGCCCTCGAGCTGTTCGTGTCCCTCTACGGGGCCGAAGCGGGCAACCTGGCCCTCAAGCTGTTCGCAACGGGCGGGGTCTACCTGGGCGGGGGAATCGCCCCGAAGATCATCGCGAAGCTCAAAGAGCCGGAGTTCATGAACGCCTTCACCGCCAAAGGACGGATGCGACCGCTCCTCCAGGATATCCCCGTCCGGGTGATCATGAACCCCAAGACGGCCCTCCTCGGAGCGGCACGACATGCCATGTTGGAGCGGAAAGAAACGATCCGCAATGAGTCGACGTGAGGAAGTTCGGTGAAGATCCCTGGTGAGGACCCTGTAATGAAAGGAGAGCAAGATGGGAAGAATCGTACGGACCGTTGCACGAGAGATCCTGGATTCGCGGGGCAACCCGACGGTCGAGGTGGAGGTGTTTCTGGATAATGGCAGCTTTGGGCGGGCGGCGGTTCCATCGGGCGCCTCCACCGGCGTGCACGAAGCCCTGGAGCTGCGCGATGAGGACAAGTCCCGTTTTGGGGGCAAGGGGACCCTGAAGGCCGTCGGGTTTGTGAACCATGAAATCGCCGAAGCGATCCTCGACATGGACGCCCTGGATCAGACGGCGGTGGACCATGCCATGCTGGCCCTGGACGGCACGCCCAACAAGAGCAAGTTCGGGGCGAACGCGATCCTGGGCGTGAGCCTCGCGGTGGCGCGCGCCGCGGCCGACTGGGTCGGATTGCCTCTCTACCGCTACCTCGGCGGCATGCACGCCAAGCTGCTTCCGGTGCCCATGTTCAACATCCTGAACGGCGGCGTGCACGCCAACTGGCAGGGCACGGACTTTCAGGAATACATGATCGCCCCCGTCGGCGCGCCCACGTTCCGCGAAGCGGTGCGCTGGGGCAGCGAGGTTTACCAGACCCTCAAGGGCGTCCTGAAGGCTTCCGGATACGGAACCGGCGTCGGCGACGAAGGGGGCTTCGCGCCGGCCCTCAAGACCAATGCCGAGGCCGTGGAAATCATCCTCAAGGCCATCGAAAAGGCCGGCTACCGACCCGGGGAGCAGATTGTGATCGCTCTTGACCCCGCCACCAGCGGATTTTTCGAGGACGGGCTCTACAACCTGCGCACCGAGGGTCGCAAGGTCACCTCGGCGGAGCTCGTCGCGCTGTGGGCTGACTGGGTGAACAAATACCCCATCGCGCTGCTCGAGGACGGCCTCGCCGAGGACGACTGGGACGGCTGGAAGCTGCTCAACCAGACCTTGGGCGAAAAGATCGAGCTGGTCGGAGACGATCTGTTCGTCACCAATGTCGAGCGCATCGCGCGCGGCATCGCGGAAAATTGCGCCAACGCCGTGCTCATCAAGCTCAACCAGATCGGCACCGTTACGGAGACCGTCGA
>CAZGQL010000149.1:4125-11644 GCA_964527905.1 uncultured Syntrophobacteraceae bacterium
CCCGAAAGGCAGGCTGGGGTGCGATGGTTTCCCACCGCTCGGGCGAGACCGTAGACAGCTTCATCGCGGACTTCACGGTGGCGATGGCAACCGGTCATCTCAAGACCGGCGCCCCCTGCCGCGGCGAACGGGTGGAAAAATACAACCAGCTCATGCGCATCGAGGACGAGCTCGGGCCGGGAGCCGTGTACGCCGGCCACAAGGCCTTCGTGCGCTGAAGCGCGCGGGGAATTGTGTCCGGTCCTTGAAGGTCTGAGTACGCTTTCGCTCACGCGGAGACCCAGGCGTCGGGGGGCCACCTGCGTCTCCGTGCGAGCCCACGCGGGCTGCTTTCGAGCCCGAACTCTGTTCCACCAACGGGTGGACATTGCACCCGCGACGGAGCCCCCCCGGCAGAACGGAGGATTCACCCATGAAAATCCTGACCGCACCCCGGATGGAGCGGTGCATCGGCTGTCATTCCTGCTCCCTGGCGTGCGCGCGACTCGTGCACAAGAACCTCTCCTGGGACACCGCCGGAATCCGCATCTCGTCGTCCGGAGGGCTTTCGACGGGCTTCGAGGCCAGGACGTGCCTGGCCTGCCTGCCGGCCCCGTGCGCGGCCGCCTGCCCCACCGGAGCCTACTCCCAGCGCAAAGGCGGTGGGGTGGTCGTCAAGAAAAGCCTGTGCATCCGGTGCGGCGAGTGCGCGCGCGCCTGCCCGGTGGACGCCGTGTTCCTGGATGAAACCCGGGAGCCGTTCGTGTGCATCCACTGCGGGCGCTGCGTTTCGTTTTGCCCGCACGACTGCCTTGAGCTCATGGACGTGGGGGCCGGTGAGGCCGAAACGGGCGAAGCCCGGGAGGAACGATCATGATCCGGGACCATTTCAGAATCCTCTCGGTGGACCTGGCCACGGGCCGGGGGAGCATCGAAACCCTCGACGGCCGGGACGCCGTGGCGGGCGGAAGTGGGCTGGCGGCGATGCTTTTCGACCGGTACGCCCTTGCGGACAAGCCGTGGAACGATCCGGACCAGCCGCTCATCTTCGCCATCGGACCGCTCACGGGCGCTTTCCCGCTCATGAGCAAGACCGTGTGTGCCTTCAAGTCCCCCTACCACGACCAGTACGCCGAAAGCCACGCCGGCGGGAGATCGGCCCTATCCCTCCGGTTCGCCGACTACGACGCCCTGGTGATCCGAGGCAAAGCCAAGACCCCGTCCTGCCTGTCCATCGGGTCGCGGCACCTGGACCTCAAGGACGTGCATTTTCTGTGGGGGATGGATCTTTTCAAAACGGGCAAGATGCTTCGGCGCATGTACAAGGGGGCGGGTCATCGCAGCATCTGGCGGATCGGGCCCGCCGGCGAGAACCTCTCCGCCATGGCCTGCATCAACGTGGACACCTACCGCCACTTCGGGAGGCTCGGCTGCGGGTCGGTCATGGGCGCCAAGAATCTCAAGGGGATCGTGGTGCTGGGCGACGGCACCTTCCCGCTGCCGCCGGGGAAGGAGTACCCGAAGCTCTTCGCTGAGGTGCACCGCAAGATGACGGACACCGACATGATGGAGAAGTACCACAACTACGGAACTCCCATCAACATGGCGGTCTTGAACGGGATTAAAGCGCTCCCCATCCGGAACCTCCAAAAGACGACGGACCCGGCGATCGAGGGCATCAGCGGCGAAACATTCGCGCGGGACACCCTGCTGCGCAACGCCGCCTGCGCGGGATGCCCCGTCGGGTGCGTGCATCTCGGTTACGTCCGGGAGCGGTTCATGGGCGAAAACCGTTACCTCTACCGCCAGGTGTCCTACGACCACGAACCCATCTTCGCCGCCGGGGCGATGCTCCACGTGACCAACGCGTTTTCCGTGCTCTCGCTGCTCGACACGATGGAACGGGAGGGACTCGACGTCATGTCCGCGGGCGTGGCCCTCTCCTGGGCTACGGAGGCGCTCGAAAAGGGGATCCTGTCGACCCGGGAAACCATCGTGCCCCTCGCTTTCGGCGATGCCAAGACTTACGAGGAAGCCGTGCATCACCTGGGGACAGGCTCTAACGATTTCTACCGCCTGCTCGCCCAGGGGGCGATGCGGGCCGCGAAGCACTACGGGGGGGAGGACTTTGCCTGCGTGCTCGGTCAGGAAATGGGCGGCTATGCCACGGGCGAGGTTTTTTTTGTTTCCCAGGCCCTGGGTCTGCGCCATTCCCACCTGGATGCGGGCGGCTACGCCTACGACCAGAAGGGCAAGGAGCCCGACGTCGACGCCGCAGTCCAGTTCCTCGTGGACGACGAGCGCGCCCGGGTACTGCTCACGTCCATGGTGAGCTGCCTGTTCGCCCGGGGGGTCTACGGAGAGCAGGTTCTGGCCGACTGTCTGCGATCGGTCGGCTACACCACGCTGGCCGACTCCACCGGCGCCGTCGCGAGCCACGTTCAGAAGTTGCGCTGGCGGATGCGTCTCCGAACGGGCTTTGACCCACGGGGGGTCTCAATCCCCAAGCGGTTTTTCGAGGTCGAAACCTGGCGGGGGCCCCTTAACGAAAGGTTCCTTCATGAATTGAAGGCGGCGTACGCGGAAGCGATCCTGGACCTTGGCCGCAGCGGGAGCGACAGCCAGGCCATGTGAAGGAGAGGAGCCTATGGGAACATTCGCCTCCTACGCATCGGAAACCCTCGGGGTCAAGCTGCCCGAGACCTACGCGAGCTTCATGGAGCGTTACGGCAAGAAGTTACCGGAAGATCCCGTTCATCGGGAAAGCTGGCTCAAGGGACTGGGGTCAGCCGACTTCGTCATCGGCACCACCCTGGCCTTCCGGTCGACGATCCCCCACTTCAGGAAGGACGCGGTGGTGATCGGGTATGCCGGCATCAAGACGGTCATCGTGAACAAGGCCTACGAGGAAATCGACGAGTACCTGATGCTGGACACGCGCGACGGGAGCGTCCACACGGTGGATTCATTCGGCACCGGGGAACGGATTGCGACGACGTTCGACGAATGGGTCGGCCCGGAATTGCTTCGAGCCACGCTTCGGGAACAATACACGGGCATCCTGACGGTGATCCTCTTCGACGATGAACTCAAGGCCGAGGAAGCCCGCCTCACCCTCTTGCGGCTCCAGCGCCAGGGTCACATCGAGCTCGAGGACGCGGTGGTCGTGGTCAAAGACACGACGGGCAACATCGCGTTTCACCAGATGCACCGGATGGCCGTTAAGGGAGGCTTCGTCGGCAGCATCACGGGCCTCATCGTGGGAAGCATTCTCCTCAGCCCCTTGATCGGTGCTGTCCTCGGGGCCGTATCCGGGGCCGTATCCGCCTCGCTCACCGATGTGGGCATCGATGACCGGTTCATGAAGGAGCTCGCCGAGGGCTTCCAGCCCGGGACTTCGGCCCTGTTCACCCTAGTCAAACGAGCCGATCCCGAACGGGTCGCCGAAGCCTGCTTCGGTTTCGGCGGCAAGGTCCTGGTCAATTCACTCAGCCCCGAGCGGGAAGCGTTCATTCAAGGCTTCCTGGACGGGAAACACCAGACGGCGGAGTAAGCCGGCATCCATCAGTGACCGAGCGCTGGGAGCATTCAGAGATCATGGCGCCGGTTGTCGTACCTGGCTTCGCGTTTTAAGCCTTCACCCACGTGCGGAAGCTCAAGACCTAGACGTTGCGGGTGGGTGTTTTCGTGAACGCAAACGGAATCGATTCCGTCCGAAGCCGATGCCCAGATGGGACGGATGCTTGCCATGGCATTCGCACGTCGATGAAATGACCTGGAATCGGTGGCTCGGATTTCCTTTTCAGGGGCCCCCGATTGCGGTCGGCACCAGCAAGGGAATGACCTTGCGTTGATGTTTGCGGTAGATCCTGAAACCGGCATCAAGCGTCAGGACGGCACTGCGGTCATGTCGCTCGGCCATCCGCACCAGACATGCATCCGCCAGGGATGCGGGAACGTTGGCATACTTGTTCATGATCCTGGAAACGGGATCCAGGTCGTCAGCCAACGAAAAGGCGATTTGCAGTACCTGCCTCTCCAGCAGGGCAAAAATAGAAGCGGTCCCATGCTTCCAGTTTCTGAGCAGAAAAAAAGCCTCGGAAAGTACGGCTTCACAGGTCAGGAGCGGCGGTCGGATCTGCCCAAACTGCGTCACGGCCCACTGGTGATCATGGTCCCGCGCATTGAGGAAGGCTACCAGCGGCCCCGTATCCAGGATGACCTGCTCTCTCATTGGCCATACTCGTCCAGGTGGGCGGGATTCGTCGACAGATCGGGAGGGCCTTGGACGGAGCCCGCCAAGTCCCGTGCATGATCGAGACAGGATGGCCCGGTCTCGAGGCTCTGCTCGGCAAAGAACTGCTCGAGGGCGCCGCGCATGACCGAAGATCGGGTTTCACCTCGGCGTCTCGCAGCGTTCTCGATTCTGGCCAGCAGCTCCTCCGACAACTTCAAAGCGATCGTTTTCATCACGGTCCTCGAGTAATACGGTTTTTTCTGATAGTATTCCGGTCCGCTGTAGAGGGTCAAGGTCAGTTGACGCGTAACGGATATGAACGGTTTGAGCCACCTCGAGCCTATGACTTGTTTTCTCGTACGATGCTGTTCCGTCAGCCCGGGATTTGTGACACTCGCCAAACGGGGACTCCACATGAAGCACAAGATTAGCCACTGTCTGGCTTGCGTTGTTGGGGGGCTCCTGACGCTCTTCGCGACCGCACCGCCTTCCCACGCCGGAGACACGCTGACGCGCATCAAGGCCCGGAGCGAAATCCGATGCGGGGTGAGCGACGGAATCCTTGGGTTCTCCTTCAAGGAACCCGACGGCCGCTGGTCGGGCATGGATGCGGACTTCTGCCGAGCCCTGGCCGCAGCCGTGCTCGGAGATTCCGGCAAGGTGACGTTCGTTTCGCTCGCCTCACCCGCACGTTTTGCCTCACTGAAAGCGGGGGAAATTGACGTGCTCGCGCGGAACACCACCTGGACCCTGGAGCGCGAGGCGACTTTGGAGGTGCTATTCGCCGGCATCCTCTTTTATGAAGGTCAGCGCTTCCTGGTGCCCGCCCGGAGCGGGATGCGGGAGCTGTCCCAGTTGAACGGGGCTACCATTTGCGTCGTCAAGGGGACGACCCATGAGAAGCACCTGGAAGCCTATTTCCGTGCCCGGGATTGGGGCTACCGGCCCCTCGTGGTGGAAAGCCAGGCCATGGCGGCCGAGGCCCTGTTCTCGGACCAGTGCCAGGCGTTCACCTCCGAGCTGCCGCAGTTGACGAGCCTCAGGCTCATGGCCCCAGGCGGACTGGAGGAGTATGTGCTGCTGCCGGATCAAATCTCCAAGGAGCCATTGGGGCCGGTGGTCCGGCGCGGGGACGACGAGTGGTTCACCATCGTACGATGGGTCCTGTTCACGCTCCTGCGAGGCGAGGAAGTCGGCATCACCCGGTCCAACGTCCGCCTCAGGCTGGAGGATACGACGAATGCAGACGTGGAGCGGTGGATCCATGCGGACCGCACCATTTCGAAGGCGCTGGGCCTACCGCCCGGCTGGGCGACGCGCGTGGTGGAGACCACCGGCAACTACGGCGAGATGTTCGAGCGCAATCTGGGGTCCCAGAGTGTTCTCAAACTCAAGCGCGGTTTGAATCGCCTGGCCGCGGACGGGGGCCTGATGTATTCGCCCCCCTTTCAATGAGGCCGGCAGGATCTCGGAACACCAGCACCATGAAGAGCATGGCCATCGAGCCTTACCGGGCAACTTACGGGTGAACCTCTCTTCTCGGGACGAATCATGAGCGACCTGCAGATCACTGTCACGCTTCTGGTCTTCGCCGGAGTCATCCTGGCCATCGCCCTCAATGTGATCGACATGGCCGTAGCCGCCCTCCTGGGGGTAAGCCTCATGCTGCTCTTCGGGGTCTTCACGCGGCAGGAATTTTTGAACGCCGCTCAAACCGCCGGAGGCTCCATTGCGCTCCTGTTCGGAGGAATGGTCGTGGCCCGGACCCTGGTGCCGACGGGAATCTTCGAACTGGTGGGGGGTCGCTTCCTGCGCGCAACCCGGGGAAGCGGGAAGCGCTTCCTCCTCTGCCTCATCGTCATGGTGGCCCCGCTGTGCGCGTTCCTCCCCAACGCAACGACCGTCATCCTGCTCGCCCCCATCATCATCCGGGTGGCCAGGGCCCTCGAGGTCGATTTTATTGGCCCCCTGGTGCTGACGGCCATCATCAGCAATTCGGCGGGCCTCCTCACCCTCGTCGGGGATCCGGCCACCTTTCTGGTCGGCAGTTCCATCGGGATGAGCTTCGGCGAATATTTGCAGAAAGTGAGTCTGGGAGGTTTGTTGTCCGTCCTGGTCCTGGCGCCGCTCCTGCCCCTGGTGATGCCGGATGTGTGGCGCGTTCGGCACAGCCTACCGGCTGAGCTTCCCGAACAGAAGCTCGAACGCCCGCTTTTCTGCGCCCTCGCGCTCATCGTCCTGGCCCTGATGATTCTGTTGTTCCTGTTTGGCGAGTTTCTTCCCTTTCAGATCGTTCCGCCGTCGGTGGCCATCGTCGGCGCCTCCCTGGCGCTGCTCGTCATCTACGGCGCCAAGGTGGAACCGGTGGACCAGGTATTGAAGGACGTGGACTGGAAGACACTTCTGTTTCTCACCTGCATGTTTCTCATGGTGGAGGCTGTCACCCGGACGGGGCTTCTGCAGAGCCTGTCCCGGAACATGGTGGCCTGGTTCGGAACGGATCTGCTCCTGGTGGCCCTGGCGATGCTCGGGGGCGTGGCGGCGGCCTCCAGCGTCCTGGCCAACATCCCGGTGGTCGCAGCCATGATCCTCATGGTCAAAGGCTACTTCGTGGCGGCGGAGCTGGTCCCCGAGATGGCCCTGGGGCCCACGTTCACCGATTGGCCCACCCGGACGCTCCCTGTCTTCGTGGCCATGATGTTCGCAGGGACTCTAGGGGGGAACGCGA
This sequence comes from uncultured Syntrophobacteraceae bacterium, assembly GCA_964527905.1. Classification (GTDB taxonomy): domain Bacteria; phylum Desulfobacterota; class Syntrophobacteria; order Syntrophobacterales; family Syntrophobacteraceae; genus CALBZH01. The sequence continues at coordinate 11,070 of CAZGQL010000149.1, forward strand.
CACTCATCGGGGCCTCCGCGAACGTCGTTTCCGCCGGGATTGCCGCGGCGCACGGCCGGCCCATTTCCTTCGGCACGTTCGCCCGGTACGGCGTCCCCCTGACGGTCTGCCAGATCGCCCTTGCGGCTGGCTATGTAGTGGCGCTGCAATGGTTGCTTGGACAGTAGAACGGTTTCACCTCTTGACCTGAATCGGGGAGCCTCCGTATGGCGTCTGAGTCCACAGCCGCGAAGCTGGTGCCCCGGGCCACCCCGAGGCACGCCAGGGCAGCCTGCATGGTGCTTCTGGGTTGCGTGCTCCTGCTCGGCGCGTCCAGCGCCTGGGCCCAGGGCTCTGGCAAGGTGAAGCCCAAGGCGCCGGCCAAGGAGGTGACCGTCCCGGAGGACCTCACCCCGGAAAAGGTCGACGGCTTCCTTGCGGGCCTCAGCGACGAACAAGCGCGGAAGCTGCTCGGGGCCGAGCTCAAGAAAAAGGCCGCCGCGAAAACGGCTGGACGTGGAGAGCACACGATCGGGCAGGAGCAGGGAATCGTCTATGGCTTCTTTGCGGCTCAGAAAGCTCTATCCGCCCTTGTG
>CAZGQL010000150.1:0-11435 GCA_964527905.1 uncultured Syntrophobacteraceae bacterium
GAGCGCCGGTGGCCACGACGGCCACCCCGTGCTCGATGGTCTGCTCGGGCCCGCCCGGGCCCACCTGGACCTTGGTGGTGAAATTCCCCTTGTAGCCCTTGAACGAGGTGACCTTCGCCTCCGTAAACACCGTGATCTTTTCGTGTCCCTTCACGGCGCCAATCAGCTTGTCGATATAGGGCTGGACCTCGAGGCCCTCGATGGTGTGGGAGACCTTGCGGCCCAGACCACCCAGTTCAGCCTCCTTCTCGATCAAAAAGGCCTCATAGCCCTGCTGGGCCAGGTTGAGGGCCGCGTTCATGCCGGCGATGCCGCCGCCGATCACCAGCGCGCTCTGCTTGATGTCGACCTTCTTCTCCTGCAGCTCCTTGAGGAGCGCCGCGCGGGCCACCGCCATGCGCACCAGGTCCTTGGCCTTGGCCGTCGCCGCCTCCCGGTCGTTCATGTGCACCCAGGAATCCTGATTGCGGATGTTGGCCATTTCAAACAGATACTTGTTCAGTCCGATGTCGATGAGGGTCTCCCGGAAGAGCGCCTCATGGGTGAGCGGCGTGCACGCGGCCACCACCATGCGGTTGATGCCCTTCTCCTTGATGACCTCCCCCATGCGCACCTGGGTGTCCTGGGAACAGGTGAACAGGTTGTCCTCCACATGGACCACATTGGGCAGCGTCCGGGCGTATTCGCGAACGGCGGGCACATCCACGATGCCGCCGATGTTGATGCCGCAGTTGCACACAAAAACCCCGATCCTGGGCGGCTCCTGACTCACATCGCGCTGGGCGGGCACATCCCGGGTCCGGGTCTCCGTGTAACGCGATTCGGCCAGCAGGGCACTGGTCCCCGCCGCCGCGCCGGAAGCTTCCATGACCGACTGCGGGATGTCCTTGGGCCCCTGCATGGTGCCGCAGACATAGATGCCCGGTCGTGAGGTCGCAACCGGCATGAACCCATCCGTGACTGCGAATTTGTGATCGTTCAGATCGATCCCCAGCCGTTTGGCCATCTCCACGGTCTGCTGCCCGACTTCGAAGCCGACCGAGAGGACCACCATGTCGAACACTTCGCTCTTCTGCTCCCCGTCTTCGTCGGCATACCACAGCCGCAGCTCGCAGTCGCCCTCGGGGTCGATCGAGTGCACGCGGGACCGGATGAACCGCACTCCCAGCTCCTGGGCCCGGTTGTAGTACTGCTCGAACTCCTTCCCGTACGTGCGCATGTCCATGAAGAAAATGGCCGTATCGAGCGGATGATGCGAGTGTTCCTTGGCGATCACGGCTTCCTTGATGGCGTACATGCAACAGACGGCCGAGCAGTAGGAATTGTCACAGGCGTTGATGTTCCGGGAACCCACGCATTGGAGCCACGCGATCTTCTTGGGCTCTTCCCGGTCGTAGGGGCGCATGAGGTGCCCGCGATAGGGTCCCGAAGCGCTCAGGATGCGCTCGAACTCGAGGCTGGTCACGACATTGGGAAAGTTGATGTAGTTGTACGTGTCGAACCGGGAGGGATTGAACACGTCGTTTCCTGGAGCCAGGATGACGGCACCGACCTCGACCGTTGTCCGCTTGGGTTGGTCGTCGTAATGGACGGCCTGCGCCAGACAGACCTTCTCGCACAACCCGCAGCCGATGCACACGCTCCGGTCGATGGTGAACCCGCGGGGGATCGCCTGCGGATAGCGCATGTAGGTCGCTTCACGCAGATCCAGCTTTTCATTGAACTCATTGACCGCCGTCACGGGACAAACCTGTCGACACTGGCCGCAGGCCGTGCAGGCAGCCAGATCGATGTAGCGGGGCTGGCTCGCCAGAGTCACGCTGAAGTTGCCCGCATCACCCGAGATCGATTCGATCTCTGAATTGGTGATGATATCGATGTTGAGATGACGACCGACCTCGACCAGCTTGGGCGAGATGATGCACATGGCGCAGTCGTTGGTGGGGAAGGTCTTGTCCAACTGGGCCATGATCCCGCCGATGGTGGGTGACTTGTCGACGAGGTAAACGAGGTAGCCGGAGTTGGCCAAGTCCAGCGAGGCCTGCATTCCGGCCACACCGGCGCCGACGACCATCGCGGCCCCTTTTTTCTTGTTTCCTTTCACATCTGCCATAACCCATCCTCTTGATATGCTAGTGCGTTGACCAATCCACCAACCCCGCCCCGTGGCGACCGGCTCGGTCCCCCTCGGCGCGGGAGTGGGACGCGCACGCGATCAGGCCGCCAGTCGGACGAACTTTGCCGTTGTGCCCTCAAACCCCCTGAATTCGGCCAGCCCCCGGCGCTCCAGGTCGTTGAGGCGCAGCGAGACCGTGAAGACGGGAATACCGGTCTTGGCCGCCATCTCCCGCACCGACAGGGGACCCTCCCGAAGCGACTCGAGGATGAGCGCCTTTTCATACTCATCGACCGTCGCCTTCCGGGCCAGCTCCTGATACTCCTTCTCGTCGATCCGATCGCCGTACACATTGGTCCGCTCGGTGACGTGTCGGTCGACACCCGTCAGCCAGCGCATCCTCGGTGAGCTCAGCACACTCTGAATGGCCGCCAGCTGAAGCGTGTAACGACTCGCGTCAAACGGCCCCATGGCCTGAGTCTCCGCGGTGAGCTCGGAGACGATGTTGGCGAACAGCTGCCCTTCGGCCGCGCTGACCCACTTGAGTGCCATGCGGTTTCGGCCGATGCCCGAGAGGTCCAGCAAGCGGGCGACGAGCTCCATGCGCTTGGAGGCGTATACATTACCATCCAGGTAATGGCAGTCTCCGATGTGTCACCCAAACACCGATACCTGGTCGAACCCGCTCTTCAGCCCCTCTACGACATAGGCGGGATCCACCCGGCCCGAGCACATGGTCCGGATCACACGGATGCTGGGCGGGTACTGGAAGCGGGATACCCCCGCCAAGTCCGCCCCGGCGTAAGCGCACCAGTTGCACAAGAAAGCCAGGATCTTCGGTTCAAACGCTTCACTCATCGGTTTTCTCTCCCCTTATGGATGACCGGCTCCAGGCTGACCGCCTGGTCTCTTCCGATACGATGACTCGGCCCGGCTTGTTGGAGCGGGTCGCCCCACGCGCTCTTCTCGAGCCACATCGAAGGCGTCCCGCTCCGGCAGGTCGGACAAACCGCTAGCCTTGCCCGCCGGCATGGATCGCGGCCAGGATCTGACGGTCGCGGAAGTGCTTCATGTCGATGGTGCGCTGCGGGCAGGCGGCGGCACAAATGCCGCACCCCTTGCACGAGGCGGAAATGTTTTCGGCCCGGTAACCCTTGCCGTGGATCTGCACCAGGCGGATGGCGCTGAACGGGCACGACTGTTCACACAGCCCGCAGCCGATGCATCCCTCCTGGTCCACGACGCTGACGATGGGCTCCACTTCCACGAATTCCTGGGTGAGCACCGTCGCGGCGCGGGCGGCGGCGGCCTGGGCTTGGGCGATGGATTCCTCGATGGGCTTGGGGTAGTGGGCGAGCCCCGCAACGAACACGCCATCCGTGGCGAAGTCCACCGGGCGCAGCTTCATGTGGGCTTCCAGGAAGAACCCGTCCGCGTTCAGGGGCACCTTGTAGAACTTGGCCAGCGTGTCCTGATCCTTGGAAACCAACGCGGTCTGCAGGTTCAGGAAATCGACGTGGAGGTTGACCGGAATGCCGAGCACGTGATCCGTTACGGTGATCTTGATTTTCTTCTTGCCGTCCACGGTCACTTCCTCCACAACCGGCTTGGCCTCCAGATCATAACGGATGAAGATGACCCCCAATCCCCTGGCCTGGTTGTAAAGATCCTCGCGCTGCCCGTAGGAACGCATGTCGCGATACAAAATGAAGACATCCAGCTCCGGCTTCTTCGACTTCAACTCGATGGCCTGCTGGAGCGAGGCCGTGCAGCAGATTTTGGAACAATAGGGGCGCTGCGGCTCGCGGGACCCCACGCACTGGATGAAGGCCACGGCCTCGGCCCGGTCGAGCCGGGACGGATCCTTCTCCAGCGCTTCCTCGAGGTCGTGCCACTTGGTGACCAGCTCGCTTTGGCCGAACAGGTACTCTTCCGGATTGAGGGAATGGGCGCCGGTGGCGATGACGACGACCCCGTGGTTGATTTCCCGCTCGGACCCGTTTTGCTTGACGCCGGTGAAGAAGTTGCCGACGAACCCGTTCACACCCGTCACCTCGGCGTTCATAAGAACCTCGATCCGCTCGTGGGATTCAATGGTCGCCACCAGTTGCTTCACATAGGCACCGACATCCTCCCCCTTCCAAGATTTTTTCACCTTCAGGGCGTGGCCGCCCAGGTGGTCCTTTTTCTCGACGAGGGTCACCTTGTAACCTTGGTCCGCCAGATTCAGGGCGGCGTTCATGCCGGCAACACCGCCTCCGATGACCAGAGCATCGTGGCTGAGCTCGACCTGGAGCCTCTCGATGGGCTCCAGCAGCGAAACCTTAGCCACCGCCATGCGGACCAAGTCCTTGGCCTTGGCCGTCGCCTTTTCGGGCTCCGCCTGGTGAACCCAGGAATCCTGGTCCCGAATGTTGGCCAGCTCGAAGAGGTACCGGTTCAATCCCGCCTCGCGGATGGTTTCCTGGAAAAGCGGCTCGTGGGTCCGCGGCGTGCACGCCGCCACGACGACCCGATTGAGCTTGTGCTCATGGATGGCGTCGCGGATCATGGCCTGCGTGTCCGCGCTACACGTGAACAGATTGTTGCTCACGTAGACCACGTTGGGGAGCGTGGCCGCGTAGTCCTTGACCGCCGGAACGTCGACGACGCTGGCGATGTTGATACCGCAGTGGCACACGAAAACCCCGATGCGCGGCTCCTGCTCGGCGACCGGAAGCTCCTCGGGATAGGTCTTCTTCTGGGTGAGGGTGTCGCGAGCGGCGGAAAGGGAAGCCGCCGACGCGGCCGACGCCGCCGAGGCTTCCATGACGGAGTAGGGAATGTCCTTGGGGCCCGTCGCGGTCCCACACGCGAACACGCCGGGACGGGAGGTGGCGACCGGCGCAAAGCAGCTCGCCTCGACAAATCCGTCCTCCGCCACCGAAATCCCCAGCCGGCCGGCGAGCTCCTTGACACTGCCCGGAACTTCCAGTCCCACGGAGAGCACCACCAGGTCGAAGACCTCGGATTTCATCTCGCCCGAATCCGTCGCGTACGTGAGCTCGAGATCCTCGGAACCGGGGGCGACGGGCTCGATGCTGTGGATGCGCGAGCGGATGAAGCGCACGCCGGCCTCATTCCGGGCCCGGTCGTAGTAGCGCTCGAACTCCTTGCCGTACGTCCGCATGTCCATGAAGAAAATGGCGGTGTCCAGATCACCGTGGGCGTGCTCCTTGGCGATCACCGCCTCCTTGATGGCGTACATGCAGCACACCCCGGAACAGTAGCTGTGGGCGCTCCGCTGGGTGTCACGGGACCCGACGCACTGGAGCCAGGCGATCTTCTTGGGCGGCTGACCGTCGGAGGGGCGCACCAGATGGCCCTCGAAGGGGCCCGAAGCGCTCAGAATGCGCTCGAATTCCATACTAGTGACCACGTTTTTGAATTTGCCGTAGCCGTAGTCGTACAAGGCGGGATTGAAGGCCTGGAACCCAGGGGCCAGAATCACGGAGCCCACCTCGATCTTGTGCAGCTGCCCGGTCTGCTTCCAGTCCACGGCCCCCGCCGGGCAGAACTTCTCACAGGCCTTGCATTTGCCTTTGTCGAAGTAGATGCAGTTGTCCTCATCGATGGCATACTTGAGCGGGACCGCCTGGGGGTACTTGACATAAGCGGCCTTGCGCTTGCCCAGACCCTCGTTGAACTCGTCGTCCACCTTCTTGGGGCACTTGTCGGCGCACACACCGCACGCGATGCACTTGTTCATATCGATGTAGCGGGGCTGCTCCCGGACGGTGGCCACGAAGCGACCCGCCTCGCCCTTGAGCTCCTCGAGCTCGCACAGCGTCATGAGCTCGATGTTGAGATGCCTTCCCGCTTCCACCAGCTTGGGAGACAGGATACACATGGAACAGTCGTTGGTGGGGAAGGTCTTGTCCAACTGGGCCATGACGCCGCCGATGGCGGGGGATTTTTCCACCACGTAGACGTAATAGCCGGTGTTCGCCAGATCGAGAGCCGCCTGAATGCCCGCCACGCCGCCACCGACGACCATCACGGAACCTACGGGCGAACCGTTCGCTCCAACCTTGGGGTTCTGTTTCATTTGCTCGTCTTTTTTGGCTTCCATGATTCCTGTTCCTGTGAGGGATGGGAAAGGTGAAACATTTCACTCCTCGTGCTGCCACGGGGAATGCCGGGACTGTCGCAGAAATGAGGCAGGGGCGAGTATAGCACTCGACCGATCGGCATTCAAGGACGAAAGCAAAGATTGCACAAACTATTGGAGACCGCAAAACCCGACGGCGCAACGCCCCAGGAAAGGCATGCCGCCTCATGAGCGGCTCGGTGCCCCGGAGAAGCCCAATCTACGCAAAAGATTTCACATGCACGCTTCCCACCCGCCCCCGTCTGTATGAGCCGACCCGCGCATGCCCCCCAAGTCCTGTGATTTCGTTCCCTTAGGATTGGTCCAAACGCAAAGGGTGCTTGAAAACCTGTGCCTCGGGCGGCTGAATCCCCGCCCGATTTCCGCACACTTGTGATTGGGCGGTCCTTCACGAGACTACGGGACAACTCGCACGCCCACCAGGGTCATGCACGCGCAGGCGAATTCCAATCCTTTCATTTCCGTGCTCCCGCCCTCGCGGGGGTGACAACACTGGTTGGCGGGCGGACCACCTTTGAAGATTTTGCCACGGTGTGCTCACCTTTCACGGGGCCCTCCCCTCAGACCCAGAAAGGGACGCCCGGCAACGACTCTTCCTGCGCTCCACGCCATCGAGCCCTCCCCCAAGACTCCGGCCACCCAGTGGGTCGCGAAGCAGCTTACCGAGCCCCGAGTCTCAGCAAGGCTTCAAAGGGATCCTTGGGAGGGCCGAGGAGGGGAACGTCCCGGTGCGGCGTGTCGACCCGGACGTGGTAAACCTCCCCTCGGCCGAGCCGCTCCGGCCATTCCGTCTTCGAGGGGATCCCGCGCAGGGCCAGTCGGTTCCGAAGCTCCTTCATGTTTTCATCGCAACTGCCCGGGGTGGTGAGACTGACCAGGAAGGCCCGCCGGATCCCTTTCACGGCCCACCGTTCGAACTTGTCCACCTCATCGTAAAAGGCATCCATCAGAAACACCCCCTTCACGCGCTGGTGGATGCCGCCACGGTCCAGGATGTAGGCCACGGACCTGTACCCGCCGCTGAAGGCCGTAAGCAGGACGGGCGCCGAATCGAACGCCCTCTTGTGAGCCCATCCCAGCCTGGAGGCCGCCACGTTCGCCACCTCGGCCATGAACCGACGGAACGCGTTTTCCCTGAAGAACTTCCCGGGACTGGAGTCCGGGGCGTTCTTAGCCAACTGGGGAGCCACCAGGATGACGTTGCTTCCCGACGCGTCCACTTGGCGGATCAGCTCGTGCTCCTCAACGCTCGTGAGGACGTCCGTCCACAATTCATGGAAAAACAGGGCATAGGCGAAGGGCTTCCGGGGATCGAAGGTCTTGGGCACGTGGAAGAGGACCCGCCCGTCGAGGTAGTGCTCGTCTTCCGCCAGGCGGTCCCCGTACCGGTTGGTGTGAAAACGACGACCGCTCTCCGGCTCCACGACGTCGAAGAAATCGACTTCCGTGTCTTCGTGCTTTCCCGAATAGGGGAATGGAGCGTGATCGAGGGTCTGTACGAAGGTGACGGCTTCCCTGCGCGACACGGCGGCTTTCATCTTTCGCCCGCCCTGCCCGGTGCGAAGACTCGGATCCCGGCGCATAGCCGCACTGCCCTTCCGGTCGGCCCCTGCATCCGCGGCCGCGAGCGCGGACGGCGACGGACCGGCGCCCATGAAGTCGGACACGAAAAACACCGCGAGGAGGACAAAGGCGACGATTGGCCCCCCGGTCCAGCCACGCCCGACAGCAAGCGTCACATCACACCCTCCCCCCGCACGGACCCGGAAAAACCGAGAAAACACGGGGCAGCCACCAGGTAGAGGGCGCCACTGAGGAATAGCACCGTGGAAAGTCCCGCCAACACCGAGAGGACCGGAACCAGCACCGAGCCGACCACGGAAAAGGACCCGTTGATTCCCCAGGCCCAGACAAAAAAATGCTCTTTATGCAGGTTCGAGAGGGTCGCCATGCCCAGGGCGAAGGGAAAACCCAGGAGAAAGCCAAGGGGAGCGAGGAGCGCCAGACAGAACAGGACCTTCTGGAGGTAGGGCCATGCGCCGATGGACGTGAGAACCGGGCTCAGGAAGAGCCCGTAGACGGTCATCATGGCTCCGATGCCCAGACAGATCCCCACGATGGCACGACGCGCGACGGGGATCAGGCGGCCCGAAAAGTAACTCCCGATTCCCGAAAACAACAGCATGCCGGTCACGAGCGCCGCGAACGAAACCGTGCTGTTTCCGAGGCAGAGGATGCATTTGCTGATGAACGCGATTTCTATCAGGATGTATCCCAGGCCCAGGCACATGAAAAATCCGATGACGCAAAGCTTTCCCCTCTCCCTTGCAAACAGCGCCCGCCAACCGAACAGCACCGGCAGCACCAGCAGCAGCGCACCGAAACCCACCGACAGCAGCAGGGTCGCCCACAGGAGCAGGTAGCCCCACTCGTCCGAAATGGCTTCCAGGTTGTCCAGAAAACGGGGAATGTCCGACGGCTTGACAAATCCGGCGAAATAGGGCCGATCGTTGGTTAGGGGCGACATGTCGAATACATAGGCGTCCCTCACGGCCGCCGCACCCCCTCGCACCAGACGGTCCGCGATGGCCCGGTAGAGACTTCCCGCCGAGACGTCCACCTCGGAGGCCGCCCCACCCTCCCCTTCGCTTTGACTCTCCGGAAAGTACACCGCCCGGTAGGCCGCCAGGATGGCGTCCAGGTTGTCAGGGGGAGGACCGGAGCCTGGCGCATAGACGATCTCGAAGCTCAGCCTTCGGCAGGCATCCGTGAGCGCCGAGACCTCCTGAGCCGGAAATCCCCCCTTTCTACAAAGCAGCGTGAACGTCGAGAGGTACGTGTGGGCCATGAACAGCTGATCCTCGACTGGACCCACGCCCGCGGAGCGGACCGCATCGACCATCGTCGCCATCACTTTCAACACGGATTTGGGAGGGTCCTCCTTGTTCCACACCGTGACCGAGAGGATTCCACCCGGTCGCAGGGCCCCGATGCAGGCGCGGAAGGTTTCCACCGTGTAACCGTACTGCTCATGGATCGAGGCCCCCGCGGGCATGGAGAGCCCCGTCGAGTCGGCAAGGCTCAGATCAATGATGTCGAAGCGTTCCTGGAAACGCGGCACCAGAATACGCCCCTCCGTCTCCACCAACTGAACCCGCTCGTCTCTCAACACATGGCCCATGGCCTCGGCCAGGACAGGGTCGTCCCGAACCGCATGGACGACCAAGGGATTGCCCTCGGCCACCATAACCCGTCGGGCCCCGAGCCCGAGGGCCACGTTCGTCGAAATCCCGCCGCCGAACTGCATGACGAGCACGTCCGGCTCCTCCTTCAGCCCGTAGGGCAGCGCCATGGACAGGTACTTGAAGTACGCGGTCTGTTCGGGAGCCAGACGACGCATGATCCCGATGGGCCCATCCCCATCGAGATACATCCCGAGATAGGCGCTCTCCGGCATGCGGTCCATGTACAGGGCCGCCGCATCACTGAGCCCCGGGGCGAAATGGAAATACGAGCTGGAGTAAACCTCGAGGTATCCGAAGGGACTCGCCTTCGAGGCGATGCGTCGTGCATCGGGGAATTGGCGCGCGTAACTCACCCCCTTGAAGGGGGAAACCCGAATTTGCTCCAGGTTGGTACCGCCCGCGACCGCGATTGCCACGGACAAGGCCAGAAGTCCCCACGACGCCCGGTTCCCTTCGGCGCGCAGCCAGGCCACCGCACCGAGGACCCAGAGTCCCAACGGGACGAGAACCAGACTCTCGGGGATAAGGCCGTACATGGAAACAAACAGGATCACGCCCCCGAGGCCTGATCCGGCCATGTTGGCAAAATAGGCCTTGCCGAACTCTCGCTGTTTCATGAGGAAAAACAGGCCGAGGAACATGGCGCCCAGAAGGAAGGGGAGGAAGTACAGCAGAAAATACGCCGCCAGGTAGAGCTTTTGTAATGGGTCGGAAACCAAGAAAATCGGATTGAACGGCACACACTGGGCGGCGGCGTTGGCAAAAACCATGGCCGGACCGAGAAGCAGCAGCGACCCCGTCGCCCACCCGCCAAGGCGCCGTTTAAAGGCCTCTTTCCAAATGCACAGGATCGTGCTGAAAACCCCGAACCCGAACATGGCGATGGCAATCACCGTCGACCCGAAATGCGACCAGCCGCCGACGGCGAACACTCTCATGACGAACAGCTCGTAGGCCAGCACGGCTGCGGACACGAGGGCCAGGGCCACAAGACGGGAGGCGGCGGTGGACCGGTACGCCGCAGGGGGGCGGCCGTCGACTTCCCTCATTTGAAGTGCGTCCCGCCGCCCTTCTTGGTGAACGGCACAAAGGCTTCCTTCTTGCGCCCGTGGTAGATATCCTCTCGCGTGATCACGGGGTTCCCTTGGGCATCCTCATTTTTCGTCACCTTGAGGATCACCTGCGCTCCGGGGGGACCGACGGGGATCACGAGAACACCGCCCACCTTGAGCTGCTTGAGGAGAGGCGGCGGGATGTGGTCGATCCCGCAGGTCACGATGATCTTGTCGAAGGGGGCGTATTCCTCCCACCCATAGTAGCCGTCGTCGGACTTACGCTTGATCTTTCCGTATTCGGGATAGCCCGAGGCGGCGAGGTTCGTGTACAGGGCGTCCGTCTCCCGGGCTAGAGGATCAATGATTTCAATGGTGTACACCTCGTCCGTCAGATAAGCCAACATGGCGGCCTGGTATCCGGAGCCCGTGCCGATTTCGAGGACCTTGTCTCCCGGCTGCACATCGAGGGCCGAGGTCATGCGCCCCACCAGGTGAGGGCCGGAAATCGTCACCCCGTGTCGGATGTCTAGGAAGGAATGGTCATAGGCCCGCCCGAGATTCCAGCTGCGACAGAACTTCTCTCGGGGCGTCAGCAGGAATGCCCGAATTTCCTTGTCCCGATAGAGGTCTTTGTTATGGATCAAGGCGGTCGCCCGATCGAAACGCTGTTGCAGGAACTTTTCCTCTTCCCCCCGCGTCGCCTTCATGAATTCGACAAAACGCCGGGGCGAATCCCTCGGCGGATCCGGCAGGCTTGCGACCGATCCCGGAGTGCTGATCGCCTTTTTCCCCATCGCATCGCCCTGGGGATTTTCGCCGGCGGCCTGAGCCCACGCGGTGGCGGCATGGGCCGCGGCCAGCCCCGTGAT
>CAZGQL010000151.1:0-542 GCA_964527905.1 uncultured Syntrophobacteraceae bacterium
ATTCGGACACGATGGAGGCAAACCCCTTCCAATCGATGCCCACCGCTCCCAGCCAACGGACATCGGGGTGGGTCATGCCCCGGAGCAGGGCCAGGAACGGTACCGATGCAATGTCGTCGAGCCCGGCTACGGCCTTTCCCGGAGGGGTCTTGAGCCCGCCGCCCAAATCGATCGCGAAGATCTTCATGGGAAGCGGGACCTTCACGTGCACCGCAAACTGCTCGTCCAGGTCGATATCGTCTCCGATCCGGAACATTTCGCGCATGGAGATTTCGTGGGCGAAACGGATGATGTCGTGCATGGTGCTGCAGCCCTCGGGGGAGAAGCTCTCATGCTTCGGGTCGATGAGGTTGAGCACCGCGATCTTTTTCAGAACTGCGTGGGCGGTCTTGTAGGCAGGGCTTCCCTTCATGGGATTGACCGGCTTTTTTCGTTCAAGGATGCTTTCGACCCGGCCCTGGAACACGATGCCGTTCGTGGCATCCACCGTGACTTCCTCTCCGTGCCCGATGACCTGCGTGGCGTTGCCGGTGCCCACGAGC
>CAZGQL010000151.1:552-5086 GCA_964527905.1 uncultured Syntrophobacteraceae bacterium
ACGGAAAACTCCCTGGCCACCGATGCCATGTGCCCGGTGACGCTGCCCACGTCCGTCACGATGGCCTGGACACGTCCGAGGATGGACACGTAGCGCGGCGAGGTCTGGGGGGCGATCAGGATGGATCCCTCCGGAATGTTGAGCAGGTTGTGGTCGGAGGTGAGCACGTAGGCCAGGCCGCTGGCCTTGCCCCTCGAGGCCGTCATTCCACCTCGGAGCAGCACCGGGTGCTCCGGAAAGCGTTCTCGAAGCGCCGCATCATCCAGCTCCTGCAGGGATCCGCTTGTGGCCGGAACGGCAAAATCCAGGCTCAAGGGGCGTCCCTGGAGCACTATCAGGCGGCCGCTTCGATCCAGGGCCCATTCGATGTCAAGAGGGGTCCCGTAGTGCTCTTCCATCAGCAGTCCGTATTCAGCCAGGGAGAGCAGCTGTTCGCTGGTGAGACAGGGCTTGTCCCGGATCTCCTCGCGCACTGTTTGTTCCACCAGTTTGCCGCCCTCATCGAGTGCCAGGAATGTCGGCTTATGAGCGATGCGGGCCGCGGCGATCCGGCGATCCGGTTTGTGGACCTCGTAATAATCCGTGTTGGAGGACCCGTCCACGGCGCTGACGCCAAGTCCCCAGGCGGCGTTGACCAGCATCACGTCCCGACGGTTGTCGTTTGGGTCGCGGGTGTACAGCACGCCGGCCGCCGTAGCGTCGACCATCACCACGCACAAGACGCTCATGATGACGTATTCGTCGGGATATCCCTTGCTGCGCCGGTAAAAGATCGCCCGTGGGTTGTAGGTGCTGCCCACGACGCGCTTATAGGCGTCGAGCAGGGAGGCCCGGTTGACTCCCAGGACGGACGAATGCTGCCCGGCAAAGCTTGCTTCCGAATCCTCGCTGGTCGCGCTGCTCCGAACGGCCAGACGGATGTCCGGCCCCAGCTCGGCGATGAGTGCGTCGGTTTCGGCGAGGAGGCTTTCCTCGAGGTCCCTCGGCAGCGGGGCCTCCGCGATGAGGGACTGGATCTCCCCGCTGCAGGCGACGAGCCGCTCGGTATCGTTCACGTCGAGCCCTTTGAGGATCTTCTCGGACGCCTGATAGAGACCGTTTTCGAGCATGAACCGATGGCAGGCGTAGGCCGTGACCGCAAAGCCCCTCGGCACGGGCAGATGGATGCGATTGCTGATCTCACCGAGATTGGCGGCTTTGCCGCCGACTTCCGAGAGGCGGTCGAGGCTGAGGTGCTGGAGCGGGATCGTCAGACCGGTCTTCTCAACGGTCCGTTTCCGCACGAGCTCCTGGAGGATAGAGACCCCGATCTGCTCGACCGCATCGAAAAGGCCGGGATATCTGCCGCCCGAGAGCGCGTTGAGATCTTCGGCGATGTCATAGGTCCGGGACAGCAGACGCTCGGCCTGCTCGACCACGTAATCGAGGGTGAAGGGCTTGGGACCGTAGCAGGTCTGCTCCAGCTCCGTGATGATCTCGAGCGCACGGTTGTTCGCCGCCAGGAGACTCTGAAAGTGGTGGTACTTGCTTTGAAACAACGCCTTTTGAGGGGAGCCCTCGTCAAAGGCCTTGCTCTTTCTGAACATGTCGAGGAACTTGAACATCGATGAACCCTTGTTTCCGATTTGGGCTTGGAGACGCCCCGACCGTCACGAGGCGAGATAAAAAAAACGGAGATACAGTCCCGAAGCGACCGCCCAGGCGATCGTTCCCGCAACACAGAGCAAACAGAGTGCGGCGAGGATTCGGTGAACGGGGGATTCCGCTTCCCGCTCAGAATACCCGAGCAACATGCCGAGCAAAATCCCGCCGACGATACCGCCCCCATGGGCCCAGTTGTCAATGCCGGGCATGAGGAGTCCGAAGACGAACAGGCCGATCACCCACCCACTGACTTCCTTGTAAACGGCCTGCCCAAAATGCCCCCCGCGGCTCTTCCCGTAATAGAGCGCCGCTCCGATGAGGCTGCACACGGACGCCGAGGCCCCGAGGGTCACCCAGGTGCCTGCGAGGTACGACGCCACATAGCCCAGGACTCCCCCAAGCGTGTAGATGAGAAACATGCGGCTCGGACCGAATTCCTGTATGATCAGCGGGCCGATCTGCCGCAACGCCATGCTGTTGAAGAGAATATGCAGGATCCCCCCGTGCAGGTAGGAGGCGGACAAGACCGTCCACCACCGGCCGTAGTGATCGATGGGAACTCGACCCGTGGCGCCGAAGAGCACGAGGGTCCGCGTATCGGGGGCCAGGAGCCGGAAGGGGTCGAAGGAAAGGCCGTCCCAGCGCGTGTTGCTGAGGAGTGTCAAAACGAACAGGGTCGCGTTGGTGTAGAGGATCAGCCGAATGATCCGGCTCGGGTCGGCAAGGTTGAACCACTGGGCACCTCCCCAGCGGCGTCCTCCCGGTTTCGAGATCCCGCAGAAAGGACATTGGGGTTCATCGGGATTGATCAAGCGGCGGCAGTTGGGGCACAGAATCGCCCGTCTGCTGGTTGCGTCCATAGGAGAGTCCTTCATCGTGAATTGGTTCGTGCTGTCCCTTCTCACCGCCTTCGCCGCTGCGACCCAGGACGCCTGTGTGAAGAAGTGGTTCTCGAAGACATCGCCTTATGAAATGGCTCTTTTCCCGCTGCTGTACAGCCTGCCCGTTTTCCTGGCTCTCCTGCCGTGGCTCGACCGGCCGTCGCTGGACGCGACCTTCTGGTGGTCTCTCCTGGCCTGTCTTCCTTTCGACGGAACGGCATTTCTCCTGTACATGGAAGCCATACGGATCGCCCCGCTCTCCCTGACGGTCCCCTACCTTGCCTTCACACCGGTCTTCATGCTCGTGACGGGAAAAGTGGTGTTGCAGGAAGTTCCCAACCTGGCAGGCGTTGCGGGCATTGTCCTGACGGTGGCTGGAGGCTACATCCTCAATTCCGATCCCGCGAACGCCGGATTCATGGCCCCGTTTCGAAGCCTCGCCCGGGAGCGTGGCTCCTGGATGATGTGCATCGTGGCCTTCCTGTATGCGTTCGCCTCGGTGTTCGGAAAACGGGCCGTGCTGCACTCCTCGCCGATCTTCTTCTCCTGCGTGTACTACATGGTGCTCAGTTCCTGTTTGTTAATCATCCTGGTGCTCCTGCGCAAAGTCTCGCTTCGCACCCTCGCCAAAGGGTATCGACATGGGGTCCTCGCCGGACTCGTTCTCTTCCTCCACGCCGTGCTGCACAACTCCGCCATCGCCCTGGTCAACGCGTCCTACATGATTTCCGTCAAACGCCTCAATGTGCTCTTCGGCGTCCTGTATGGCGGCATCTTGTTCCGCGAAAGCCACATCGCCCGACGGATGCTCGGAGCCCTGCTCATGGTGGGGGGGGCGGTCATCATTTCGCTCTGGGGTGACTGACGGGGGCATGGGGCTGGGGAGGCTCCAGCTGAGCACCGCAGCCAACCGTCCGGCTGATGCCGGCCTGGACGAGGCTCAACGCAGTTTCAGGGTCGCCAGGGAAATGAGCGCCAGGATGCCCGAGAGGATCCAGAGGCGAATGACCACTTTCGTTTCGGCGATGCCCTTGTATTGGAGGTTATGATGCAGGGGGGCGCGGTAGAAGATGCGTCGGCCGATCCACTGGACCCCGATCTTGTCCTGGATCTGACTGGTGAGCGCCTCCGCCAGGAACAATCCTCCCAACAGGGGAAACAGCATTTCCTGCTTGAGCAGGACCGAGACCACGGCCATCGTTCCCCCGATGGCTAGAGATCCCGTGTCCCCCATGAAGATCTGGGCCGGATAGGCGTTGTACCAAAGAAACCCGAGGCCCGCTCCGATGAAGGCGGCGCAGAAGATCGTCAGCTCCCCCGCATTACGGAGATATGGATAATAGAGATATCCCGAGAAGACCCGGTTGCCCTCCACATAGGCGAACACCCCGAGCACGCCGATCACGAACAGAGAAGGCGTGATGGCCAGCCCGTCCAGCCCGTCCGTGATGTTCACGGCGTTGGAGACGAAGATCACGAACAGGAAAATGAAGCCAGCGTAGATCACGGGGCCGAGGTCGACCAGCGGGTACTTGTAGAAGGGGACATAGAGCTTGGTGGCCATGCCGGACTCCAGAGGAGACAACGGCCCAACGCAAACGAGGGCAAATCCGAGGCTGAACAACCCCTGTAGCAGCAGCTTGGCGCGTTCGGACATGCCCTTGTCCCCGCTGCGTCGCTTCACTTTCGAATAATCGTCCACGAAGCCGAGGAGCCCGAACCAGAGCATGCCCGCCACGGAACACAGCAGGAAGGGGTTGCGCCAGTTTCCCCAGATCAACATCGAGCTCAAGACCGCCCCAACGATGAGGAGTCCGCCCATGGTGGGCGTACCGCTCTTGTCGAATGCCGACCGGATGCCGGTTTCTCTGACCTGGTCGATCAGCGCGAGTCGGTGCATGTGGAGGATAAACGCACGGCTGAAGAGAAACAGCAGAACCACCGACGTGAGGGCCGCCATGATGGCTCGGAACGTGATGTAGTTCACCAACCGAAAGAAGGAGAAGACA
>CAZGQL010000151.1:5096-9386 GCA_964527905.1 uncultured Syntrophobacteraceae bacterium
CGGAGAGCTGCATCAAAAAATTGGCGATTTCGTAGATCATCTCAACGCTTCCTCGCTGCCGCGTCGGGGAGGACCGCCGATGGAGCGGTCTGGCTCTCCGCGATGAGGCGTTCCTGGCAGCATTTCTGGATGAGCCTGTATGATTCCTTGATGGAAAAATGGGGTCGAAAATCGGTGGCCGTCAGGATGAAGCTGCCGATTTCCGAGAGGAGAACGGGTGTCACGTCCACCACCCGGCGCTCGAGCAACCGGTGGATCCCTCGCAAGGCCGCGTCCCGTACCTGCCAATATCGACGTTCCTTCATCCGCAGGAGTGCCTCGAGGGCCGCTTCATCGGTGCCGACCTCCCCCAGAGCCCTGGCCGCCTCGATCACGACCTCGAAGCACTTGTCGTTCAACGCCCTGTGAATGGCCTGAAGCCAAGGCCCGCTGCCCGCCAGAACAGGGCCGAAATGGGCCACGGTCCGAAAAACCTGCGAACGGACCTCAAAATAGGGGTCTTCAGCGGCAAGCAGCAGATGGCGGTC
This sequence comes from uncultured Syntrophobacteraceae bacterium, assembly GCA_964527905.1. GTDB lineage: Bacteria > Desulfobacterota > Syntrophobacteria > Syntrophobacterales > Syntrophobacteraceae > CALBZH01. The sequence goes on from CAZGQL010000151.1 coordinate 5,624, forward strand.
GATGTCCGCATCGTAGCGGTCGAGCACCTTGAGGGCGGTCACAATATTTCGCCGAATGAAGCCGACCTCCTTGAAATCGCCTCCAAAGGCTCGCCTCAACCGGGTGGCCGGCGTGCGGTCCGCCAGCATGTAGAGCAAGGTCGGGATCTTTTCGTCGTATCGGGTCAGGCCGACCAGCTTCACGCCAAGGTTTCGGTCCTGCCAGGTTTCGTGGCTCAGAAGGCCCGCCGCACGATGCCGGTAGTAAGTCAGATCGTCCTCGTCCCCGACGACTTTGAGCGGGTCATATTGCAGCGGGTCCCTGCCGTAAGCCGACTGGAGCACTTCCAAAAGCCGTTGGTTGTTCAACAGGGGCCGAAACGGAATGGCGCGATATCCGAGCCCGTTGTTGTACCGGTCATCCTCGAAAAGCTCGCTCAGGATGCGCTCCACGGCGTGCCGTCTCAGGAACTGGGTGCTTCGGGTGCTCATCTCGGCCAGGCGCCCGGGATCGTTGAGGAGCCTCAAGATGCGGTCGGCAAGGACCTTACCGGAGAGTTTCTCCAAAACCTGGCCTTCTTCTACCACGGTGTCTTCGAAGAGGACCTCGGCGGCACCGGCGTGTTTCATGGACCGAGCGTTCATGACCTGGTGATCGCCCGGAAGGTTGGCCTTGGGGATCAGAATGGCGGCCTTCCCAAGGCTCGAGATCTCGTTCAGGCTGCCCGCGCCGCTGCGACACACGATGAGGTCGCTGATCGAGTAAACGTCCGCGATGTTGTGAAAGTAGTCCTGCCGGTAATAGAACCCGTCCAGAAGCCGGCGTTCCTCGGGGGTGAGCACCTTCTGGATCCTCGCTTCCGTATCGGCCGTAGCGTCGTATTTCCCGCCATGGGCCAAACCCATTCCGTGAACGATGAACAGTCGCTCCCGGTAGGGCAGCAGGTGCCTCAGGGCGTCCACCACCGCCCGATTGATGGTCCGCGCCCCTTGGGACCCCCCGAAGGCGAACACCACTTGGCGGCCTTCGGGAATCGTGAAGCCCAAGCGGGAGAGGGCATCGTCCCGGCTCGACTGGGTGATGGAGTGGCGGATGGGATATCCGACGACCACACCGTTTCGCGGAAAGAAGGTGAGCGTTTGCGGGAAGGTGAGAAGCACCCGATCCACCCAGCGGCCGAGGAGCCCGTTGAGCTGCCCGGGTATGCTGTTCTGCTCGTGAAGAAACACCTTGCAGGATGCGATTCGGCAGACCTTGAGCAGGATTGCCGCCAGGATCACCGGGGCGCTCACGTACCCGCCGGTGGCGATGACCCATCTGGGGGCGAACCTCGTCAACACGAAGAGGGAGTGAAGGACGCCGATGGTCAGCTTGCAAAGGAACCGTGCCGTCGCAACGGAGACTCGGAGTCCGGGAAACCCTTCGGAAGTGATGAAGACCAGCGGGTAACCCACCCTCCGCACGATGACCGATTCGGCTTTACCACGCACGCCGAGATAGAGAAACCGCGCATCGGCGTTGCGGTTCTTGATGCCCTCCGCAATGGCAAGGGCCGGGTTCACATGCCCTCCCGTGCCACCGCCCGAGAGCACGACTCGTGTCTCGGCGGAGGCGACTCTCCGCCAACGCCAAGCCGCGCCCGCGGCAGCGAGGGAGGCAAGGGCAGCAATGGCAAGGATCCAGACGAGTAAAGCCACGATCATGGTCTCTGTCGTTTAAAGCCTCGAAAAGATTCTCTGTTTTGGACGGACCCAAAGGTATATGCGAGAATCCAACCGATCCGGGACCTCAATTGCGGCCTACGCCTAACACGTCTTCAAAAGAGATGCAACCCGCTCGAACAAGCACGAGATCAGAAGGGGTGATCGCAACGATGGTCGAGGGAAGCCCACCTGGGAGAACACCGGCATCGAGGACATCGTCCACCTCGGCGATGAGCTCCCGCGGCAGGTCGGCCACCCTCCGACAGGCCGGCTCCCCAGAGCGATTGGCGCTGGTGGCGATCAGAAGACCGCCCGCCCGCTCAGCGAGCGCCTGCGCCACAGGGTGTGAGGAGACGCGGATGGCGAGGTTTCCGGTGCCGGCGTGAAGGGGCGGTGGGATCGACGGGGCGGCAGGCAGCAGAATCGTGAGGGGGCCGGGCCAGAACGCCTCGGCCAGCCGGTCGGCCACCTCGGGCCAGTTGGAGACGGCCCGGCGGACCGCCGCGACGTTCGAAGCGATCAAGGGAAGGGCCTTGGCGGTATCGCGCCCCTTGATGCGGTAGATCCGCTCCACCGCCTGGTCCATCAGGGGGTGCCCCCCGAGGCCGTAGAAGGTCTCCGTCGGGTAGAGGATCACTCCTCCCCGGTTCACCCAGGCGGCAGCCTGCTCCAGGCGCTCCATCGCCACCCCTTCCCAAAGCCCTGGCCGGATCCTTTCCACGAACTTCCTTCAGGGGGATTTCCCCGATCGGCGCTGCTCGAGGTAGTCTTCGAGTTTACGGTTCTTGGTGCTCACCACCTCAGCCGCCATCTTGGACTTGAACGCCGCGAAGCGCTCCGCAAGCACGGGATCGCTCGTCGCGAGGATCTGAACGGCGAAAAGCGCGGCGTTTCGGGCACCGCCCTTTCCAATGGCCATGGTGGCGACCGGAATCCCCGGGGGCATCTGGACCGTGGACAGTAGCGCATCCAATCCCTGAAGAGGAGAGGAATCGATGGGGATGCCGATGACAGGAAGGGTGCTGTGTCCGGCAACGACGCCCGCGAGATGGGCGGCCCAACCCGCGCCCGCGATGAGGACCTTCAGGCCCCGAGCGGCGGCGCTCGCGGCGTACGCTGCCGTTTCATGGGGCGAGCGGTGCGCGGAGAGGATTTTGGCTTCGAAGGGAACCCCGAAGGTTTCGAGCACGTCGAAGGCTTCGTCGAGAATCGCGAGGTCCGAGTCGCTCCCCATGAGAATGCCCACGAGGGGTGTGGTCGTTGTCGTCATCATGTGTGGAGTATTCCTTTCAAGAGGTTCATTCCAGGCCGATGTCACTGCGGTAGTAGATGCCGTCGAAGCTCACCCTGCGCATCTCGCGGTAGGCGATCTCCCGGGCCTGGGCCAGAGTATCGGCCCGGCTGACGATGCACAGGACCCGTCCTCCGGTGGTGATCCACTGTCCCGTTCCATCCCGTTCCGTGCCCGAATGGAACACCAGGCAAGAGGGGTCGATGGCATCGATCCCCTGGATGGGAACGCCGATGCGATACCGATCCGGGTAGCCCTTGTACCAGCCCTTCTTCCCCTTGGTGGGGCCGCTGGTCGCAATCAGACAAAGGTGATAGGCGGGGTCCCATACGGGTCGGACGTCCTTGAGGCGCCCCGTCAGGATGGCTTCACAAATGTCCACCAGGTCCGTTTCGAGTCGCGGCAAAATGACCTGCGCCTCCGGATCTCCAAGCCGGATGTTGATTTCCAGTACGTTGGGAACGATCTCCGATCCCTCTTCCGTAAGCATCAATCCAAGATAAAGGATGCCGCGATAGAGAAATCCGTAGCGCTCTCGGACCCCCTGGATGAGGGGTTCCGCCACCCGGGTCAGGATGGTTTGGACGAGGGAGTCCGTCAGCCACGGGTGGGGTGAGTAGGAGCCCATGCCGCCGGTGTTCTTGCCCTCGTCCTTGTCACGCGCCCGTTTGTAGTCCTGGGCGGCGACCAGGGGAACGAGCGAATAGCCGTCGGTGAAACAGAAAAACGAAAGTTCGCGCCCGTAAAGCCGCTTTTCAATGTCCACCCGCGCGCCGGCGTCTCCGAAGA
>CAZGQL010000151.1:9397-11309 GCA_964527905.1 uncultured Syntrophobacteraceae bacterium
CTTGGCTTCCATGATGTCGTGGATGGCGGCCTCGGCATCGGCGACCGTGTCGCACACCAAGGACCCCTTGCCCGCTGCCAGCCCGTCCGCCTTCACCACAACGGGGTGGCCCACCTGGCGGACATACCGGCGCGCTTGGTCGGGGTCCGCAAAGATCGCGAAGTCCGGGACAGGGATGCCCAGCTCCCGCAGCATGACTTTGGTGTCACATTTGCTCGATTCCAAACGGCTGGCACGCTGACTGGGACCGATGATCGACAGACCACGCCGCTCGAACTCGTCCACGATTCCCGAAGAAAGGGGTTTTTCGGGGCCGACGAACGTCAGATCAATGGATTCCCTCTCGGCGAAAGCCACCATCTCTTCGACAGTCTTGGCGTTCACGCACAATGCGGTCTGGGCGATGCCGCCGTTTCCATGGGCCACGTATACCCGCTTCACACGGCTGCTTCGGGAAAAGGCCCACGCGATGGCATGATCCCGGCCTCCGCTGCCGATGACAAGTACCTTCATGAATCGATCGCTTCCTTCCCGTGTTTTCAGTGGCCGGAGGAGCGCTTCTGGAGCACGTCCTGCAAGTAGTCGCAAATGTTCCCGTCATAGGTGTGGGTCAGGCAGAACGCCTTGCAGGCGAGCCGCAGGCTGGTCTCCGTGCTGATGGCTCCCTCATTTCGCTGCATTTCGTCGAGTATGGCCGGATAGTCGGCTGGATCCGTCACGACGGCGACGTGCCGGTGGTTCTTGGCTGCAGCCCGGAGAAGCGTCGGCCCACCGATGTCGATGTTCTCGATGGCCTCCTCCAGGCTGCAGCCGGGCTTGGCGACCGTTCTGGCAAATGCGTACAGGTTCACCACAACCATGTCGATGGGCTCGATGCCGTGCTCGAACATGGTCTGCACGTGGTCCGGGTTGTCGCGCATGCCCAGAATGCCTCCGTGAATCTTGGGATGCAGCGTCTTGACGCGCCCGTCGAGCATCTCGGGGAATCCGGTGAAATCCGAAACCTCGGTGATGTCGAGCCCGCTTTCCCGCAGGAGCTTGGCGGTGCCCCCGGTCGAAAGCATGTGGACACGGAAGGCCTGGAGGCCTTTAGCGAATTCGGCCAGGCCGGTCTTGTCGGTGACGCTCAAGAGTGCGCGACGCACTTGAAACATGTCAACCCCTCCATTGATGTTAAGGTCTAGGCGGCAAAGGCCCCTCGGCGCGCCCTGAGGAGACGGTCGAACAACGCATCGGCCGCCTTCACCACAGGTGCATCATCCGGGAGTTGGGACGTGGGTTTCCCGTCCTTGTCGAACTGGGCGAGGAGCGGATCCGATGGAAGGCTGTGGATGTGGTCCTCCCCGAAAATCCTGCGCACGTCCTCCGGCCATTCCCGATCCCCGTCTTCCAGTTGGTTCACGATGAGGTGGGTTTCATCCACGTGAATGGGGAGACCTCGAACCAGTTCGGCAATGCGGCACGCGGCGGTCAATCCCCTGCGACTGGGGTCCGAAACCAGGATCAGCAAATCGATGTCTTTCTGGGTCAGGCGGCTAAAATGCTCCATCCCGGCTTCGTTGTCGATCACGAGGTATTCGTAGTTTTTCATGAGGCGGTCGATCAGGCTGCTCAGAAGGTTGTTGGCGGCACAGTAACAGCCGGGTCCTTCGGGCTGCCCCATGGCGACCAGATCAAAGCCGTCCGATTCCACCAAGGCCTGCTCCACCTTCATTTCCATGAAAATGTCCTTGGTCATGCCGGTCGGCACGTCCTTTTTCATCATTTCACGGGCATCCGAGAGCGTTTCGATCAACTGGCATCCGAGGACGTCGTTGAGATTGGCGTTCGAATCGGCGTCGATGGCCAGCACGGGCTTCATCCCGTGGTTGACCAGGTACCGGACGAGAAGCCCCGCAATGGTTGTCTTCCC
>CAZGQL010000152.1:0-11243 GCA_964527905.1 uncultured Syntrophobacteraceae bacterium
GAGGAGCTGACCAGGAGGAAGGGTCTGAAGGGGGACGCGGGCAAATTCGCTGATGCCTGGCGCGCCGGCTACTCTCCAAGCATGAACCGGGTCCGTACCGAGCCATCCTGGTGAGCGCGGGTGGGGGGCGTGTGGGGATCGACCTGCTTTCGGCCTGCCTGGAAGCCATGCGCTTCCTGGATGACGGGGACCTTCGGATGCGCCTCTTTCTCGGGCCCTTTGTGGATCCGACCGATCGCGCCGCCCTCAAAACCCTTGCGTCGCGCGATCCCCGAACGACCCTTTGCCCCTTCTCGCCCGATTTCGCGGCCGAACTGCGGGGCGCCGCCCTCTCCATCAGCATGGCCGGCTACAACACCTGCATGGATCTGATCGCCGCCGGGACCCGGGCTCTGGTCTACCCGTTCCCCCAAAACCGGGAGCAAGCCATGCGGGCCGCCAGACTGGAAGCACTGGGCTTCGTTCGGACTCTCTCCAGCCTCAATCCGAGGGATCTCGCCGCTGCGATCGCCCAGGTTCTGTCCGCCCCGCGTCCAAGGCAGCATCGTCCCGACATTGACCTGGGAGGGGCTCGGACGACCGCCCATCTGGTCGAGCGCTATGGAGCCAACGCTGTCAAGCGATGAACAATCGCACCGGGGCGGGGGAGGCCTTGTGCTTGGCAGCGACCCTTCACGCCCGGTCGGCGGATCCGCGCATGGTGACCCAGCGTCACGATCGGCGAAGCCGGGAAACCGCACGAGCGCATGGAAGCAGGATTCCCTCCTTCGTGGGAGCGGGGAAGGGAGGGGAAGGGTTCCCAGCCGTCTCCCGGGCATCCTCCCTGATCATGGCGTTCCGATGGATCAAAGCTTCAACAGATCCCTCCAGAAGGGGGGGATGAGCTGCCGGGGGATCTCTGCAGGGAAGTTGCGCCTCAGGTCCTTGATTTCACTTTCCGACGGAACATCCGTCCGGGTCAGGTCATGGATCACACGCCATTTCCCCCGCTCACGCTTGAGGAAGGTGTTGTAGACCACGTCCGGCAGGACGTTCTCGGGAACGTGACCACCGTCGGCGTAGAGGGCGAATCCCTCGAAGTAGCAGTAATTCCCGGATACCCGGATCTGGTCGATCTTGAAGACAATGGGCTTCGGAGCCCGGTGGGCCTTCACGAACACGCGCATGGCATCGGCGATCTGCTTCCGCTCGGCCGACCCCGGGACCGGCGTGTATACGGCTTCGGCCCGGGCCGCCGCCGGAAGCCAGAGGAATATCAGGATCACAACGGTTGGCAGGGTCCGTACACGCGGGCTTGTTACGGCACAACCTCGAGAAAGGTTCCTGTTCAGAGCGAGTCCGTTGCAGAAGATCACGTGGCAACCCCCTTCCTTTTTCCATTATGTATGGGCGCGAGAAGCGTCCTCCCTCCCGGGAAGCGGCCGGCAGGGCCTGAGTGGAACCATACAAGGGAACGAGATCCTTCCCAGAGCGGCGACCCAGCATTATAGGGGAATTCCTTGATCCGGAACAGATTCAATTCGCGGTGCGAGCCCATGACCCGAGCCAATTGGACCGTGCCGGCGGTCTTGGCCGCCATGATCTTGATTTGCTGGGAAGCGCCCTGTCTTGCCTGCGACTATCCTTGGCTTCCGAGCTGCGACCCGGACCATGCGCTGAGACGACGCATCACCCCGCCACCCGGTTATGAACGGGTAGACGTTCCCGCGGGTTCGTTCCAAGACTGGCTCCGTCATCTTCCCCTCAAACCCGGCCATCCTCCCGTGCGTCTCCACGACGGACGACTGAAACCCAATCAGGGTGCACACCTGGCCGTGGTCGACATCGATACGGGGGCGCGGGACCTTCAGCAATGCGCCGACGCCGTCATTCGGCTCCGGGCAGAGTTTCTCTTTGCACGACGGCAGCTGGACCGCATTCATTTCAACTTCACCAGTGGCGAGAGGGCATCCTTCAGCCGGTGGATGGAAGGCTATCGGCCGGGCATCCGGGGAAACCGGGTCATTTGGAGCCAGATTGCGGGGAGCGACCGGTCGCATGGGGCCCTGCAGTCCTACCTCGAAGTCGTGTTCACCTATGCCGGTACGGCCTCTCTCGCCCGAGAGCTCCGGCCCGTGTCCGATCCCCAAGACCTCCAAGTGGGCGATGTGTTCATTCAGGGGGGATTTCCCGGGCATGCCGTGCTCGTTGTGGACCTCGTGGAGAACCGCCATGCGGTGAAGCGGGCTTTCGCGCTGCTCCAAAGCTACATGCCCGCTCAGGACATGCATGTCCTGCGCAACCCGAAGGCGCCCGAAAGTCCCTGGTATGATCTCGAATTTGGTGACACCCTGGAAACCCCCGAGTGGACCTTCCACAAGTCTCACCTGAGACGTTTTCCGTAAGATCCGGCCCCGCACGACCCTTCCCGTCGGAATCTCCGCCTTCGACAATCCTCGGGAAGAGAATGCCGGCGAGGGTGCAATCCGTCAATGGAGGGCTTACAGTAACATTGAGGCGAATTGCCGCCTGATCGCAGGTGGCAGCGGTAGGCCCGCGTCGCCTCCCATCATCGGGGCGAGTTGGTCTCATCTCCGGTATCTTCCGCGACCAGTCTGGAGGAATTCGATGGACACCAAAGAAGAGGGCGCCGCCATGGGGCGCTCGACCCGGGCCATTCACGCGGGGCGTCTGCCCAAACCCGTTTATGGGGAAGTGTCGGTTCCCATTTTTCAGACCTCGACGTTCGCCTTTCCGAGCGCGGCCGTCGGGGCCGCTCGCTTTGCGGGGGAAGTCGAGGGGTTCATCTATACGCGATTGAGCAACCCGACGACGAAGGCCCTCGAGGAAAACCTGGCGGCCCTCGAGGGGGGCTTCGGGGCGCTGGCGACGGCTACGGGAATGGGGGCCATCACGACGCTTTTCCTGTCTGTGCTGGACCAGGGGGCGCATGTCGTTTCGACGGACTCCATCTATGGCGCCACCCGCGTGATTCTCGAATCCGAACTTCCCCGGTTCGGAATTCAAACCACCTTTGTGGATTCGACGGACCTTCGGCGGGTCGAGGACGCCATGCGGCCCAACACTCGCCTGATCTACATCGAGACGCCCACCAACCCCACCATGAAACTCACGGACATCCAGGGGGCCGCGGCCGTCGCCCACCGGGGCGGCGCCCTGCTGGCCGTGGACAACACGTTTGCGAGCCCCTACCTCCAGCGGCCTTTGGGATTGGGCGCGGACCTCGTCGTCCACAGTCTCACCAAATTCATCAACGGTCACAGCGACGTCGTGGGCGGGGCCATCGTGGCGGGCGACGAGAAACGGTTCAAACAGATCCGCCGTACCCTGCATCTGACTGGAGCCACCATGGATCCCCACCAGGCCTGGCTGATCCTGCGTGGGGTGCGCACCCTTGCTCTGCGGCTCGAGAAGGCCGAGGAGAATGCGCAGCGGCTGGCCGAGTTCCTGAGTCACCACCCCAAGGTCACCTGGGTGCGATACCCCGGGCTTACACTCTTTCCCAGCACGAGCTGGCCCAACGACAGATGGACGGCTACGGCTCCATGATCTGTTTCGGAGTCCGGCACGGCCTGGAAGGCGGCATCCGGCTCATGGACAGCGTTCGCTTGATCACCCTGGCCGTGTCTCTCGGCGGCGTGGAATCCCTCATCGAGCATCCCGCCTCCATGACCCACACGTCCATCCCACGGGCGGAGCGCGAGGCGGCCGGCATCCTTGACGAGCTGGTCCGGCTTTCGGTGGGCTGCGAAGACTTCGAAGACCTTCGGGCGGATCTCGAACAGGCGTTGGCCCACATCCCCGATTGACGTCCACTCAGTAGTCGATTCCGGGCTGGGGGTGGATGTCCTTGCGGTAGGCGTGCTTGACTTCGACCACCTCGCTCACCGTGTCCGCGATGGCGATGACCTCCGGGTGAGCGTCCCGGCCGGTCAGAACGAGGTGGGTTCCCGGTGGTTTCTCACGGATGATGCCCAGCAACTGATCGAGGTCCACCAATCCCAGGTGGACGGCGTTGTTGATTTCATCGAGAATGAGCACGTCGCAATCCCCGGACAGGAGCTTTTCGCGGGCCAGGCTCACGGCCCGCTGGGCCGCCTCGCGGTGCTGTGCGCGGCTGAAGGGGTTTCCCTGGATGCCGCAAAACCCCATTCCCGATGGGATCAGCTCGACGTGGCACGACAGCTTGCCGATGGCGTCCCATTCCCCGCTGTGGATGTCCCCCTTCATGAACTGGATCATCACGACTCGTTTCCCATGGCCGCAGGAGCGCAGCAACATTCCGAGCGCGGACGTGGTCTTGCCCTTCCCGTAGCCGGTGAGCACCACCACGAGGCCCACCGGGACGTCGGGCTCCAAGTGCATGAGCGGCAGCTCGGGGTGCGACCTCCGAACCGTACCCGTTTCCATGTCCGTTCTCCTTCGCTCGATGGATGGGGCCGTGTCCAATCCGTGGGATTTCCGCGCCCGTTTCCCTAGATGTTAAGCACGGAACGCTCCGTCGACACGCCGGATTTCTTCTTGACTCCACACGCTTTTGGAATAAGGTGCGAGCAGCCGGTCACTCGTTGGTCCCCTGTTCCCCGGAGTCCCCCGGCAACCATGGAGGAGGAGACGATCATGAAACGAAGCCCCATCCGATTGTTTTTCGTTCTGGCCCTGACAGCGCTTTTCGCGATTTCGTCGGCGGGATTGGTCCTGGCCGCCGCCGAGCAGGCGGCGAAAGGTGCCGCCGGAGCGGCCAAGGGTGCCGCGACCGAGTCGGCGAAGCAGAAGCCGGCGATGGTGCAGGCCTTCAGGCCCAAACAGACGACGCAGAAGGCGACGAAGGGTGCCTGGCCTTCTGGGAAGAAGGTCAACATCAACACGGCCAAGGCCGACGAGCTGGCCACGCTGCCGGGAGTGGGCGCGAAAACGGCAGCCGAAATCGTATCCTATCGGGAAAAGAACGGCCCCTTCAAGAATCTCGAAGATCTGAAAAAGGTCAAGGGGATCGGCGCGAAGAAATACGGAAACCTCAAAGACAAGATCACCATCGAGTAAGCTTTTGAATCCACGGGTCTCCGGGGGCAGGGGACAACGGTGTTTTACGAACGGCTTCGCAAGCTCACCTCGAGGACTTGCCGGGTGCGTGGAGTCACCTTCACACGATCGTCCAGTCGCATTCCGGCCACCCAGCAGATTTTCTCACCGTCACATAGGAGCGGGACCTGCCCGCGTCGGACCCGCTCCACCTTGGCATTCACGAAGAAATCCTGCAGTTTTTGGGTTGCCTGAAGTCCGAGCGGCATGAAACGGTCGCCGGGCCGCCACGTGCGTACGTGGAGGGGCCACACGAGCGTTTCCGCGTCCATGAGGGCCACGAAAGCGTTTTCGATGGACGAGCCCCCCTTGGGGTCAACGGGGGCATCCGAGCGATCCAGCAGGCGCAGGGTCCACTCCCAGCCTCCAAAACGAAAAACACCCGGTGCGCCGAAAGAGCCTTCGTTCGGGCCTGGAACGGGCCCAGACGGTGTGCTTGGGCCCCCCAGGGATAGGATCAAGTCGTCCGAGTGCCGATCGGCCTGGAGGGATGCCGGGAGGTCCAGGTGGCCCGTTCGCGGCGGACCGGAAGCGAGGTGGCGCAGCGCCTCGATGTGGCGGGCTTCCAGGCGCTGCAAGTGTCCCTGAAGCTTTTCGATGGCCCGACGCAGGATGCGGCGCTGCAAGGCTGGGTGGAGGACCCGGAGGCGCGGGGCGTCCAAGACCATGCGCATCTCGCGATGCTCCCGGCAAATCCCCTCCCAGTGTCTTTCGATTTCCGTTTCCCACCACGACTCTTCCTCCCTGGCCAGTTCCGCGTGCCGCACGATCGCATCCAGGGCTCGGCCGTGAAAGTGCCGTTCGATGAGGGGGATCCATTCGAGGCGCAGCAGGTTACGGCGGCAGCACGGTTCCTCGTTGGTGGCATCCATCCGGTATTCCAGACCGCCTGCATGGAGGTAGGCGAGGATGTCTCGCCGCCAGGCGAAAAGCAGCGGTCGGATGATCCCGCGAGATGACTTGGGGGCCATTCCAACCATCCCGGAAGGCCCCGTTCCCCGGAACAACCGGAGGAGCACCTCCTCGGCCTGGTCGTTGGCCGTATGGGCCAGGGCAATGCGGTCCGCCTCGCCGCTCGCGAGCGCTTCCTGGAAGAAGCGGTGGCGGCAGGTTCTTCCGGCCATTTCCAGAGACAATTTGTTCGCCTTGGCAAACGCGCGCACATCCCCGCTGCCCGTCCGGCATTCCAAGCCCAGTCGCCGGGCAAGGGACCTCACGAACGCCTCGTCTTCGTCGGACGCGGGTCCACGAAGGCGGTGATTGAAGTGCAGCGCTATGATGCGGCGGATGGGGAAGGTTTCCTGGACGGCGGAGAGCAGGTGGAGAAGAGCGACCGAATCGGGTCCCCCGGATACGGCCACAAAGATGGCTGACCCCGGGTCGAGGAGGCCTTGATCCCGAATGAAGCTCGCGACGCGCTGCGGGAAGGTCTGGGAGTGGATCACAGACGAATCCGGCGACTCACCGGATGCTTCGGGCCGGATTCGGATCCAGGCCGAAGATCCTGTCCGAGGAACTCAACGGTGTTGACCACGGTACTCGGAGCCATGGAACTGCACTGGGTTCCCGCCTTCGCGGGGACGACGGGGGCGAGGATCCTTGGAGTGCCGATGACAAGCAGACGGGGATGAGGATCGGAATGGGGGCAGATCTTGAGGTCGCGGCAAAACCTTCAGGTCCCGTCGCGCGAGCCGGCAGCACCCACCAGTCGGGCCAACGGCACTCGTCACTCCAACCAATCAGACTCGTCACTCGAACCCCAAGCGCTCGTCAGGCCACTCCGCGACACGCGTCGCGCCGTCATGAACCGTCGTCGCCGTGGGTATGAACTTTCGCCATCCCCACCGTCGACCTTCGTCCCCCTCGCGCAGGCGGCCGGCTCCTCGAAGCACCGGGGTCCCCGCCTTCGCGGGGACGACGGGGAGAGGTTCACGCGAGCGCTGCAGCAGCTTCTTTGGGGCGGAGTTGGCCGCACTCAACGCAATTGCCCGGGGAACCAAGGACTTCGGGCGCCGTCAGGTCGGCTCAGGATCCACCCGCGTCCGGACGGCGACGGGGGGGGATTCGTCACGACCCTCCGTCGTTTTCTCGGGGAGCAGCGGAATCGACGCCTTCATGCCCCGCCCCTGGATCAGGAGCTTGCCCTCGCTGTTGATCACCGAATTGTCGTCGAGGATGATCAGCCCAAAGCGTTCGGCCACCTCGCTCCGGTATTGGTAAGCCATCGTCTTCTTGCGCAACTGATAGTTCAGCACGATTAAAATGAAGGCGAAGAGGGACGCCAGGCCGAGAGCCACCGCCCCCAGGATCATCAGACCCTTCACGGACCTCTCCCCGACGCTGCTCAGGAATTCCACGATGGCGTCCAGTTTGTAGAAGAACACGGAACCGACCCCGAGGAGCAGGAGCAAAGCCAGGAACGGGAGACGCTGGACCCAGACCACCATGCCGTGGAGCTTGCGCAGGCGGCTCGCCGCTTCGGGTTCCCTCTCGCCGGCGTCCCCTGCCTCTTCAGCGCCGGGATCGACGTCGGCGAAATACTTGTTGAAGCCCACAATCACCACCCCCACGAGAAAGGTGATGGCCACCGGAGTGATGAAGGCGATATAAAAATAGCTCCTCCAGGGGAATCCGACCTGGACCGCCCCAGAGGCGTCGTAGCGGCCGTCACCCAGCTGATAGAGGTAGGAAGCGATCAGAATCAGGATCTCGATCCACCCCAAAAAATACAGATACTTGCGAAAGAGTTCCTTGCGCTCGGTATCGTCAAACAGCCCCGCGACACCCTTGGGGCGTTGCGTCGCCGCCTGCTGTGGAGGCTTCGTCATGGAAACCCTCTCCCGAAACGGGTTCTTTTTGTTTTGACATCTGTCCAGAAATACTCGATATGCACAACTTTGCGGCAAGATAGCAAATGGGGTGAGGAGAATCAACCTGAGTTTTGGGCGGAGCGGGCTTTCCCCTTCCCGAGGAGGTCATCATGACGAACGATGCAGTGTTCGAAACCCACTTTCCGGGCCTCAAACTGGTGTCGCGGGGCAAGGTGCGGGACATCTACGATTTGGGCGACTCCCTGCTTATCGTGGCCACCGACCGCATTTCAGCGTTCGATGTGGTCATGCCGACGCCCATCCCGGACAAGGGAAAAATCCTCACGCAGCTTTCCGCGTTCTGGCTCCGCTTTTTGAGCGACACGGTCGAGCATCACCTCATCGACACGCGTGTCGCCGCCTTTCCGGACGTGTGCCGCCCCTATACCGACCAACTGGCTGGGCGCACCATGTGGGTGAAGAAGGCCCGGGTGCTTCCCGTGGAGTGCATCGTTCGGGGCTACCTGGTGGGATCCGGCTGGAAGGACTATCTGAAAACGGGCGCGGTCTGCGGCATTCCCCTGCCGCCGGGACTGCAGGAAGCCCAGCAGCTTCCCGAGCCGCTCTTCACGCCGTCGACCAAGGCCGAAAAGGGCGAGCACGACGAAAACATCTCCATGGAGCAGATGGAGGAGCGTACCGGGCGGGAGGCGGCACAGCGCGTGCGCGAGCTCTCACTCGCCATTTACGGCAAGGCGGCGGCCTATGCCCGGGAAAGGGGGATCATCCTGGCGGACACCAAATTCGAATTCGGCGTTCTGGACGGTCGGATCCTGCTCGTGGACGAGGCCCTGACCCCCGATTCGAGCCGGTTCTGGCCCGCCGACCGCTACCGGGTGGGGTGCAGTCCGGAAAGCTTCGATAAGCAGTACCTGCGCGACTACCTCATCCAGTCGGGCTGGAAGACGTCGGACCCGCCCCCGGTTCTGCCGCCGGAAGTGGTGAGCAACACCCGCGACCGCTACCTCGAAGCCCTGGAAAGGCTTTCGGGCCGAACGCTCGAAGGATGACGGGAGACGGCCATGGTCCCGTTCCACGAGGCGCCCGTCGCCGTTTCCCTGACGGCGATCGACTGGGACGAGCGCACTTTTGAAATCCGGAGCTTTGCGCCGACGGCCGCCCTCCGGGATTCTTTCGGTCGATGCGGCGTGCTCCGGGCCCCCTGGGTGCTGCGCGGACACGACGGGCGCCTGACCATCGTCGACGGCTTCAAGCGGCTGGAATGGTTTCGGGAATCTGGGACTGAAAGCGCCGCTTGCATCGTTTTTCCCCGCGAAACCGATCTCCGGGCCCTGTGGCTGTGGCGCCTTACGGAAAAGGTCTTCGGCCCGTGTCCTAATCCAGCCGAAAAGGCGCAGATCGTGGCACGCCTGGTGGAGGTCGTCCCGGAGGACGCGGACCGGCGCTCGCTCCTAGGGCGCCTGGCGCTGCCGGCTCACCCCAAGACCCTGGACCGCTGGCGCCGGCTGGCCTCGTCCGGCCCGGTGCTGCTGACGGCGGCTGCAAACGGGTCCCTCTGTGAACGGGCCGCTCTCGAGCTCGCCTCATGGGATGAGGAGGATGGGGATGCGCGAGAGCGCTTCCTGGGCCTGTTGGAAACGCTCCGATGCTCGGCCAGTATCCAAATGGAGATCCTGGAACGGATCACGGACATCGCCCGGGCCGGGGATACGTCCCGTTTGGACGTGCTCGAGCGCGCCGACCTTCAATCCGTGCTGGGCCACACACAGTGGAATCACCGGGAAAAGACCCAGGCCCTGCGGGACCTCCTCGGGCGGCTGCGATATCCGAGGCTGCACCAACGTGAGCTGGCGTTCCAGAGGCAGCTGGCGGCCTTATCGCTCCCGCCGTCCCTGCGCCTCGCTCCGCCCCCGTTTTTCGAAGGGGACCGCTACCGCCTGCAGATGGACTTCTCGAGCCCGGATGAGCTCTCCGGACTCTTGGATTCGGCCCGCGCTCTGGCCGAGGATCCCCGTTTACGGGACCTGATGCGTCCGCCGGTTTCGCGGGAGTCCTGAGGGCGTCGTATGCAACCTCTCAAGATATCCCGGATCCTCGTGGAAGCGGAAGTTGCGGGGAGCCCGCTCGTGGCGACCCTTCGACGCACCCTCCCCCAGGCCGCCATGGAGGTCGTCGAGCGCCTCGGAGAGGGAGGTCCCTATTCGCCCGAGCTTCTCGAAGTGGTCGCGTTCCGCGGGCGCATGCTCAAGAACTGTCCCGGGACGAGCCATTACTTCTGTTGCGGCTATCGGATCCTTCACTTCGGCATCCAGTGCAGCCTGAACTGCACCTATTGCATCCTGCAAGCTTATCTGAACCAACCGAATCTCAGGCTGTTCGGCAACATCGAGCAAGCGCTCTCCGAGCTCGAACGGGAGCTCGCCGATCATCCGGAAGTGCTCTACCGTTTCGGCACCGGAGAGTTCACGGACTCTCTGCTGCTCGACCCCTACACGGAACTCAGCCGTCGGTTGGTGCCCTTTTTCGGTCGCTGGCCCAACGCCGTGCTCGAGCTCAAGACGAAGACGACCTTCATCGAGAACTTGCGGGACCTGGACCATCAGGGGCAAACGATCGTCTCCTGGTCCCTCAACGCCCCGGCGGTCCGAAAGCGGGAGGAAGCCGAGACCGCCCCCATCCGGGATCGGCTTCGTGCGGCGCGGCGATGTCTGGACTGGGGCTATCCCCTGGCGTTTCATTTTGATCCCATGATCGAGCACCGCAATTGGCGCCAGGGCTACGGCGAGACCCTGGACCGGTTGTTCGATGCTGTAGACCCTGACCGCATCGTCTGGATCAGTCTCGGGTGTTTGCGCTTCATGCCGGCCCTCAAGTCCGTCATCCAGTCGCACCATCCCAGGAGCCGCATGCTTTCCGGGGAATTCATCCGGGGGCTCGACGGCAAACTGCGCTACTTTCGAGACATTCGGGCCGAAATGTACGCCTTCATGGTGGAGCGCATTCGCAAGACCGCCCCCGAGTGCTGCGTGTATCTGTGTATGGAGGGGAGGGACGTCTGGCGTGATGCGTTCGGTTTCTCGCCCGAGGAACACGGGGGGCTTCCGGCCATGCTGGATGCGGCCGTGCGGCGTCGGATGGCGGGGGCGTCGAAGAGATCCCACCGATAGAAGATCGGAGCCGGAAAGTCGGCTCCCTGCGGGATTTTCCTGTTGACTCCCCGGCGCTTTTCCTTTAATTACCCACTACTCGCGAGGGTTTGGCGGTGTAGCTCAGTCGGTCAGAGCATGCGGCTCATATCCGCAGTGTCCGGGGTTCAAATCCCTGCATCGC
>CAZGQL010000153.1:0-7059 GCA_964527905.1 uncultured Syntrophobacteraceae bacterium
GCATGATCGATCTGGGGATGATCTGGGGAACCGGATTCCCGCCCGACAAAGGGGGACCTCTCAAGTGGGCGGACTTGACGGGGCTCAGCAATCAACAATTCGGCAGAGCCTTCTACGGGACAAGGTAGATGTCTGCTCAGGCTCAGAAGCAAGAATGCGATAAAGGAGGTGTCAACTTGAACATCGTCGTGCTGCTCAAGCAAACCCCAGATACGGAATCGCTCATCCGGATCGCGGGCGACGGCATGTCCGTCCAGACCGCGGGCTTCAAGTGGATCGTGAACCCCTACGATGAGTTCGCCGTCGAAGCCGCCCTCAGGCTCAAGGAAAAGCAGGGTGGAACGGTGACCGTGGTGAGCTGCGGGCCTCAACGGGTGGTGGAATCCATTCGCACGGCCCTGGCCATGGGGGCGGACACCGGTCTGTTGATTGATGATCCCGCCCTTGAGGCGAGCGACAGCCTGGCGGAAGCCAGGGTTCTCGCAGCAGCCGTGAAGGAGCTCAACCCGGATGTCGTGCTATGCGGATCCCGTGCCGTCGACTACGACCAAGCCCAAAGAGGGCCCATGGTTGCGGAACTGCTCGGCTGGCCTCACCTTCCGCTGGCCGTGGCCCTCGATTTCAACGCAGGGGCCGTTACGATCGAAAGGCCCGTCGAAGGCGGCAAGATCACCCTTGAGGCCCCATTGCCCGTCGTGGTGACCATGGGCGGATCCCATGCCGTGTGGAACCCGAGGTACGCCTCGCTCCCCGGCATCATGAAGGCCAAAAAGAAGCCCCTGACCACCAAGAAGCTGGCCGACCTCTCCCTCGATGGATCCGGATTCGGTCCCGATGGCGCGAGGATCCGCATGACCTCCCTCGTCATGCCTGCCGAGAGGGCTCCCGGAAGGATCATCGGCGAGGGTCTGGATGCGGCGGGCAAGGCGGTGGAGCTCGTTCGGACGCTGCACGAAGAGGCAAGAGTCATCTAAGCGGACCAGGAGACCTGAGATGTCCAAGTGTGTTTGTGTCATTGCCGAATTTCGTAACGGAGACTTTCGACGGGTCAGCTATGAAGTGGCCAGCGAGGGGAGAAGAATTGCCGATGGCTTGGGGGTGGCGCTCCATGCGGTGGCCATCGGGTCGGGCATTGCGGAAAAGGCGCCGGAGCTGGGTCGCTACGGAGTCGAAAAAGTGTATGTGGCCGACGATCCGGGCCTTGCAGACTATGTGGCCGAGAGCTACGTGCCGGTGATTGCCGAGATTCTGGCCGGGTGCGAGCCCGTGGCCGTCATGGTGCCGGCGTCGGTGAACGGAAAGGATCTTGGCGCCCGCCTGGCCGCAAGGCTTCAGGCCGGCCTGGCTCAGGACTGCACGGAAGTCGTGTGTGAGAACGGTCTCATCAAGGCCAAGCGGCCGATTTTCGCCGGGAAGTGCTTTGCCTGGTGCGAGTGGGCGGAGTCCGCTCTGCCGCTCATTTCCTGCCGTCCCAACGTGATGGACTGCCTCGCCCCCATGGAAGAGAAACGGGCCGAGGTGCAAAGGGTCGATGCGGCCATCCCGCAGGCACGATCGAAGGTCAAGGCCATGGACCTGGACACGTCCGGTAAGGTGGAGCTCATGGAGGCTGAAGTCATCGTCTCCGGCGGCCGCGGCATGAAGGGGCCGGAAAACTTCGCCATGCTCGAATCGCTTGCCGGGGTTTTGGGGGCGGCGGTTGGAGCTTCGCGAGCCGCCGTGGACGCCGGTTGGCGGCCTCACGCCGATCAGGTGGGGCAGACCGGCAAGGTCGTCAATCCGAATCTCTATATTGCCGTGGGCATCTCGGGGGCGATTCAGCATCTGGCGGGCATGGGATCATCGAAGTTCATCGTCGCGGTGAACAAAGACGCGGAGGCCCCCATCTTCAGCAAGGCCGATTACGGGATCGTGGAAGACCTCTTCACTTTCGTGCCGCTCCTGACGGAAGAAGTGCAGAAGCTGAAAAGCAGCTGCTCCTGAGGGTCGTGATGCGGAGGACCTGGTGCGGGCAGGCGCAGCCATGAAGCGCCTTACCGCACCAGGGTGTGTACGTTGACTCCACCCCTCGCTGCTGTCCCGAGAGCAGCAGGGGAAATATCCACGTCCGTCAATCATGGTCAGGGCTCGGATTTTCCCTCTCAGCTCCCATTCTCGTCATGGGATGTCCCATGATCAACCCGGCGCTGGCGAAGGCGGAAACGGGCTGCATTCATGATCTCTCAGTTCCAGGCAAACACCGAGCCGCACGTGATCAAAAGAGATCTCGTGTTGCATATTGAAAGAGGTAGCTATTGCGAGGCCGAACAGCAATGATTTAAGGGATCGGATTCTTCGTCCTGCAACAATCACGGGAGACAACTTTTGTAACAGAAAATAGAAGGTCTCTCAAGGGACGCAAAAAGTTTGTAGCTTGAGCAACACCTGAGAATGATTGTATTTGTTTGATAATGCGATGGAGGGACGCTCAAGACCGGGAACGTGAGAAGAACGAATCGCCCGAGGGTTCTTGTTAGCTATAGGTTAGCAAAAACAACAAATGGGTTAAAGAGATTCTCGCTAACCCATTGAATTTGCTGGCGCGCCCGCCCCGATTCGAACGGGGGACCTGCGGATTCGAAGTCCGATACTCTATCCAGCTGAGCTACGGGCGCGTGTCCAACTTTTTCCCTTTGCAATCAATGCACGGCTGGGAAAGCTGTTCTTGCCGATTTACCACCTGTTTCAAGCCGCCCAACTTCCACTCCAACTTGTCGTGCTGCGTGCGAGAATAACCGCAGGCATTCTGGCTGTCAAGAAACGCGAAGGGTGTCTGCTCCACAAGGGATGCAAAGGTGAGCTAGGGTCCCTTGTACGGCTCTTCTGTCTTTGCCGTTCCATAGGACCTCCGCGCCAACGGGCCCCAACCTCACTCGGGAAACACCTTCACCAAAACGGATTCCAGCTTCCACGCCAACGACACTGGCGAGCTCGAGCGCCCCCTCGCTTTCATTGCCTGACGCGGCCTATCCATGATACATACAATTACGCACAAAATTTGCCGGGATGTTCCGCATCCGAGCAGGCGTGCAAGTCCAGAAACCGAGGTGAGGCCATCGTGAATGTTCCAAGCCGGCCGGATGCGGCCCACCGGAATCCCCCCGCGCCAGTGAACGATCATTTGAGCTTCGATTTTGAGCAATATCGGGGACGTATTGCCCGATATCTCGACGAAAATGCCGACAACCGGATTTTTTTCGACTCGTTGCAGTTTGCCCATGATCTCCATGCTGGCCAGATCCGGAAATCCGGCGCCCCCTACATCAGTCACCCATGCGCCGTAGCCGAAATCCTAGCCCGGGAGCTTCGCTTTCAGGATCCACTCCTGTTGGCCGCGGCCCTACTCCACGATGTCGTCGAAGACATTCCGAGCGTCACCCTGCATGACATCGAGAAACGATTCGGCCCTATTGTGGCGGAGCTCGTCGACGGCTGCACCAAACTCACCCGAAGACACCTGGACCGAGCCACGGTACGCGATCTAACCCACAGCAAGATCTTTCTCAGCGCCAGCCGGCGCCTCGGCGTGCTGATCATCAAGCTGGCCGATCGCCTGCATAATTTACGCACCTTGCACTACCTGGCCCAGGCCAAACGCCAGCGCATCGCCCAGGAAACCGTGGAAGTCTATGCCCCTATCGCCGCCCGTTTCAACATCTTCCCCCTCAAGCGAGAGCTTTATCACCTGGCCCTGTCTTACTTGTACCCCCGAAAGAGCAAGCGGATCCTCCAATTCACGCGGGATATCCGTTCGACGCCCGAATTCCTTGCCATGGAATCCAAGCTCAGGGAGATCTTTTCCAATCGACCGTTCCAGGTGATGATTCGGTCCCGCACGAAGGGTCTCGGGAGCTACTACAGCCATTTCAAACGGACCCTCGACATCGGGAACGCCGAAAATCACGTTGATTTCGCCATTATCATCGATTCGGACCATCTCCTCGACTGCTACACGGCACTCGGCATCGTCAACACGACTTTCACCCCCATTCCCCGCAGCCTGCGCGACTTCATCGCCAATCCGAAGAACAACGGATACCGAAGCCTCCACGTCCGGGTTCACGAGGGTGGTCAGAACTATCTCATCAAGATCCGGACTCCGGACATGGACGAGTGGGCCATGTTCGGAATCCTGAGGGAATGGAATGCCCAAAAGCCCCTGAGTGACGAACACTGGCAAGAGGTGAGTGAACTGCTCCGCACCATCGGCGAGTACGGTGGGGCCGGTTCTCAGCGCAAAGAGCTCATCCGACTCTCTGAGACTGAAGAGATCTTTGTCTACTCGCCGAAGGGCGATATCTATTATCTCCCGAAAGGATCCAGCGTTCTGGATTTCGCTTACCGGATTCATTCGGAGCTCGGCGATTTTTGCGCCGGTGCGTCGGTCAACACGGAATGGGCCGAACCCACCCGCATCCTGGCGGATGGGGATGTGGTCGAGATCGTGAGCTCCCCCGAGCCCTTGGACATTGACCCGGATCTGGAGGCTGCGTGTAAGACTCCCAAGGCCCGAACCGCCATCAACCGACACCTTCAGCAGAAACGACGGCGTTATGCCCAGAACGTCGGCCGCCAGATCGTCCTTCAGGAGCTCCAGCGGCACGACATCTCCCCGGATGCCCTTGAAGGCGAACCCGTCTCCCTGATGTTGGAGCTCCTGAATCTGAAAGATTTGGATGAGTTGTACACCCGGGTCGGACAGGATCTGCTCTCGCCGCACCTCGTTCTCTACTATTTGGAGTCCCCGGCCCGCGACCGTTCCAGCTCCGAATCCCCATCCCACCGACTCCCGGCCCCTCACGGTCCCAATTCGGTGGTCGTCGATGAACTGGACAAGGGAGTCCACAAGTTCGCCCGCTGTTGCTACCCATATCCCGGGCAGGACCGGGTCGTCGCGACATTGAGCGAGCGCGGGATGACATTCCACCACGTTGACTGCGGCGACCTGATCCAACGCCACGACCTCGAACCCCAGAGGTTGGTCCATATCCGATGGAACCAAACCGAACGCTGGGGGCACCCGCTCGTCTTTTCCCTCGTGATCCTGGATGAGACGCTTGAAGAACTGATGGAGATTCTGGCTCAGCCGGGACCTCGGTTTCGGGTTCTGAGCCTGACGGGACTGCAGAACCGGCATGACCAGCCCTGCGTGCGGATGGAGGTTGAATTGAGGAGTTTTGCGGAATCGGCGGAACTCTTCAATCGCCTCGAGGCGGTGCAGATCTTGATCGAAGATTACCGGCGCATGAACCGCCGCTTGATGGGAGCGAAAAGCGCTTGAAGCGTTCCGGGGGAGCGGTCCTCCGGCGAGGAGTCCGGCCCCCCCTGGTGGGTCTCAGTGGAGATAGCGACTGTCCAGGATGTCGAGGAAAACTTCCTGGGCCATATTTCTCAGGTTGTCCTTGCGTACCCCGGCGATTTCGATGAGCAGATACTGGATCCAAACACCGCAGAAAAAACTCAGCATGTTTTCGTTGCTGCAGAAGACCTCGTTTACCAGGTTTTCATCATCGAATGCATCCGTGGCCATGTTCAGAACCTGATTTCTCAGAGTTCCTTCCCCCAGATACTGCAAAGCCTTGCGGTAAAGAACGTCGATTTCATGGGACCGGGCGACGATGGCCTCGGCCCTGTCACAAGCGGCCAACACGGATAGGCGTTCTTCGTTCAACGGTTTCAACTCCATACAGGTTCAGTTCGAAAACGGGAGAGCGGCTTCGTGCTTGAACTCATCCCCTACACTTCTTAGTATGTGAAATCGGACGATGCTGGCGCGAGGATTAATGTTTAATGGACCGCGGGGTGTTCGACGGGATTGATTCATGATAGAAGGTGACGGCATGAGTCCGACGAAGACGCCATTGGAGATCGGTTTTTCAGAAAGGCAGAGAGGAAACCATTCATGAGTAGTCGATTGCGACCCACCGCGAGGATTGTTTGGGCAGTTTTGGGGACCATGGTGATGGTTTTGGGAAGTCTTGCCGGCCCCCCGATGGAATCCCTGGCTTCATCCACGGGTGCGGCCAAGGAAGGGCCTCCTTCTTTTGCTGACCTTGCCGACCAGGTGAGGCACGCGGTCGTGAACATCTCCACGACTCAAGTGGTCAAGGAAAGCCCGATGCAGCCCTTCATGCAGCCCAATTCGCCTTTCCGCGAATTTTTCGGGGACGAGTTTTTCAAACGGTTTTTTGGAGACCAACCCCAAGGGGGTATGAAAACGCACGCGCTGGGCTCCGGACTGATCATCGGAGAGGACGGTCTCATCTTGACGAACAACCATGTGGTTGAAAAGGCCGATGAGATCAAGATCAAGACCACGAGTCACGACAAGGATTACGACGCGAAGGTGGTGGGCAGGGATCCGAAGACGGATCTCGCACTGATCCGGGTGGATCCCGATGCCAAGTTCCCCAAGCCCGCCATTTTGGGCAACTCGGACACCGTCCGCGTCGGAGACTGGGTGATCGCGGTGGGTAACCCGTTCGGCCTGGACCATACGGTCACCAAGGGCATCATCAGTGCCAAGGGGCGGATCATCGGCGCCGGGCCTTACGACGACTTCCTCCAGACGGATGCCGCCATCAACCCGGGCAACAGCGGCGGCCCGCTGTTCAACATGAAGGGCGAGGTGGTGGGCATCAACACGGCGATCGTGGCTCAGGGACAAGGCATCGGATTCGCGATCCCCATCAATCTGGCCAAGGAAATCCTGGCCCAGCTCAAGACCGGCAAGGTGACGCGGGGCTGGCTGGGAATCATGATCCAGGACCTCACGCCCGAGCTGGCCAAATCCTTTGACATCAGCGAGACCAAGGGGGTCATCGTGGCCGACATCGTGGCCGACGGACCCGCCGAAAAGGCCGGCTTGAAGCGCGGCGACGTGATCACCGGCTTGAACGGCAAGGAAATCGAAAACGCACACGCCCTCTCCCGCCTGGTGGCTTCTACGGCGCCGGACACTCAAGTCACGATCCGGGTGATGCGAGACGGCCAGCCGACGGAAATCACGGCGACCATCGG
>CAZGQL010000153.1:7069-11154 GCA_964527905.1 uncultured Syntrophobacteraceae bacterium
CTCCTCGATCTCGGTCTTGGCGCGGATCTTGATGGAGCCGCGGCCCGTCTCAAAGGCGGCCCGGATGCCGGACCGGCCAAGAAAGACACTTCCTGGGGCTTTACGGTCCAGAACCTCACACCCGAATTGGCGCAGCGGTTCGGCTGGGACGAAAAGGAGCACGGCGTGGTGATTTCCTCGGTCCAGCCGGGAAGCCCGGCTGGTGAAGCCAAGCTCCGCGCCGGAGACCTCATCAAGGAAGTCAACCGGCAGAAGGTGCAAAACCTCAAAGATTACAACAACGCTCTCCAGAAGACCAAGAAGGGCGAGAGTCTCCTGCTGCTCATCAAACGGGGGGACCGCACCTTCTATGTCGCGCTGAAAGCCGGGAGCGGCTCCAAGGAATAGGCAATTGCCATGAGCCAGGATAATACATCGCCCGGTTTCATCATCGACGTCGCGCCCGAGGTCATACGACGCGAAAAGGAGAAAGCCAGGGCACTCCGAAAGACGCAGTGGTGGCAACGCCAGGTCGCGAAGGGTGTTTGCCACTACTGCAAGGGTTCCATCCCGCCCCGGGACCTCACGATGGATCACATCGTGCCGCTCATCCGGGGCGGGCGTTCCACCCGCGGCAATGTGGTCCCGGCCTGCAAGGTCTGTAACAACCAAAAGAAATACCTGCTTCCGATCGAATGGGATGCCTACATCCGATCCCTCTCACCGCTCACTACCGACGGCGCGGCGGCTGCGCGGGCACAGGACTGCCAGGAAGACGATCATGGAAGAATGTAAACAATGCAAACTGGCCCTTTATTGTTATTCCGAATCCAGCACCTGGGTGTTTCGAACGAAACAGGAAATGGATGAGAAGCTCGCGGAGATGGAGGAGTGCCCGCTCCATGAGCAGGTCAAACGCATGAAGGCAAGCCAACAGCCCGTATCGTGCACCTCGTCCGCCACCTGATCGCGCCCGGAAACGGGGTTTGGCGGCTGCTAGAGGTAGCTCGTGAAAAGAGATGAGGAGACGGGTCGGGCGGAAGGGCTGCCGCGGGAGGGAAACCTGACGGCATCCCTCCCACGGAGTGAATTTCAGGAGTCGGATCAGGTGAACATGTTGATCTTACAGTGCCTGGCGTGTTTGAGGTAGTCTTCCGCGGTCTGGATTTCGACGCCTTCGATCAAATCCTCGGGTTTGAGTCCCATCATGTCGATGGTCATCCGGCAGGCAACAAGCTTCACTCCCTCGGCCTGCGCCATTTCCATCAACTCGTCCAAAGAGGGAATTCCAGCCTGATCGATCTGTCGCTTCATCATCCAGGTTGCCACTGAGGACATGCCCGGGATGGCACCCATGGTACCCGCTGGGATGAACTGGGTCTTCTCCAACCCCCCTTTACGAATGATGTTGATGCCCATGAACGTGTAAAAGACCGTGGCGTCCATCCCCAGCCGCCGGGCATTGATGGCTAGGATCAAAGCCGGATAGGCCCCGTCCAGCGTCCCCCGGCTGCAGATGAAGGTACAGGATTCCTTTTCTTCGACGGCCTGCGGGAAGGCCGCTACCTGGCTGCCTTGAACGATTTCCAACATGGATTCAAACCTCCCGTGTAACGCTTCTTGTTCAAATTGTCTTTTTTCCAAACCGCCGGTCATCGCCGGACCGCGGCCCCAAGGTGGGGGCTGGACTCAAGATCCGCCTCCTGTTGCCCACTCGACTGTTCCCGGACGCACTGGATGATCTTGGCCACCCGTGGGTCGGCCAGAGCATAGTAGACCTGCGTCCCACTGCGGCGTGAGCTCAAGACGCCCTTGGCCTTCATCAGGTTCAACTGTTGGGACACATACGGCTGCTGAGCCCCGAGCAGCTGGCACAGCGCCGTGACCGTCTGCTCCCCCCTGTCCAAGAGGTCCACGATCTGGAGCCGCACCGGATGCGCGACCGTCTTGAGGATTTCGGCCGCTCGCTCCAACTGGGCCATCTCTAACGAAGTCCCAATGGCTTCCTCCATACTCACCCCTTTCATCTTTCCATTCAATTATTGCATTAGTTGCATATGTAAATATATTCTTTATTCGATTCTGTCAAGCGGGCCCGGCGAAAATAAGCACCAAACCGGCCGCACACACAAAAAAACCCTCCCCTCCGAGGCGGAGGAGAGGGCTTGAATGGCAGCACCCCGTCGGGACGTGCCGACTGGCTCTAGCCCGGGTAGACGTTGCCGGTTTCCATGATGCTCCAGCCGTTTCGGGTCTTGCCGAGCAGCAGATTGACCTGCCAGCCCACGCGGCAGTGGTCGGTGATTTCCTTGGGCAGCCGCACTTCAACCTGATCCGGGCTCGACATCGCGGACAGGTGAACGAGCCCAGGCTCCACCTTTTCGATGATGAAATAATCGTCCAGCTCGGCCGTCCAGTAGCGGGGGGCGTGGGTTTGGGAGAATTCATAGAGAAGCCGGGCCAGGCGCTCGACCGCCGGAAGCTCCCGCGTGGCCTCGGCCGCGATGGCGCTTGCCTTGCGGGCCTGCTCCGCGTCGATGTAGCCCTTTTCTTCGAGCCACTTGACCAGCTTTTTCGAAACCGTTCCCGCCCCGTGCAGCAGCGCCTCCGAAGAGATCACCTTCCGGATCATGAAAAAATTCAGGAAATAAGAGAGGGAAGGCAAAATCTTATCCGGACCGAAGATGGTGCAGAAGTCGAGGTTCTTGTATTCGTAGAACCGCTCGTACATGGCGCTTTCGGAAGAGCTGGTCAGCTCGTTGAATCCGTATGAGTTCAAGCAGTGGCGGTACAGGTCCGCGACTTCCACATAGCGTCGATACGTCTTGGGCTTCAGGCGGCCTTTCTGGCTGCGAAGAAATTCCTTGAAAACATCGTCGATGTTCGGTTTGGCGATGGTGGGAAACTGCAGAAGATTGCTTCCGGTCTGCGTCATGTTCGTGGCCCCGTGTTGATCGTGTAGCCCTTTCGAGATCAAAGCAAGTTGCCTTATATCCGCACGCCACAGTTTGGGCAATATCTAAAATCCTTCTCCAGAACGAAGCCGCACTGGGTGCACCGAAGCGCCGGAGGCCCCGAAACCGAGCTCCTCCACATGGGCTCGTCAGGGGACGCCACGGTCCCGCAGCGGTCGCAAATCAGAACAGCCTGGCCGCGCTTGACGGGAAACAGGGGAATGAAGAAGAGGCTCAGATAGTGATCCACCCGTCGAAGCCTCGCCTGGGCAAGGCCGCAGGCGGGGCAGAGCCTTGGAGAGTCATCGAGGGTCACGGTCTTGGGCTGCACGCCGCCGATGAAAAAAAACATGCGATTCTCCCATGCGGCTGGGTCCATGTGCATCCATCGGCACACGGCCCTTTATACCACAAGGACAACCGGAAAGCCACGAGAAGACCATGCCCGCGCACACCCGTTTGAAGGAAGATCAAAAACCCATTCCCGTCATGCAAAGACCGAGCGCCCCCGAGACAGATCCCCATGATCCCTCACGTTTTGCAGGAACTTTTTGACTCTTTCGAGGTCCTTGCGCCCCGGCAGTGCCTCGACTCCGGAGCTCACGTCGACGGCGTCCGGGCACGCATCCCGGATCGCCTGGGCCACATTGAGCGGCGTCAGCCCACCCGCCAGGATGGTCGGGTGGCTCTGGGCCAATTCCCGCGCGGTGCCCCAGTCCCAGGCCATGGCGTTCCCGCCCGGGAGCACCCCGCCGGCGCATTCCACCAAATAAGCGCCGGCCCCGTAGCGGCCAGCCTCATCCAGGCCCGGCTCACCCTTGACAAACAGGGCCTTGATCACGCGAACGCCCCGGGCCATCAGCTCGGCCACCATCTCGGGAGATTCCTTTCCATGCAGTTGGACGGCTGTGAGTCCGCAGACCTGAACCTTCTGCATCACCGTCGCGACGTCCTCGTTCACGAAGACTCCGACCCGCGCCACCCCGGGAGGCAGGGCGCTCGCGATGGCACAGGCCTGTTCATCGGTGACGAACCGGGGGCTCCGCGGAAAAAAGACCAGCCCGATGGCATCGGCCCCCAAAGCGGCGCACCCGACCGCTTCCTCCACTCGCGTCAGCCCGCAGATCTTCACCCGGCAGATCCGACCCGACT
>CAZGQL010000154.1:0-787 GCA_964527905.1 uncultured Syntrophobacteraceae bacterium
ATGGCCACGGGGACGTTCAGGGCCATGGGAGCCATGTACGGTCCCATCATTCCGGTGATGAAGAACATCGGCACGAAGGAAATGATCACGGCGAGGGTCGCCAAGATCACCGGCGGCCGGACCTCGTTCACGGCGCTGAGGACCGCCTGCCGCGGGGGTTCCTTTCGCATGGCGAAATGCCGGTGAATGTTTTCCACATCCACGATGGGGTCGTCCACGACCAGCCCCAAGGACAGGATGAGCGCAAACAGGGTCACGCGGTTAATGGTGTAACCCAAAAACAAGTTGATCAACAGGGTGAAACTAAACGTCACGGGCACCGCCAGGGCGATGATCAACCCTTCGCGCCACCCCAGCGAATAGGCCAAGAGCACGACAACGATGGCGATGGCGACGAGCAGCGCTTCCACCAACTCGTCGACCTTTTCGTCCGCCGTCCTGCCGAAATCCCGGGTGACACGCAGGTGAACCCCTTCCGGGAGCACCTCCCTGGCGAACCGATTCGCCTCCCGCTTCACCTCATCCGACACCCAGACCGCGTTCGTCCCCTTGCGCTTGGCCACCCCCACGGTCACGGCCGGGTAATCCACCCGGCGCTCGATTCCGGCCGGCAAGTCCGAGTGCTCCGCATTGGGATCCCATTTCGTGTACGCCAGATCCCCCAGGAGGATCCTCGTGTAGGTCGACGCCTCGGCCGGGCCGTCCCGCACGTCAGCCACTTCCTTCAGGGTCACGGGACGTCCATCCCGAACCCCGACCACCAGGTCCTCCACCTCCCGCACCGACT
>CAZGQL010000154.1:816-11082 GCA_964527905.1 uncultured Syntrophobacteraceae bacterium
TCCTCATTGCCCTGCACCAGTGCACCGGCCGGGACAGCGGTGCCCGCTCCCGCCACCACCCGCTGCAAATCCTGCAGGGTCACCCCCCGGCCCGCCATCCGGGCGGCGGAAGGCTGAACCGTCACCTGCCGTTCCCGCCCCCCGACCAAGTAAGTCCTGCCGGCATTTTTCACAGACTGGAGACGGATTTCCAATTCCTCGGCCATGCGCCTCAGAGCGAAATCGTCGTACCGATCGCTGAAAAGCGTGAGGTTCACGATGGGGACGTCGTCGATTTCGACGGGCTTGACCACCCAGCCCGTCACCCCGGGCGGGATCTGGTCGATGTTGGCCTGGATCTTGTTGTGGAGCTTGACCCAGCTCCGCTCGCGGTCCTCCCCCACGAAAAACCGGACCGTCACCACGGCCTGGGAGGGATAGCTCGTCGAATAGACGTATTCGACACCGTCGATTTGATAGAGGAGTTTCTCGAGTCGTGTGGCAACCTGCCGCTCAACTTCCCGCGCCGAAGCGCCCGGCATGCTCACCAACACGTCCGCGATGGGGACCACGATCTGAGGGTCTTCCTCACGGGGCGTCACGAACAGAGCCACCACCCCGCATAACAAACTCACCAGGATGAGGAGCACCGATAGGTTGCCTTCAAGGAAGGCTTCCACGACCCGGTTCATCCAGTGGTGGGATCCCGGAGGTCTGGAAGTCATGGCACGACCACCTCCTCACCCGGGTCCAGCCCCGAGAGCACCTCCACCACCCCACCCTCTTCCCGCCCCAACGTCACGAAGCGACGGCTCGGATGACCTTCCTTGTCCACCACCTCCACCAGCCGCAGCTGGCCGACCTGCCGGACGGCGGACGCGGGAACGACCAAAGCTTCGTAGGAGCCATAGGGAATACTCACCCGCCCGAACAGCCCGTTCACCATACCTGCCTCGGGATCGAGCTCGATCTTGATCCGGACCGTTCGACTGCCCGGATCCGACTTGGGCACAATCTCCCGGAGCCTTCCGGTCACGCTCCGCCCGATGGCATCGATTCGAACGTCAAGCTCCATGCCCTCGCGCACGTTCTGGAGCATCGATTCCGATAAATCGGCATGGAGCTCCGGACGGCCCGGAGTGTCCAGATCAAAGAGCGGCTGCCCGGGAGCGGCCATGTCGCCGACGTTGACCGTCTTGCGCAGGATCTTGCCGGAAAACGGCGCCCGGATCACGGCATGATCGAGGAAGGAACGGGCCTCGGCCACCGCTGCATCGGCCTGCACCCTCTGCGCCTCGAGCCGGGCCACATCGTGAAGCGCCGCCCGATGCTGCGCCTCCGTGGCATCCCTTTGGGCCCGCACCCCTTCCCACTGTTGCCCCGTGGCGGCTTGGTCGCGGCGCAAGGCGTCCGTGCGCTGGAATTCGAGGCGGGCACGATCCCGGGTGGCTCGAGCCGAATCGGCCTGAGCCCTGGCCGCCCCAATCGCCCTGTCGATCCCGGCCAGTTGCGCGAGCGCCTGCTGGAGCTTGGCCTGCAGTTCCGCATCGTCCAGGACGGCCAGGACCGTGCCTTCCTGTCCCGGGACTTCCGGGCCGAAGACCTCGTCCCCTTCGGCCACGCGGATTTCTTTGACCTGGGCCAGGATCCGGCTGGAAACCCGAGCCTCCATTCTGGCCCGTAGCGTCCCCACCTGCTCCACACTCAAGGGGAACCGGCGTCGCTCCACAAGGGCCGTGCGCCTTGGCTTCGATTCTCCCCGCTCCTTGGGCGGCCGCGGCTCCACCTTGCTCAAGAACGCCCCCGAGAGCCAGAGCATCAGGACCACCAGAACCGCCACCATGGCGCCCACTTTGGCGGCTTCCCGCGTCAGCCGGGGGGATCTCATGGCCCCCTTCCCCGCATCCGTCACAGCTCTTCGCCTCCTCCCACCGACTCACCCAGAGATTCACGGCTCACCGACGATCCGCTCCAGGCTATTGGAAAACTCCCCAAGGGCCATTTGGAGTCCGGCCTGGGCGATCATCCCGTCAAAACGCGCCGCCATGCATCCCACCTCTGCCTGGTTCCAGGCCACCTCCGTCTGCAAAAGCCCGTCGATGCCCACAGCCTGCCGCTCGTACTGCCGGCGGACTTCCTCGAGGGCCTTGAGCGCCCATTTTCGCCGCTCCTCGGCCACCCGAATCCTCTCGGTCGCTTCCTCCACCGACAGAGCCGCCTGCTGGACCTCCAAGGCGATGTCGAGCTCCAGCTGCCTGCCCCGAGACTCCAATTCCGCCAACCGCGCCCGCGCCTCGTTGATCCTCGCCACGCTGAGCCCCCCTTCGAAGAGCGGCCAGGTGGCCTGAACGGCGATCAACCAGCTGTTCGGTGCCTCGCTCCACTCGCGCGTGTCCCACTGATACTGGCCGCTCGCGGCGAGCCTCGGCAGCATGCCCCCCTTGGCCGATTGGACCCGGTTGCGGGCCGCCTCGAGCAAATGACGCACCGAAGTCATTTCCGGTCGTTTCTCAAGGGCCTGCTTCACCAAGTCCTCACGTCGCCCCTTGCGATTCAGGTCCTCCAGGGGCGCATCCTCAAAGGTTGGATCCGGGATCTCGCCCTCACCAATGGGACGAGCCAAGAGACGCTCCATGGCCGCCTGAAGCTTTCGCGCACCGGTGCGCGCAGCGATCAGATTGCCTTCCATTTCGGCTGTGCGGGCTTTGAGGCGGGCCAAGTCGCTCGGGAGCGCGGCTTCCAAGCGCAGCCGCGCCGCGCCGATCCGTTCGTCGGTCCGGGCGGATTCAAGGGATTTCTCGGCCACCCCGATCATCGAGAGCGCCTGGAGCCACCGATAATAGACCTCGTTCACCCGGGCAACCAGCTGGTTACGGGCCGCCTGCAGCTCCGACGCGACCGCTTTTCCATGCTGCACGGCCGCGCCGCGATCGAACAGGCGGCTCCCTCCCTGAAAGAGGACCCACTCCCCCTGCAGACGGGTACCGAAGTTCTGCTGCTCACCGGGGTTGTTGAAATCCGTCGACCGAAGCAGGCGTCTCTGGTTGATGATGTTCATGGCGGCGAACACGGGGTTGTTCGTGATGTTGAATTCCTCGGACATTACGATGCGCGGGTAAAACGCGGCCTCGGCCTGGCGGACCTGCTGCCGGGCGGCCTCCATGCGCGCCTGGATTTGGGCCAGGTCGGGACTGACCCGGAGGGCTTCGCCGATCGCGCGGTCCACGGTCAGCCGTCCGGTGGAACTCGCTTCGGGAGCCATCTGCCGACCGCCCGATCCCGAGGGCGGATCCGTCGGCACCTGCTCTGGGGGCACCTCCGAGCTCGGCCTCGGCAGCGGAGTCCCCCCGTCCGAAGCACAACCCGAAAGCAGGGTCAGAAGAAGCACCAGACAGACTCCCATCTCCCGAAAGTTGCCTTCTATCGAGCCCACTCGCTGCCCCGTTCGTCCCGCACCCATATCCCCTGTCCCCCTAGAGCCGCCCCAAATCAGCCATCCCCCTGATCGTCATGGCATGACCCCGCCGCACGGGATGCCCCCCACGCCACACCATCCATTATTAGGGCCAAAGCGTACGGAGATCAATAGAACAGAAAGAGCAATCCCGTTTCCATTTTACCTGCAGGTGAGCACGTCCCCCTACGGTTCAGCCCTCAGCCCCGGCTTGGCACCATGCCGTTTCCTCCAAGATGCTCCACTGGGGGCTGAAGTGTTTTATATTTTCGTGTAACATGCCTGGAAAACGGCTACCGGCCACACAGATCAAGGAGGGTCACCCCAGTGAATCTCGCCGACTATTTCAAGGTCACCAAAGGACGGGGCGTTCTCGCGACTGCGGATGCCTCGGGACGAGTCGACGCCGCGATTTATGCCTCCCCTCATGTGCTCGAGGATGGAACCATCGCCTTCATCATGCGGGATCGACTCACTCACCACCACCTCGAATCCAACCCACACGCGGCCTATTTGTTTATGGAAAACGGGCCCGGCTTCAAGGGCATCCGCCTGTTTCTCACCAAGACGGCGGAGGAACGGGACTCGGAGCGCCTTTTCGCCCTCCGCCGGAAGAGCTACGGGGAGTCGGCCGAGGAGCGCGGCCCACTGTTCCTCGTGACGTTCCGGGTGGACAAGGTCCTTCCCCTCATCGGGCCGGGAAGCGAGACGGATTCGGATTGACCGAAGAGGGTTCAACGTGGATTAGGGACCCTATACAACAATTTGAGATAAGGAGGGAAACGATGAGTACCAAGGGGGCGATCAATCCGATTCTTGCCCAAAAGATCGAGCGAACGGCTGGACGGCACTCGGTGTTCGAGGATGAAGCGCGCACCCTGCCGATTCCCGTCTGTTCCTCCCTGGTGGACAGCGAGGGGCGCATCCGGCCCGTCGCCTTCGTTCCGACGGACATCGTCCTGGCAAGCAAGGACGAAGAGAGAACCCTGCGGAATTTTCCCTTGACCATCGGCAAGAACAAGAACGTGGTGCTCGAAGCGGCCCCTTCCCTGTCCCTTCGTGACATCGAGGGCAAGCGGGTCGCCGTCCTGTTCTCGGGGGGCCCCGCAGCGGGCGGGCACAACGTGCTGGCAGGCCTCAAAGCCGTGCTTGGAAGCCGCAACACCTTGCTCGGGATTCGCAAGGGCCCCAAAGGCCTCCTGAACGGCGATGTGTTCGAAATCACGAATGAAGACATCAAACGCATCTACAACACGGGCGGCTTCGATTTTCTCGGGACCGACCGGACCAAGATCAAGACCCCGGAGCAGTTCCAAAAGGTGAGAGATACCGTCGTCAAGCACCGACTCGACGGGCTCATCGTGGTCGGGGGGGACGATTCGAACACCAACGCGGCTTTCATCGCCGAGTACTTCGAGCGGGAAGGGATCCGTTGCGGCGTCATCGGTATCCCGAAAACCATCGACGGGGACATGGCCGTGGACGAGTTTCTGCCCATTTCCTTCGGCTACGATACCGCCACGAAAATCTATTCAGAGCTGGTCGGAAATCTCACCCAGGATGCCGCTTCAGCGGTCAAGTACTACCATTTCGTGAAGCTCATGGGCCGATCGGCGAGCAAGATCACCCTAGAGGTCGCCCTCCAGACCAAACCGGCCATCGCGCTCATCTCCGAGGAGATTGCCGAAAAGAACCTGTCCCTCGACCAGGTGGTCGACTCCATCGCTCACGTCATCATGGAGCGCCGCAAGAAGGGCATCAACCACGGGGTCATTCTGATTCCGGAAGGGGTGATCGAATTCGTGCCGGAGATCCGCAAGCTCATCCTGGAGCTCAACAAGGTCCTGGCCGAATACGAACGGGACATCCGGGACCTACCGACATTCAAGAAAAAGCAAGAATTCATCTATCCCCTGCTCTCCCCCGAGTCGGCTCAGCTCATGGCGTCCCTGCCGGAAGAGATCGAGGAGATGCTCATCCTCGACCGGGACGATCACGGGAATGTCAAGGTCTCGCAAATCGAGACCGAGAAGCTCCTCATCGAGAAGGTGCGCTACAAGGTGTCGGAAATGAAGCGGCACCCCGACAAGTATTTCGGGGAAGGCGAGGGCAAGATCCCCACCACAGCGGAGGAAATGGAGCGCATCCGGAGCATTTCCCTTTCCACCCAGTCCCACTTTTTGGGCTACGAGGGGCGAAGCGGCAAACCGACGGCCTTCGACGCCGCCTTCACGTTTCTGCTCGGCCTGGCCGCGGGTTCCCTCGTCCTGGATGGGAAAACGGGGTACATGGCCGCCGTCACGGACTTTGACAAGGGGGGACGCATCCTTGCCCTTCCCCTTGCCGGCCTCATCACCAGCGAGCTCCGCAAGGGCAAGGAAGAGCTCGTCATCGAGAAATCCCTGGTGAAAACCTCGTCGCCGTCGTTCCGTTTCTTCGCCGAACACCGGGACCAGTGGGCGCGGGAGGACCTATTCAGCAGCCCCGGCCCCATCCAGCACTGGGGGCCCACCAGCCGTCAGATCCCCATCCTGGTGGCCCTGGACCAGGGCTATTCGGACTACACCACCTTCGATCTGGGCACCGAGTGCACGATCCGGTTGGATGAGTGAGGCGCATGCATAGTCCCCATGCGGAGAAGTAGTCGGGAAAGCAGGGTGAACTCGCGACCCGAGACACACGCTTCATCCAGAAACCCAGAAGACCGGTGCCGAGACGCTTGAGACCTTGACAAGGCTATTCGGCCGGCAGGCTGTGGCGGACATTCAGCCAAGAAGGGCTGGCTGGCAAGGATGCTTAGTCGAGGATCAACCACCGAGGAGCAGATCATGATTGAGTCCCTGAGGTTGCGGAATTTCACGGTGTTCGAGTCGGCGACATTCGAATTCTGCCCTCAGATCAATGTCATCATTGGTGAGAACGGCACCGGAAAGAGTCAACTGTTGAGGCTGGCCTACGCATTGAGCGCATGCGGGCCATTGACCCGCATGCTGAGGTAGGGAACAAGGATCGCCTCAATGCAACCATGCCGTGGAAGGTGGAGGAGAAAACCGCCGAGAGACTCTGAGAAGTTCTTTGCAATGACCGCGAATTGCCCGACTGAAGCTTGAGGGCCGTGGCTGCTACGAGTGAATCCGCAACTCGGGATTCCATCCCGGACGTGAAGGTGTCGGCTGTTCAAAACCGACCTGCTTATCCCTGCCCTGGCTTACGCCGCACGTCACCTACGCCGGTACGCACCCATCGATCCAGCCCATGAATGCTTTGGTCAGGCTGCTTGTTGCGAGAATCCATGGTAACCAAACGAGCCAGTCCTCTGGATTCATTCACCCGGCTGCATTTTCATGATGAACGGCTTCACCTTTTCCTCGTTCTGGACCTGGGCCACCAGGGTGTGGGCCTTGCCCATGTCGGAGACGGGGTCGAGGTGGACGACGTAGAGCGTACCTCCCTTGGGATCCGGCTTCGTCTTGATGGAGACGGCATAGCCTTTTTTCTTCAAGCTCCGTTGCAGATCCTCGGCGTTTTTCTTTTCATGGTAGGAACCAACCTGAACTGCGTACAGCTCGGCCCCGGCGGCCTTGGGCTTCGTCACGGCCACCGCCCCGGGCGGTTTCGATGCGGCGTCGGCCGTCGTGGGCGGTTTGGTTTTCGCGGCGCCCTGAGTGGGGACGGAAGGAGCTGAAGACTTGGTCGCCGCCTGCTGTGTCGACTTGGCGGGGGCGGGCGGTGCCGCACCGTCCATCGTCTTGAAGGCCTGACTGGCCACGGACTCGCTCGGCGTTGCGGTCCCAGCGGGATCCTTAGGGACCGGCTGGGGCTCGGCCGCCTTTTCGGCTCCCGACAGCGCCGCTTTGCCCTGAGTCTCGGGCAGGGAGGTCATGCCCGGAAGCGGGGCCAGCTTCGTGTCCGCCCGCTCCATGGGCTCGGTCACCAAGGGCAGCACCGGCTGACCACTCTCCGCCATTCCTCCGGTGCCGCGGGGGATTTCCCGCACTACGGTCGCCCCCTTGTCCTGGCCGGATTTCGACAGCCCGTTGCGTGATCCTTTGATGCCCGTGATGCGGGTCGCAATGAGCATCACGACAACCAAGCCCACGGCAGCCCAAAGCAGGATCTTCACGTACGACGGTCGCTCCTGGGGCGCTCCCCCCCTGTTCAAATAAAGTTTTCGTTCCATCGCCTCCCCCTCTCTCTACGTAGTGGCTCGCGCACGCTCAAGGGCCCTCTGAAACCCAGGCAGCGACCGCTCGATGGTTTCCTCATCCACGCAATAGGCGATGCGGAAATGCCCCGGTCCGCCGAACCCGCTGCCAGGAACCGTCAATATATTTTCTTCTTGCAGGAGACGCACGAACTCCACGTCGTCCGGCAAAGGACTGCGCGGAAAAAGGTAAAACGCTCCCAGCGGGACCGTGAGCTCATATCCGGCCCGCAAGAGACCCTCAACGAGCAAATCCCGCTTTCTCTGGTAGAGGGCCACATCCACCGTCGCGCCCTGGACTTGTGCGATGAGCCGTTGCATCAGGCCGGGGGCGTTGACGAATCCAAGAATGCGGTTGGCCATGGCCAAGGCCCCCAGAAGTCGCTCCACGTCTTCCGCTTCGGGATGGACGGCTACAAACCCGATCCGCTCCCCGGGCAGGGAAAGGTCCTTGGAGTAAGAGGTCACAACCAGGCTGTGACGATAGTGTGAAAAGACGGACGGGACCGCGTGCCGATCGTAGACAATCTTCCGATAGGGTTCATCGGAAACCAGATAGATCGTCCGACCGTAGGCGCGACTCTTGCGATCGAGCAGCGATCCCAGCTCCGCCAACTCGTCGGCCGAGTAAATCTGGCCGGTGGGATTGTTGGGGGAGTTGATCAAAACCACCTTGGTCGCGGGGCCGAGGGCCGCTTCCAGGGCTGCGGGGTCCAGGGAGAAGTCGTCCCGGGTTCGGACCGTCCTGAGCGTTCCGCCGTGATTGTCGGCGTAAAATCCGTACTCGACAAAGTAGGGCGCCGGGACCAGCACCTCGTCACCAGGATCCAGAAGCGATTTGAGGACGATGTTCAGAGCGCCGGCCGCGCCGCAAGTCACCACAATGTGATCCGGACCCAAGTTGGCGCCGAGATCCCGCGATACATGTTCCGCCACCGCCGTCCGTGTCTCGAGCAGCCCGGCATTGGGCATGTAACCGTGCATTCCGGGATCATGGCGTGAAGCGATGTCCACGAGCTTTTTCCGGACGACATCCGGAGGCGGCACATTAGGGTTCCCCAAGCTGAAGTCGAATACATTTCCCGCACCGTATATTTTCTTGAGGCGAGCACCCTCTTCGAACATTTTTCGAATCCAGGACCCTCCCTCCATAAAGGCGACCATCTTCTTGGCTACGGCCATTTCAGACTCCCACAAAATCCAGGAACACTATCGCTGATTCGGGTATCGGATTGATCCAGGCATGTACAACTAAGACTTGCCCGCTACTATACGAAAGTTCTTTAAAGATGCAACGATAAATGTACACTGAAAACAAACAAAGGTGGGTTCCAACGCTTCACGTCGACCAATGCCGTTTCCTTATGGTTGCTATGGCCCTCTCAGAGGCCGGGCATTATTCGCGTGAAAGCATGAAGGACGAGCGGATTCCCGATATCCATGAACGGCCGGTCATGCTATGATGGCACATGATCCGGCCTGACTGTGGGGGTGTTTGCTGCGGGGACTGGACCCCGCGCGAGGAGGTCTTGTCGAGACGATCGCGGATTCGGTCGGGGAGAAAACCGCCCCTTGCCGCATGACCGTCGGTCGGCAACCCAGGAGGGGAACCATGGATTTCAAGTCGTTTTTCGAACGGTGCAGGAGTGAATCCAGCGTGAGTGACTTCGAATCGTACCTGGCCCATTGCATTCTCGAACAAAAAACCTCTGAGGGCAAGGGATCCAAAGGAGTCCTCACGGTCGAACAGTACACCCGGTTGAGGGAACAGGCCTTCGACTTGATGGACGAGCGCGCCGCGCAGACCCTTTATACCCTCGCCCGGGCGTCGGAGTGGAAGGAAGGGGAGTGGGAAGGCGCCCTTCGGTGACGGGCCGCCCGGGAGCCCTAAGCCCAAAGGCGCCGTGGGTTACAATGGCGAGGCACCTTCAAGCCGCGGTCTGAATCCTCGTCTGCGGGCAGCGCAAGATGGCAGCCCGAAGCCGCTCCACCTCCTGCCCTGGGTTCCTCCGGCGTGGCCTGGGGTATGGGGGACGGGACAAGCAAGCACCGAAGCGAGCTCGAGCCCCCCGCAGGGGGCCTCGAAGGGGGGACTTCCTGGCGAGACTTCCTGGCCGCGGTGTAGGCATTCAACGGTTCAGGATGGGGCGAGGTGATCCTGGGAGGCCGCCTCCCAGGATCACCCTTGATTTTCATTTCGTGCGCAGAAACTCGGCGGTGAGGGTTTCCCAAGCCAGCTCGGGAAGCTTGCCGACCACATCGTCGATCACACCACCGTCGGCGTAGGTCATGCCGACCGAGCTCACCATCTGCACCAGCCTCTGGTGTTCGGCATGAATCCACTCCACGCTCTCCTTCCCGTACAGCAGGTCCTTCAGATTCTTCTTCATGTCCGTCGGGTCGATGACCATCAGCCAGCCTTGGCTGTAAGGCTCCTCCTTCACCATCCGGGTGTTCTTCGTCGCCTGGTAGTTCGTCGCGGCGACCACTCCGGAGACCGGTGCCAGGGCGGCGGCTTCCTTGCCCATCCGGTTGAACGTCAGCCCCACTTCGAAATGCTCGTCCTCGACGACCAGATCCCAGTAGCGGTGCTGGAGGACGCCCGTCATCTCGTCGGGATAGCGCTCGA
>CAZGQL010000155.1:0-10389 GCA_964527905.1 uncultured Syntrophobacteraceae bacterium
GATACCGGTGCAAGCTGGTGAACATCGCGTGCCGGCCTCATTCGACCCATTACAACATCCTCATGGACCTCGACTCTCCGATCGAGGATCTATTGCCCTATTTGGCCGCGAGTCTGCCATCCTGCACCTATGTGCACGGAACGGGGGTCGTTCAATTCATGGACCGTGGGCACATCGTAGCCATTTACTCGGACCGCCTCACCATCACGGACGTCCCCGGTCCCGCCGAGGCGGAAACGATCTGCGCCGAATATTTTTCGCTGATTGAGCGGGTGGGACAGGACCGCTCCCGGATCACCCCGGTGATGCACAGGCGCAGTTCTTTGTCGGTCCTCGACATTTACCGACACCTTCCCAGAACCAATTGCGGCCAATGCCATCTGTCCACCTGCTTCGCCCTCGCCGCGGCCGTGTTTCGACGGGAGAACCCCATCACGGTCTGCCCCCCCGTTCAGGACGCTCCGGACAAATTCGGCGAGCTGATCGATCTCCTTCAGGCCAATGGGTACCCGACACCATGAGCATTCCTAACGAACGCTTCGTGACCGTGCACACCCTATCGAACCGTTTCGAGGCCGACCTGCTCACCCAGGCGCTCGAGCAGGAAGACATACCGGTTCTGGTACGGGGCTTCGAGGACACCGCCTACGATGGTCTATTCGTCAGACAGACAGGATGGGGATGGCTCCAAGTGCCGGAGGATCTCGAAGCCAGGGCCCGTGAGGTGATCGGTCGCGTCGGCCCGGACCTCGAGCGCAGAGGTCTTTACGAGGACCCTGAGGAGATCGACCCCTACCTGTGGGAGCAGCTTGAGGAGGCGGACCCCCATGCGGTTTGTGTCCGGGCGATGGTTCAATACGACATCGGAAGCCGAACCTACCTGGTTCCGTTCCTCAATGCCTCGTGCGCGTGCGATGTCGCGCAACGCGCCATCACGCCGGCGACGGGAACGGTGCACCGCGCGGGTCACTTCGAGCTCTATCTCGTGATCCTGCACTATCTCCTCGAAGCCAGCGCCGTCCCTCTCTCGGGAAAATGGATCAGCGAAAAGGACATCCCGGGGGGTGAGCTGTTCTTCCGAGGTCCCCATCAGTTTCCCACCGCCCCTTTGCTGAAGCTGTTTGGACGTGATCGGGACCTGTTTCGCAAGGCGGCCGAAAGCCTGGGAGGTGCGCCCGTTCCGATGGGCGATGCAGCCTACCGCCTGTGGCCTCTTCCGCGGGTGCCCGTCCTCTTTGTCCTCTGGGAAGGCGACGAGGAGTTCGAGCCTGCCCTGCATATCCGCTTCGATGCCACGGTTGCCAGTCAGTTGCTCACCCTGGACACCCTCTGGGCCCTGGTCAATGTCGTGTCCCGAAACCTTCGGGGGGCCGCGAAGGCCCTCCTGAACGCATGACGCTCTCCCATGAGGCATCGGCGCATCATTTCCCTGGCTCCAAGCCAAACCGAAGTCCTCGCCGCCCTCGGCATGGCGACCGAACTGGAAGGCATCACCGAGCACTGTGACTTCCCACCTGAAATCCGTTCGAGGCGAACCTACGGAACCTGGTTTGCGCCAGACCTCAACGGTGTCCTGGCCGCCGGGCCCGACCTCGTCTGCACCTTCGGCAGTCATCAGGAAGAGGCCCGGGATGTGCTCGAGGACGCCGGGGTGAATGTCTTTCACAGTGACCCGGGCGGTGTGGCGGCTTCCCTGGAGGAGATTCAACGGCTCGCGGATTTCACGGGGCGCGGCGAGATCGGTTGGAGCCTGGTCACCGCATTGAGGGAACGCTTGGCGGAGGTCTCAACGCGCCTGGCCTCCGTGGCGGACGACGAGCGGCTCTCAGTCTTTCGGATCATGAACTGGGACCCGCTCATCACGGTAGGGCCGGGCGCGTTTCAAAACGACGTCATTTCCTGCTCGGGAGGGCGCAACGCTTACCAGGGCGCCGCAGTCCCGTATCCGACCTGTACCCTCGAGACGTTCAAGGCGATCGACCCGGAAGCCGTATTTTTCTGCGAGCCGTTCATCCGCGAGGTCCTCCTTGGAGATCCAGAATGGGCTCCGCTTCGTGCGGTCAAGAACCATCGCATCTTCGTCTTCGACTGTGGGCTCACCTGCCGCGCAGGGCCCCGCATCCTGGAGATGGTCGAATCCCTGGCTGCAGCCCTCTACCCCTCGTGTTTTCGAAAGCCTTGATGCAAGACCCGCCCAGTCGATTCAGATCTTGATTTCCAATTGATCGAGCATCTCATCGGCGAAGGCCAGGATGTAGTCACGTTGCTCCCGTGTCGCGTACCCGATGCAATTGCATCGGAGGATCTGGGCACTGCGCACCAGCAACTCGAAACTCACCCGGCGAACGTCGAGGTTGACAGCGAAATAGTGGGGCTGGCAGGTGGCATGTTCGGCCTGTGTGCCCGAGAGGAGCTTCGTGGGGATTTCCTTCCGGTAGAGTCCCTCCAGTTCAGTCCTTTCACAGTGGGCGTCGAGGTACTCCAGCACCTTCACATAGTCCGCTTGGCGCAACTGGTCGATCACGTACTGCTTCATGCGTTCTTTTCTCCCTCATCCTGCATCCTGAAACCCACAACCTGGCCGGGAACGTGCGGCCCAGCTTTACCAGAGTGCTCCGGCCGCGTCAATCACCCCCAACCGTCCAGCGGATCGTCCCCAGAGTTTGGATTCAGGTTGACAGGAACAACGGCGATTTCTATAGAGAAGCGTGCGGACTTGTAAGGTTTTCATGCGCCGTGGCGCTCCATTCACCGACATGGGCTGATTTTGAGCCCCGACTGCACAGTGAGAGAAAAGCTCCGTTGAACGACTTACTCTCCCAAGATGTCCCCCCATCACTCAAGAAGGCCGCGAATTCGAACGCGCCGGACGGGTTGGTTTTCCTTCGCGATGAATCTTTTCAACGTGTTTTGAGGCGGGTCCATGTGAACATGCCATGGAGGCGGATCGGACCGTACCTGGAATCGATCCTGACCCTCGGCATGCACGTGGAAATCGGATTCGGCGGCGAGGATATGGATCTCGCGGATCCGAAGGAGGTGAGGCGCTTGTCGGAGGCCTTGAGGGCGAGCGGCTGTTCGGTGAGCCTTCACGGGCCTTTCTGGGGCATCGAGCCGGGCTGCCTCGATCCACTGATTCGAGAGGTCGCCGCGAGGCGCATGAGGCAGTTTCTCGACCTGGCCCCGGTTTTCCACCCGGTTCGTTTGGTTTGCCACACGGGGTTCGATCCGAGGCATCATGCGGCCTACCGGGATTTTTGGCTCGAGAAGAGCCAACTCTTTTGGACGCCTCTGGTTGATCGCGCAACGGACCTGGGGGTCCCCCTCCTAGTCGAAAACGTTTGGGAAAAGGACCCTTCGTTTCATGTTTCCTTACTCGAGCGGGTCGATTCGCCCTACTTTGGGTTTTGCCTCGACGTCGGGCACCAGCACAGCTTTTCCGAGACCCCGCTGGTTGACTGGGTGGCGGCCCTGTCGGGACGCTTGATGGAGATCCATCTGCACGACAACGATGGAAGCCATGATCACCATTGGCCCGTCGGAACCGGCACGATCGACTTCCGCGCGCTGTTCGCGCTCTTGGACACTTATGGAATCACCCCGCTTTTGACGGTCGAACCGCACACGGAGGCGGACCTGGTCAGAACCCTTGCCGGCCTTGATCCGCTGTTGGAAGCCTGGAAGGGCGTGGATCTGCCGAGCCCGACGCATCACTCGCCCTTCAAGGATCCGTTCGCAAACGGGCTCCGCGCACAACCGACCGATCAAAGGAGAAATCATGGCCGTGGTTGAGGTCAGTGTGGTCCCTATCGGTGTCGCGGGGACGAGTCTCAGCGACTATGTGGCCGCGGCCCTCGAGGTGGTCCGGGCGAGCTCGATCGACCACGAGTTGACTGCCATGGGCACCATCCTGTCCGGAGACCTCGACGACGTTCTTGCCGTGGTGCGGCGTATGCATGAGCGACTTTTTGAGGTGGGGGCGCCCCGTGTCCTGACGCAAATCCGGATCGACGACCGCAGGGATCGCCCCGCCAGCCCCAGGCGGAAGATCGAATCTGTGCTGGCAAAGATCCGGGAGTAGCCCCGGCATCTTCTCTCAATCAATCTTCAGACGCATAGAGAGGCCATTGCTTGTGAAGGAACTTGTGGAATACTTGGTTAAATCCCTCGCGGAACATGCTGAAAACGTGGAGCTCACCGAGGAGGAGATCGAGGACACCATCAGCTTGAAAGTGAGGATCTCACCCGACGACCTGGGCCGAATCATCGGCAAGGGAGGCAATACGATCAACGCGATCCGGACGGTGGTGCAGGCGGCGGCGTCGAGTCAGAAAAAGCGGGCCAGGCTGGAGGTCGTCACCGAGTGAGCCCGCGGCTATGGACGGGATCTCGACCCCATCGAAAAGGAATCTTATTTTAGCTGGGATGGTGGGTCCTCCCATCCACCCCACAAGCGGACGGCGATCCTGGGGCTCACGATGGAACAGGAATCATGATCGACTGAACGGAACCAGTTGAAACGCATAGAAGCAGCAATCTACTCAAAGGAGGGACTGACGATGTCCAAGCAACACCCGGAACTGCCGGCCAGCGAGCTGCGTGCATACATTCCGCCGGAATCACTGCCCTTTGAAACTACCGTTGACCTGGAAGACTACGAACAGCGGGTGGTGGGTCAGGAACGCGCCATCGACGCCATCAAGTTCGGCATGGGGATGAAGGAGCGGGGGTACAATATTTTTGTTGCGGGCCCGGCAAAGGCGGGCCTCACGTTCACGGCCAAGACCTTCATCGAGGAGCAGGCGAAGAACGAGCCCACTCCCCCCGACTGGTGTTACGTTTACAACTTCAAAGAGCAGGACAAGCCCAAGAGCATTCGGATCAGCGCCGGACAGGGCAAGATGCTCAAGAAGGACATGCAGGACTTCATTCAGACTCTGCTGGCCAAGATTCCTGAGGTGTTCGACAGCGACGACTACCGCGCCAAGGAAAGCGAAGTTCACCAGGGATTCGAACGAACCCGGCGCGAGATCATCGACCAACTTTCCCAGCTGGCCCGGGAGGAGGGGTTCATTCTTCAATTCTCCCAGGTGGGCATGGTCATCATCCCGGCCAACAAGGAGGGGGAGCCCATGACCCAGGAAGACCTCCGCCATCTGGAGGAGGAGGAGCGGAAGGTCCTGCGGGACAAGAGCGAGCAACTGCATGAAAAAATGAAGGAAGCCATCAAGCGGATTCGCCAGGCCGAGGAGGAGTTCAAGGAAAAACACTCCAAGCTGGACAACGAGATCGCGCTGTTCGTCGTGGGCCAACTCATGGACCAGTACGAGGAAAAATACCAGGAGGAGCCCGCCGTCCTGGAGTATCTCAAGATGGTGCAGGAGGACATCCTCGAAAACATCGACGATTTCAAGAAGAAGCCGGAAGGCCAACAGCAGCAACAGCCCGGAATGCCGTTTCCGGTACCCACCCGCGAGGCCACGTTCCGCAAGTACGAAGTCAATGTGCTGATCGATAATTCCGAGACGCAGGGAGCCCCGGTCATCGTCGAATCGAATCCGGCCTATCCCAACATTTTCGGGTCTATCGAGCGCCAGGCGTGGTTCGGAGCCCTCTTCACAGACCACACGATGATCAAGCCGGGAGCCCTCCACAAAGCCAACGGCGGGTACCTCGTGATGAAGGCCCTCGACCTGCTGCGCTGGTACATCACCTACGAGTCCCTCAAGAGGGCCCTGAGG
Source organism: uncultured Syntrophobacteraceae bacterium (assembly GCA_964527905.1). Lineage (GTDB taxonomy): Bacteria > Desulfobacterota > Syntrophobacteria > Syntrophobacterales > Syntrophobacteraceae > CALBZH01. Next base: position 5,742 of record CAZGQL010000155.1, read on the forward strand.
GATGAGGAGATCCGGATCGAAGACCTCGGGGAGCTCTATGGTCTCTTCAGCACCCGAAGCATCCGCCCGGAGCCCATTCCGCTCAACGTGAAGATTGTGCTCACCGGAGACCCTTACATCTACCAGCTCCTCTACACTTACGACGACCGGTTCCAGAAGCTTTTCAAGGTCAAGGCCCACATGGACACTCAGACCAACCGAAAGGACCACTCCTTGCTGGAGTACGGTCAGATGATGAGCCGCTATTGCAAATCTCACAAGTTGCGGCACCTGGACCGGACGGGAGCGGCGCGCATCATCGAGTACGGCATGGAAGCCACGGATGACCGAGACAAGCTGACCCTGGAGCTCGGGGACATTGGCGACCTGCTGCGGGAAGCCAATTATTTCGCAGGACTGGATGGATCGGAGTTCATCCGGCGCCAGCACGTCCAGGAAGCCCTCGACAAGCGGATTTATCGATCGAATTTGATCGAGGAGCGGGTCAAGGAGCTCACCGAGAAGGACATCTTCTGGGTCGAAACCGATGGGTACAAGGTGGGTCAGGTCAACGGGCTGTCCGTGTTGATGGCCGGAGATCACGAATTCGGCAAGCCCAACCGCATCACCGCAACCGTATCCGTGGGACGTGAGGGAATGGTCTCGATCGACCGGGAATCCAAGATGAGCGGGAACATCCACACCAAGGGGCTGCTCACGCTTTCCGGCTTCCTCAAAGACCGCTTTGCCCACAACAAGCCCATATCCCTGAGTGCCTCCCTTTCCTTCGAACAAAGCTATGGCATGGTGGACGGAGACAGTGCCTCGAGCACCGAGCTCTACGTGCTTCTAAGCGCCATCGCCCAAGTGCCCATTTACCAAGGAATCGCCGTCACCGGGTCCGTCAGCCAGAAGGGCGAGATTCAACCCATCGGGGGCGTCAATCTCAAGATCAAGGGTTTCTTCGACATCTGCAAGCACAAGGGTTTGAACGGAAAGCAGGGGGTCATCATCCCGACCAAGAACGTGCGCAACCTCATGCTCAAGCAGGAAGTGATCGAGGCGGTGGAGGCCGGTCTGTTCCACATCTGGCCCGTTTCGACCATCGAGGAAGGGATCGAGATCCTCACGGGCATGGAGGCCGGAGAACGGCAGCCCGACGGGTCCTACCCCGAAGGCACCCTGTTCAGGAAAGTGGACGACCGACTGCGCGAGATCGGCGAAATCGTGCGCGAGTATGGTAAGGACGGAGACAACGGCAAGAAACGTGAAGACGACAGCCCGAGCGGCTGCCCCCATTGCGGCGGTTGAGACACGAAACGCATCGAGTGAAGGCGGGAAGCGATCCTCCCGCCTTCAGATCCTCCGAAATCCTCTATCGCTAGGAAGGGGATGACCGCCCCCTTCCGGTGAATCCTCATCCGACGTCCAACTGGAAGCCGGGCGGTCGTGCGACCCGGTGCAGGCCTCGTCCCCGGCCTTTCGCGACGGATCCCAAGGAGGCTACGACCGATAGGAGGCGTTGATCTTGACGTAGTCAAAGGAGAAGTCGCACGTGTAGACGCTCATGGCGGCCTCTCCCATTCCCAGGTCCAAGGTCACGCAGATCGCTTTCTGTCTGAAAATCCGGCTTGCCTCCGCTTCCACTTCGGCCCCCTCCACCGGCGTGCCGTTGCGGAAAACGCACAGCTGATCAAAATAGAGCGTCACCCGGTTCGGGTCCATGGGTACGCCGGAGCGGCCGGCGGCGGCCACGATACGTCCCCAGTTGGCGTCTTGTCCGAAAAACGCCGTCTTGACCAGGGGCGAGTTGGCAACCGTCAGGGCGACCTGCCGTGCGCTCCGTTCGTTTTCGGCCCCCGTCACACGGATTTCGATGAGCTTGGTGGCGCCCTCGCCGTCCATGACGATCTGCACGGCGAGATCCAGCAATACCGCGTTCAAGGTCCCCACGAACTTCCGCGTCTCAGGCGATTCCATCGACGCCAACACCGGGTTGCCCGCCGCGCCACTCGCCATGACCAGGAGCGTGTCGTTGGTACTGGTATCCCCGTCAACGGTGATGCAGTTGAACGTTGAGCCCGTTTCCTCTCGAAGCACCTTCTGGAGGAGGTCCCCATCGATGGCGACATCCGTGCAAACGAAAGCCAGCATGGTGGCCATGTCCGGAGCAATCATCCCAGAGCCTTTGGCAATGCCCCCCACGGTCACGGTTCGTCCCGCGACGTCCACCTGCGCCCATGCCAGCTTCGGAACGAGATCCGTCGTCATGATGGCTCGCGCCGCGTCCATCCAACCGTCGGCCCTCAGCGACCCCACGAGACCGGGCATGGCATCCGCCAACGGTTCAAGTTGAATCTGCCAACCGATGATTCCCGTGGAGGCCAGGAGAAGATCCAGCTCGGACATTCCCAGGGACTCGGCCGCCATCCGGGTCATGGCCGAAGCCCTGCGGAGCCCTTCCTCGCCCGTGCAGGCGTTCGCAATGCCCGCGTTAACCAACAGTCCCCTGAATCGCCGCTTTTCCCTCAGTCGCTCCGCGCAAAGCTCAACCGGTGCGGCGCGGAACCGATTGGTCGTGAAAACGCCGGCGGTCGCTGCCCCGGCGGGGTCGTCCGCCACGATCAAGGCCAGATCGAGCCGGTCCCGGTAGCGCATCCCCGTGGCCGCGGTTCCGACTCGGAACCCCGGCACAGTAAACGGTCCCCTAACGACCGCAACACTTTTTGTATTTTTTCCCGCTCCCGCAGGGACATGGGTCGTTGCGCCCAACTTTCCTGTCCTTTCTCACGGCCGGCTTCCGGGCTGCTCCCCCGTCGGCGGGACCGTAGAACATGGGTTGATCGGCCTGCTCCTCCCGAAGTTCTCGGACTTGATCCTCCCGCTGGATTTGGATGTGAAACAGCAGCCGGACGGTCTCTTCCTTCACGCGCGCGATCATGTCCTCAAAGAGATCGTGCGCCTCGCGCTTGTATTCGACCAACGGGTCCCGCTGCCCGTACCCGCGCAGTCCGATCCCTTCCTTCAGGTGGTCCATGTTGAGCAGATGGTCCTTCCAGAGGGAGTCGACCGTCTGGAGCAGGATGAATCCTTCCAGATCCCGCATCACGGCTTCGCCGAATTCCCGCTCGCGCGCTTCGTAACGTTCGCTCACGCGGTTCCAGAGATCCTCCCGAAGCGTTTCCTGGTCGGTGTCCCCGAGACTTTCCACCGTCAAGGTGAGCTGAATACCGAAGGCTCGTGCGATCTCGATACAGAGATTTTCGAGGTCCCAGTCCTCGGCATAGGTCTTGTCGCCGGTGTATTGAGACACGATGCTTTCCAATACATCCTCGGCCATATCGAGGATCACCGGCTTAAGATTTCCGCCCTGCAAAGCTTCCCGGCGCTGTTTGTAGATCACTTCGCGCTGCATGTTCATGACGTCGTCATATTCGAGCAGCTGCTTGCGCACGGTGAAGTTCTGGGCTTCGACGCGTGCCTGGGCGTTTTCGATCGCGCGGCTGATCATGCGATGCTCGATCGGCTCGTCCTCCTCCATACCGATGCGCTCCATGAGACCCGAAAGGCGGTCGGCCGCGAAAATCCGCATCAAGTCGTCTTCCAGGGAGAGGTAAAACCGCGAGGAACCGGGATCCCCCTGCCGACCGGCCCGGCCCCGGAGCTGATTGTCGATACGCCGGGCCTCGTGCCGCTCGGTGCCCAGAATGTGAAGCCCCCCCAGCTCCGTCACTCCCGGCCCCAAAACGATGTCGGTTCCGCGCCCCGCCATGTTGGTCGAGATCGTCACGGCCCCAAACTGACCCGCCTTGGCCACGATTTCCGCTTCCTGCTCGTGGTGCTTGGCGTTGAGGACCTGATGCGGGACCCCCTGTCGTTTGAGCATCTCGCTCAACCGCTCGGATTTTTCGATGCTCACGGTTCCGACCAAAACGGGCCGGCCGATGCTGTGCAGCTCCTTGATCTCCTTCGCAACCGCCCGAAATTTTTCCTTTTCAGTACGGTAGATGCAATCGGGGTAATCCACCCGGATCATCTTTCGATGCGTGGGAATCACCACCACATCGAGCTTGTAAATCTTCGCGAACTCGGCCGCTTCCGTGTCCGCCGTGCCGGTCATGCCGGCCAGCTTGTCGAACATTCTGAAATAATTCTGAAACGTGATGGAGGCGAGGGTCTGGTTTTCGTTTTCGATCTTGACGTTTTCCTTGGCTTCGAGTGCCTGGTGCAACCCCTCGCTGTATCGCCGCCCCGGCATCAGGCGCCCCGTGAACTCGTCGACGATGATCACCTTGCCTTCCTTGACGATGTAATCGACGTCCCGTTTGAACAGGACATGGGCTCGCAGTGCCTGCTGGACATGGTGAAGGATGTCGATGTGTCGCGGGTCATAGAGGTTGTCGACGCCCAGAATGCTCTCCAAACGCGCGACCCCCTCCTCGGTGAGGGCCACCGTACGCGACTTCTCCTCCTTGGTGAAGTGCTCCCCTGCGTTGAGAGCCGGAATGACCTTGTTGATCCGGTAGTAGAGCTCGGTCGATTTCTCGGCTGGACCCGAAATGATGGGGGGTGTGCGCGCCTCATCGATCAGGATGCTGTCGACCTCGTCCACGATGGCGTAGTGAAGGTCCCGCTGCACCATGTCCGCGAGACGGAACTTCATGTTGTC
>CAZGQL010000155.1:10411-10672 GCA_964527905.1 uncultured Syntrophobacteraceae bacterium
CGTAGGTGACGTCGGCGTTGTAGGCCGCCTTGCGCTCGGAGTCGTCCAGACCATGGACGATGCATCCCACCGAGAGTCCCAGGAATTTGTAGATGGCCCCCATCCACTCGCTGTCGCGGCGGGCCAGGTAATCGTTGACGGTCACGAGGTGGACACCCCGACCCGTGAGCGCGTTCAGATACACCGGCAGGGTGGCGACGAGCGTTTTCCCCTCACCGGTTTTCATTTCCGCAATCCGCCCCTGGTGGAGCACGACCCCCC
>CAZGQL010000155.1:10745-10988 GCA_964527905.1 uncultured Syntrophobacteraceae bacterium
AGCAGATCGTCAAGGGGCTCGCCGTTGGCGAGGCGCTGTCTGAATTCCGCGGTTTTCCCCTGGAGCTGGGCATCGCTGAGACCGCGGATCCCGGGCTCCAGCTGGTTGGTCTGATCCACAAGCGGCGCAATGCGCTTGAGATTCCGATCGTTCTGACTGCCGAATACCTTCTTGAGCAACGCTGTGATCATGTTGGAGCCACTCGCTTGTTGTCGATTGAGGGAGTGAGAATCGGCTGATACA
>CAZGQL010000156.1:0-9484 GCA_964527905.1 uncultured Syntrophobacteraceae bacterium
AGGTCCATCGCTGTCGTGCACGCCAGGGCGAGGATGATCGTGAGCCTTGGACGCGATCCGCGAAGGTGCCAGCGCCCAAGGCGTTCTGGATTGGAGGAGCTTCGAGGCGGCGCTACGGTTTTTGCCAGGTCGACTCCCCGATGGCGTAACTCAGGTTGGCCAGTGCCACGTGATAGTTGTACAGGCTGACCAGGTATTCGCCTTGGTTCTTACCATAGCGGTCAATGGCGTCATACATGTCGCGGGCCGTGCCGACTCCGAGGTCAAAATTGGAAAAGCTCGTAACGATCCACTTCCGGGCGGCCGTCGTGGCCTTTTCGTAGGCCTGAAAAGCCGCCCGATTCTCCACGGCCTCATCGTAGTACTTGGCGACCTCCACCGGAATGTTTTGCTCGGCAAACTCCTGGGTTGCCTGGAGCTTCTTGTAGCCGGCCTCCTCCTTGCGGACCTTCGCCCGACTGATGCCCAGGTCGAAATGCCAGTGGCCGCCAAGAACTGCGCCCCCCCGCGCATGATTGAATTCATCGGGAAAGTAGGAGATGTCCATTCGGTCGCGGCCTGGAGCTCCGGCAAAGGAGCCGAATCCGGCGGCGAAAACGGACGGGTACAAATCCGACTTGGCCGCCTGCACGAGGCTTTTCTGGGCCTCGATACCCTGACGGAGCTGCTCGATCTCGGGGCGTCTCTCAAGGGCCAGCCGCACGTATTCCTCTCGCGAAGCCAGGGCGCGAGTGTCTTTGGGGAGCTCCCTCAGATCCAGCTTGAACTCTTGGCCGGCCGGGTAGCCGATCGTCTGCTTGAGGGCCATGTAGGCGGTCTTGGCGCCGGATTCGGCCTTGGCCTTGAAGGCTTGAATCTCGCCTTCGAGCGCCTCGATGCGGTACAGGTCATTGGGATCGACGTTTTTGGCCTTGAGGGCCAGGAGTCGCTCGATGCGGCGCTTGGCATCGTGGTTGAAGTCCTCGGCATCCCGGGCCGCCGCTCGCCCCTGTTCGGCAACGAGCATCCCGAAATACATTTCCTTCACCCGGCGCACCAAGTCGTTCCGTGCCCGCTCCCGGGCGGCACGCTGCGCCTCGAGACCCTTGGCTGCGGCCTGGATTCGGTTGGAGATCTTCCCGAACGTGAAAAGCGGTTGAACCAGCGCCAACTCGAGTCGCCCAAAAATGCCGATGCTCGTCTTGTCCCGGTCCTGAAGCGTGCCGTTGATGACGCCATTGGGTGGAATCGTATTCACATTCACCTTGACAACCGGCAAATCCGAATCCGTCACGGGGCCGGTCACCCCGGTCACATCCAACTGGGCCCATCGGCCCGCCTTCGCTTGATCCAGATCCGCCTGGGCAGAGGCGATATTCTGGTCCGCCTCCTTCAGCTCCGGACTCCTTTCGAGCGCCATTCCAATGGCGTCCTCCAGGCTCAGGACACCGGGTTTGTCGCCGCAGGCGCCGTTGCCCGGATAGAGTGCCACCGTCAACAGTAGCGCCGCCCCCAGCCCTACCAATCCTAGCCCCATCTTTGGCCTCATGGTCCCCCTCGGTGCTCCTTGGTGTGATTGAAAGTGTGTGATTCGGAGAAGTTAGCCTACCTTACAGCAATTCTCTCCAAAATCAAACCAGAAAACTTGGGGAAGCGCGACAGGAAGCGTTCGCTGATTGACAGACCGACTCCCGATTTGCTAGCTACATGCGGGCCTTGACGGGATTACAGGTGGGAAGGAAAACGAACGGTGACGGCTAGGCGCCTCATCATCAACGCCGATGACCTGGGCTACAGCCGCGGGATCAACGATGCGGTCGCACGGTGTGCCAGACAAGGCGTGTTGAGCAGCGCGACGCTGATGGCTTGTGGTGGGGCCTTCGAACATGCCGTGGAGATGCTTCGCGATCTGCCGCATCTGGGAATCGGGGTGCATCTCACCCTGACGGAGCTGCCGCCCGTCTTGCCGTCCTGCTGTCTCCCGGGTCTTGCGGGAGTCTCGGGACGACTCCCGGATACCTTCCGGGGGCTTTGGCTTGGGATGGCGACCCGGCGGGGTGTGCGGGACTTACTCCTTCGGGAGATGAGCGCGCAGATGGAGAAGGTTCTATGCGCTGGCATTTGGCCGACCCACGTGGATACGCACAAACATCTCCATGTCTTTCCCGTGCTACTCGATGCGGTCCTCGAAGTCGCAAGACGCTACGGTGTCGGATGGATACGCAACCCCTTCGACGACGCCCCTGTCGGGGAGATCGCCCGGGCGGTGCAGTACCAGGATCGTCGCACTTACTGGCTGCAGGCCGTTGCGGCGCGCGCCGTCCGAGTGTTCAGACGCCATTTCCGTCACCGTGTCGCACGGGCGGGTTTGAGGACACCGGATCGGTTTTATGGAGTCGGGCTGACGGGCGTCTGGAGCCGAAACGCCCTCGCGGTACTTCTCCCTCATTTGCCCGTCGGGGTCAGCGAGATCATGTTTCATCCGGGCGACTGCGACGCCGGTCTGCGGGACGGCAGGACCCGGTTGCTTCGCCAGCGGGAATGGGAACGGGATCTGTTGATGTCCGATACGTTCCGTGATCTGATCAGCTCGCACGGCCTGCACGTCGTGCGTTTTGGAGAGGTTTTTTCGTGATGCCCAGATCAAATGAAGGCCCTGGGGCCATGGAGATTCCGTCGCCGGCGTCGGCCGAATCGATGAATACGCCGAAAGTCTCCGTGGTGATCCCGTTGCACAATGAGGCGGTCACGCTGCGGGAGCTCTACGAGCGGGTTTCCCGCACCATGGAGCAGCAGCCCCGCTCGTGGGAGCTGGTGTTGATCAACGATGGCAGCACCGATGGGACAGGGGAGAGTCTCGACACGATCCATGAGAGCGATCCAAGGGTGGTGGTCGTACACCTGCGTCGCAATTACGGACAGACTTCGGCGCTCATGGCGGGATTCGATCATGCCCGCGGCGACGTGGTGGTTTCACTCGATGGGGATCTTCAGCACGCGCCGGAGGAGATCCCGCAATTTTTAGAGAAGATTGACGAAGGCTATGATCTGGTCTCCGGATGGCGCGTGAGTCGCTCGGACGCCTTGCTCACGCGCAAGCTCCCCTCCCGAGTCGCCAATTGGCTTATGGCCTGGGTGTCGGGGGTGCGGGTTCATGACTTCGGGACGACCTTCAAGGCGTACCGGCGGGAAATCCTCGATGAAATCAACCTGTACGGGGATTTACATCGGTTTGTCCCGGCGCTCACCGCCATGAATGGAGCCCGCATCGCCGAAATCCCCATCAAAGACATGGGACGCAACACCGGAAAATCTCACTACGGACTCTCGCGCACCTTCCGGGTTCTGTTCGACCTGGTCACGGTCGGCTTTCTGCTCCGATACCTCACGCGTCCCCTGCACCTTTTCGGGAAACTCTCCCTCGCATGCATCCTGCCGGCGACCTTGATCGGGCTGTTCCTGACGGCTCGCAAGCTGCTTGAAGGGGTGCACCTGTTCCAGGAGCACGGTCCGCTCCTCGTGATGGCAGCCGTGCTCCTGCTGGCCGGGATGCAGTTCCTGGCCATCGGGCTGCTCGGCGAGGTCCAGTCTCGCACCTATTTCGAAGCTCAAAACAAGCGCATCTACAGCGTGCGGTCGGTGAGGCGTCGGAATTAAATCGACCCATCGAGCAGCATCACATGATCTTGATCAGCGTGGGCAGGACATGAAGTTCGTGGAGTCTTTCAATGAGCGCCAGAGCTCCGTAGGCATATATAAAGAGGAATCCATCCACGAACGCCTTTCTGTAACGGCGGGTGTCCACCAGATACTTTTCAGGCTCATGGAAGAGGGATAATTTTGGAAAAAACCGTGGGGTCTTCCGCATGTAGTCGGTGTATTCGTTCTTATAGTGGCCGATGAGTTTTCTTTCTTCATGTATAATAACAAGAGGGTAGTAAACGATAAACGTTGTAAGTAAGATAAGTAGAATAACTAAACTCTCCGAAGAGAATCCAATTCCAATTGCTCCAAGAAGATTAAAAAAATATAATGGATTTCGCGTCATCGAATAGGGCCCGACCGTAATCAGCTCCTTGTTCTTATAACCCGATATATACATGGAAACCCAGATACGGCCCAATGAGCAGCACAAGATGAAAAATAGCCCAAACATCTCAAAGAGAATATCCAAAACACCATCCGGATCCCAATTGTGCTCGGATATTAATAGGAGAAAGACGACGAGGATTAGGATCACCCTAGATCCAGTCAATCGCCACTTTGAAGCGAAATAGTCCAGCCTTCTAATGGAGCTGCCCTTCATACGTTTTTGCCTCAAACCTTGATCGACTGAGCGTCGTTGTCCGTTTCCTGTCCTTCACCAGTTGACGACCACTTTCTTGCCGCCGTCCTGGGCGAGCAGGCGGTACTCAAAATCGGGATGCCGGGCTAAAAACGCATCGAAAGGGACATCCTCGCTGAAGAAAAACACTCGCTCACCGGATTTCCATAGTTCGAGAAAGCGGACATCGTCGAAGAAGATCGGGGGTGCATCGGGAAAATACGACCCATACCAGAGGTTCCCAAAGTGTCCATTGAGGACCGAAAGCTGCAAACCGGTGTAGAAGTTGATCGAAGAACCCCTTTCGTAGACCCCGTTGACCACGATCCGGTCCTGGGGCTGGTGGTGATACTGGATGGTACGGGCGAGTCCTCTGGAGGAAAGGATGGATTCGAAGGCAACCATTCCAGAATGATAGGAATGCACCAGCGCGGCCAAAAAGCATCCCAGGCAGAGGGCGGCCGCTTTCCATTTGCGCCGATAGGCGAACAGGAACGCCACGGGGGGCACCACCAGGAAAAGGGCTGCCGTGCGATGAACAAGCGGCGCAAGGTGCCCGAAAGTCGATGGAGTGAGATCGTGCAAGTGTCCGAACGAAAGGGCATACTGTTCGGGGTTGAACGTCAGCGTGGAGGTCAGTCCGCTGCCCTGTTGGGCTGCCTCCCTCCCGATGGCGGCCAGGGCAAGGAGTCCCGCCCCGATCACCGCGGCCACCCCGAGGAGCAGACCCATGCCGATGAGTGCTCGACGCTGCAGGTCGGCCCCTTGCGGGGAATCCAGCCGGGCGAGGACCCCTCCCAGAAGAAGCGCAAATGCGGGGAGGGTTGGGAAGGTGTAGTATTCCTGAGTCGTTGAAAAGCAGAAGAACAACAAGATCACGCCGATCCAGAGGAAAAGGAAGAGAGTGGTTTGCTCGCGGGCGTCGGAGGGTCTCCACTTTCGCGGGAAGCTCCCGCCGAAGCCCCACAAGAAGAAACTCCAAGGGAAGAGCCACACCAGGTGTAGGGCCCAAAAGAGCAGGAGCGGCACCGTGTCGTAGTCCTTAGGATACCTCAGGCCCAGGTAACGCAGTACGTGCTCGTTCATGAAGTAGAACCAGAAGAAGCCAGGATTGGCGAAACCCGCTGCCAGATGCCAGGGCGCCCCCACCACCAGAAAGATCGCGGCCCCCGGGATCGGCTGCAAGCGGCGGATCATGTCCCATCGGCCACTCACAAGCATGTGTGCCAGGGCGACCGCCCCCACGAAGATGACGCCGATGAGGCCCTTGGTCAGAACACCCAGAGCGGCGGCCGCGTAAATGCCTGGGACCCTCGGGTCGAGCCGGCCGAACAGCCTTCGCGCGGGCTCCGGCTCGTGCAGGATGCTTAGGCACCCGTAAAAGCAGCAGGTCATGAAAAAGGCCAGGATGACGTCGGGCAAATAGATGCGGGTGAAGGCGAACGGGCCGAGGCTCGCTAGGTACACCAACGCGGCATAAAAACCGGTGCGCGTATCGAAGAACCGGCTCCCGAACGCATGGAGCAGGAGGGTCAGGAGCAGGGCGAAGAGGGCCACTGGCAGGCGAATCGCCCATTCGGAGAGGCCGAACAGGGAGACCGAGACCGCCGAAAACCAGTACATGAGCGGCGCTTTTTCGAGATAGCGGATCCCGTTGTTGATCTTGAGGGTGATCCAGTCGCCGGTTTGGACCATTTCCCGGACGGCTTCCGCGTGAATGGAGTCCGCGTCGTCGAAAAACGACGGACTCTGGAGGGTCGCCAGATAAATCACCGCCCAGAGCGCTACGAGCACACTCCATTGGATCGACCGTCTTTCCAGAAGCATTGTCATACTGTGCCTCAGTGAGCATGGGAATCGGATAGGGAGGCGGGTGGCCCCGCACGTGCGACGGCACCATTACCTCTACCTCGACCTAAGCACCTCGTCAACCGGTCGATAGGTTGGGAAGGGCCGCAGGGAGGCAGCAGGAGAACGTAACCTGGAAGGAGGGGGCGGGGCGGTGGGAAGGGGCGCCCCTGGAGGGGCGCCGAGAGATCTACGCCTGCTGTGTCCGCTCAGAGGCCCGCTTCGGGGGACGGCGCCTCCGGGAAGGGCGCGGAGGGCGCGGGGCCAGAAAATCGACTCGAATGTACTCCCGCTTATTGACGAAGGAGACAAACACGCGATCCATGTTGAGCTCCTTCTGCACAACTGCTCGTATGAGCGCCAGGTCCGAATACTTGCTGATTCCATGCTGACGGTAGTCTTCGGTCTTGATGTAGAGGGACATCAGTACGCTCTCCGTTTGCGGTAGAAGGGTTCTCGAGGGTTTGCAGGCCCGGCAACGACCGGAGTGGCCCTCCGGCAATGGGGCCCGTCGTCCGACGGACGTGCCTTGCCTTGCTCGCGGGGGGTGGCGTGACGCCAGGATCATGAGTGTCTGTCGTCCGTTCAGGGGCACATCTTTAATGCTTCCGAGTTTCCTCGCGGTATATTAGCATGGAGTGCGGATTTGTCAAAACGAATTGGATCTGCCATGCTCCCGACCCTGCCCCCTTGGGGGACGGGCGGGGCAGGGAGAGCTTGAATGGAAAGGTTGCAGGTCGTCGGATGACTGTCACGCTTCAAGGGGTGGTCGAGCGAATCACCTATTGCAATGAGGAAAACGGCTATCACGTGATTCAGGTCAAGGTCCGTGGACGCAGGGATCTGGTGACGGCGGTGGGGAACTTCGGGTCGGTGACCCCAGGCGAGGCCTTGTGCATGGAGGGGGTTTTCGAGACGCACGGCCGATACGGGCAGCAGTTCAAGGTCGATCGCTATGAGACGTCGGCGCCGGCCACGGTCGAGGGGATCCGGAAGTACCTGGGATCCGGCCTGATCAAAGGCATCGGCCCCGAGATGGCCAAACGAATCGTGCGACAGTTCGGGGAGGCCACCCTGGAGGTGATCGACCGAGAAAGCGAGAGGCTCCAGGAAGTGGAAGGCATCGGTCCGGTCCGGCTGGCCCAGATCCGGAAGGCTTGGGAAGAACAAAAGGAGATTCGCGACCTCATGGTCTTCCTTCAGACCCACGGGATCGGTTCCACCTACGCCAGCCGAATCTACAAGCGTTACGGCAGCGGATCGAGAACCGTCATCGAGGAAAACCCCTACCGCCTGGCCATGGACATCAGCGGCATTGGATTTGTGACGGCCGACAAGATCGCCCTGAAGCTCGGCTTCGAACCCGGTTCGGCCCTGCGTGCTCAGGCCGGTCTTCTTTTCGTCCTGCACCAAGCCGCGGAAGAAGGTCATGTGTGTCTGCCCCGCCGCCATCTCCTCGAACTGGCGTCCCAAATGTTGTCCATGCCCGAGGCAACCCTCAACGAGGCGCTCCATTCGCTTCTGATGGAGAATCTCGTTGTTGAACAGGAGGTTTCGCCCGGCCCAGCGAGCGAGGAAGGGGACCCGGTCCGAGTTTATCTGAAAGGCTACTTTCTTGCCGAGAAGCTGGCTGCCGCCCGCCTTCTTTCGCTCCAGGCCCACCAGGCCCTCCAGCGCCGGATCGACGTCGAGGGCTCCCTCGAATGGCTCAAGAACAAGATCCCCTTCAAACTGGCACCGCTTCAGGAACAGGCCGTCCGGGAATCTATTCAAGAGAAGGTCGTCGTGATCACCGGGGGACCTGGGACCGGAAAGACGACCCTCGTCCGAGCCATTCTCGCCATTTACAGACAGCTTGGTGCCCAGGTCTGCCTTGCGGCTCCCACGGGTAGGGCGGCCAAGCGCTTGAGCGAGGCGACTCGTTTCCCGGCGAGTACCGTGCACCGACTGCTCGAATTCAGTCCACAACAGGGCCGCTTCATGCGGGACGAGCACAGGCCGCTCGCTGCGGATTGCATCATCGTCGATGAATGCTCCATGCTCGATGTGCTCCTCACCCATCACCTGCTCAAGGCCGTTCCGGGTCATGCGACCTTGGTGCTCGTCGGAGATGTCGATCAGCTTCCGTCCGTCGGCCCCGGGAATGTCCTGCACGACATCATCGCATCTGAGCGGTTTCCAGTGGTCCGCCTGTCGGAGATTTTCAGGCAGGCCCGGCAGAGCCGGATCATCGTCAATGCGCACCGGATACAGCGGGGATTGTTTCCGACCTTGGAGACTCCCGTCGATGCCTCCAAGGAGGCGCCCCAGGATTTCTATTTCATTGAGAAAGAGAATCCCGAGGAGGTCGTCGGGATCATCGTTCGGCTCTGTACGGAGCGCATACCCGGTCGTTTCGGATTGGACCCCGTTGAAGAAGTGCAGGTGCTCAGCCCCATGCACCGGGGACTCGTGGGGGCTCAGAACCTCAACACCGCCCTGCAGGAGGCGCTCAATCCCGTTGGGAAGGCGGTGGAGCGGGCGGGACGCGCGTTTCGGGTCGGCGACAAAGTCATGCAGATCCGCAACAACTACGACAAGGATGTTTACAATGGGGACTGGGGTCGGATTCGGGACCTGGATCTCGAGGCCAGGGAACTGGTCGTGGAGTTCGACGGGCGGCGTGTGACCTACGATCTTTCGGAGTTGGAGGAGCTGCAGCTCGCCTACGCGGTGAGCGTCCACAAGTCCCAGGGGAGCGAATACCCAGCCGTCATTCTCCCACTCCTGACCCAGCATTACGTCATGTTGCAGCGGAACTTGCTCTATACCGCCATCACGCGCGCAAGAAAGCTGGCCGTCCTGGTCGGCACCCGCAAGGCCCTCGCCATCGCCATTCGAAACGACCGAAGGTCGGATCGCCATACCTTGCTGCGGGAGCGGCTGGCCGGCCTCGTGGAATCCTAAACCCGTCCAACATTGATTCTTTGGCGCAATGGGGTAGTATTGCGGGGTGATCGGTTTTCCGCTGTCCCCGCAACCATTCGAGGTTCGTTCATGTCTTTGGGTTTGACCGACGGCTGCCAGCGCCGCATCGACTATATGCGTCTTTCCATCACCGACCGTTGCAACCTGCGCTGTTCCTACTGCATGCCCGCGGAAGGCGTATCGAAGCTGCTTCATGAGGACATGCTGCGCTACGAGGAAATCGTTCGGTTGGCCCGCGTCACCGTTGGGCTGGGCATCACGAAGATCCGCATCACGGGCGGAGAGCCGCTCGTGCGCCGGGATGTGCTGAGTCTGTGCCGGAGCATTGCGGGAATCGAGGGTCTGGAAAGCCTGAGCCTCACGACC